>NZ_SHKN01000013.1 GCF_004217115.1 Ancylomarina subtilis | reverse complement strand
TTTAATCCCTCCGCTGTTGCCTATAGCTTGCTTTCTCTTGCCTGGAATCGAAGCGAAAATTTAAAAACAAAGTCAGGCAATGACCCCTAACGGATTTGCTATGTGTTTTGCGGGATTTCGAAGCATTTCACTTTCAAATCCGCACTTAGCCAAAACTTTGATTTACATTAATTCAAATTATAAATTGACAAATCAAAGATTTGGCGGTATTGCAATGGAGAACTACGGTTGATTTACCCGCTGAACCCGCATTACATATAGCTTTTGTTACCACACGTTATTCTATTTTTAATTTCTTTATGATATTTTCAAGAGCTGTATGCTGCGCCTCAGTTAACTTCCCCTTACGTTCACAACTCTTTTTTAACGAAAGAACAAATTCAGTATCAAACCAACTCCTGTCTTCAGCCCATTTCAATACAAGATTAATTCTTGAAAAATTTGTATTTAATTCATAGCTAGTAAAGTCAATTAGTTTTTGATTAATCCTTTCTCTAATGGCAAGCTGTTTCTCTGATAGTTTTCGTTTCCGAATAGTATCTGAATAAAATTTATAATCAAAATCAGATAACACTTTCTTCTTATTTAGGTATTCTAAGACTTCAGAACTCATGCTTTTTGATAGATCATCCTTTAATCGTTTAATTGAAGCTAAAATTTTAGTTCCAGCATCTATCCCTAAAAATTTATTTACACAACAATTCCCAACTTCAGTTTCGTTATTATTTATAGAATTCTTTAGTACACAAATATTTATTATTGGATGATGCCCACAAAGACAGGTTTCTTTTTCTTCGCTTTGGTACACATATTCAAAAGACCACTCATTTTTGGCTGAATTCCAATCGTTAGAATGACTGCGGCTTATTATTTCTTCAATTAACTGATATTCCATGAGTAGATTCTTTATAATGTGTGGTAACGGGCTTGCTAAGTTGTCGGCGGGATATAAAACGACCGCCTTATCAAAGCGAACATAAAGTTAATAAAACGCAGATGTTATGCAAACTATATATCCCCCGCTGCAATTTAGCTTTTGTTAGGGGTGCGGTATTAATTGAGCCTTGCTTGCCTGTCTTTTATAGTTTTAAATT
>NZ_SHKN01000012.1 GCF_004217115.1 Ancylomarina subtilis | reverse complement strand
CCTTGAATGATCTCTTTTGTAACCCGATGTTTGGCGATGAGGATACAGCCTTCCGTATCCGTATGTCTATTCCCACCATGAAAGCGAATGCCCTTAAACTGGATGCCCATAGCATTCACGCTCCCGTCACTTTGATTGAAGATCAGGGGCATCATCCTTTCATATTTTGGGCTGAAACTCAATTTCACCTGATATTGGTAGGCAGGTAGGGCGGTATGACCTTTCACTTTGATACCAAATGCCCGGACAGTATCTTCCAGGGTATAACCAAAAAAGTGACCATCGATATACATTTTCCCCACAGTGGTTTGACTGCTGAATTCTTCTCGAATTATCCGTAGATGTAAAATTTCATGTGCTTTCATAATCAGTTATTTATACAATTTGATGCAGTTGGGTGCAATGCGCTGTAAATCAGCTGTGTAGTCGTGATTTTTGACTTTAATGTATGTATTTTAAGTCTATGTTTAACCATTAAAGTCCTTGAAAATGAAAAATATATCTTCTTTTTTGATTGGCACTGCATCGACCATGGGCATGGCAGAATCCATCGGCATTCAGCCCGATGTTCTTGATGCGGCACAAAGTATTCCACTAGATAGTACTGAAGCTATGGTTTCAGTTGTTGGCGGAACGGTTTCGACTATTGTCATTGCTTTATTAAAGCGACTGTGGTCGAAAAAAGACAGAAAACGCGATCGTAAACAGCGTGATCGTGGAGACAAAAGGAGTAAGGACAAGTAGGTACCTGCTCCGTACCTGTCTCAATTCTATGTTAACTAACCAATTACTAACCCAAATTTAAAATGTCATGGGAAAATACACTCAAGGGATCCTGGGCCCATTCTCAGGAAAAGTAGGCGCCGTTGTCGGTAGCTCATGGAAAGGCGTGAATTATATCAAATCGCTTCCAGGTCCAAATGCTTCGAATACCGAAGCCCAGCAAAAACAGAGAAGCCGATTTAAGTCGGTAGTCAGTTTAGCCTCATCATTGCTGTCAAGTCTAATCCGTCCGGTATGGAATTTAGTCGGTGGCAAGATGACCGGTTACAATCTCTTTGTGAAAACCAATATGCCTGCTTTCGATGAAAGTGGAGAATTGGTGAATTATTCTGATTTTCATGCTTCCACGGGAGCTTTGCCACTTCCGGAGAATTTGAATATTCAGGATGATGCCGATGTGGTGTCGGGTATTGAATTGTCCTGGAAAGATGATAGTGATACTGGAGTCGGTAACGCCGATGATAAATTGCATCTTATGGTGATGACTCCTGAGAGAGTTCACATCTTGAATACAGCCTCAGTTCGTTCTGATCAGTCAGCCGAAATTACCTTGCCAGTTCCAGCTGGTAATGTTCATGTGTATGCATTTTTTGGAACGGCAGATGGAG
>NZ_SHKN01000011.1 GCF_004217115.1 Ancylomarina subtilis | reverse complement strand
TACAAACGATTCAAAGATCAGCGCCTCTCTCTTAAAGCGAGTGCAAATATAGACCTTTTTATTTCAACTTTCCTAATGCGAAGATCCACTTTTTTTAATTTAAATCTTAAAGCGCTGAGAAGCAGTATCCATTATTTTCAAAAAAGATTATATTCCTGCTTTTATAGACCCAAAACTAAGGTATCTCCAGAGGGATTATAAAGGGAAAAGATCGATTAATTAGACTCTAGATTTTTTCCAGCTTAAAGTATTCGTATAAATAGAAATTAAATTTCTTGGTACAGGCCTTTCCTGGGGCTATTTCTTAGATTCAGAAAAAGTAAATCAGCATATTTTCTGCCTCTTTTTTTTTCTCAATAAAGGCATTTTTCTATGATTTTAAATTTGAGATGAAGAGTTATTATATAAAAAGAAGACGCACGGATAGGGTAAAAAAGAAAAACCTCTTGAAAAAATCAAATTTAGGATTCGTTTTATGAGGTTTAAAGTATAATATCAAAGGGAAGCCTTGTGAAGGCATCTACGGCATGTCCTTGTATACTTAAAGAATCAAGGCTCTTTCCGGTAGAAAATACATACTGAAAATTACCTAAAGGGTTTCCTTCATTGTTATCAGCAATACCGTCTGCAAAATCAAGTGTGTAAGTTGTATTTGGCTTTAAGCTATCACCCATATCAACATATATAGATTTGCCACGTAAATTCACAGTCGGCTTTCTATCAAGAGGAGGAGATACTACGAATTTTTCATTAATCTCCTTCAACTGTACAAATTCATTGAAATAGATATTCACCTTTCCTCCTTCAACTTCAGTTGAAAAATTAGGTGGAATTGTTTCTTTAACTACAGGAGATTCTTCGTCCTTAGGTCCACCAACTGGATATCCCATGTTTGCACATGAATAAACTAGGGAAGAAATAAACAACCCGATAAGAATTTTACTAGTAAATGCTTTCAATTCGATATGTTTTGATAATGATCTACAAAATTATAAAGATTAAAAACAAAAATAAGTTAATAAAGCCAAAATGCTTATGTCAAAGGTTTTTAATTTCGAATTATTAAGAAATTGATTTGAGATCGAATTAGCTGGACCATCTCAGATGCAATTATCAACCCAATCTACGGAAGAAGCAATTCGTAATTATCAACTCCTAATTGATTTTTGACTTTATACCATAAAAAAAGCGTCTTACTCCTAATTGGAATAAGACGCTTAAAGATTGGCATCGACCTACTCTCCCACCTTTCGGCAGTACCATCGGCGCTAATAGGCTTAACTACTCTGTTCGGTATGGGAAGAGGTGGAACCCTATTGCTATAGATACCTGAAACTGTCATCAACACCAGGGTTGACTTATATTTTAATTCAATTAGAAACCTTTTTCCTATTGAATAATATTTAAATCTAAAAAAAGCGTCTTACTCCATGAGGAATAAGACGCTTAAAGGTTGGCATCGACCTACTCTCCCACCTTTCGGCAGTACCATCGGCGCTAATGGG
>NZ_SHKN01000010.1 GCF_004217115.1 Ancylomarina subtilis | reverse complement strand
TTAAAAAAACTTCAATTTTGTTTTGGTTTTTAAAATGAAAAGTTGTTATCTTTGCACCCGCTTTGACGCTGTAATCAGCATCAAAACAGAGAAGAAATTTTGAACGCAAGTTCTTTGAAAATATTGGAAGTAGAATAAAGTTAGGTAAATACAAGAAATAATAACCTTGTCAATTAGATTTACGAAATAACTTAGATATTATCCACGAGCAGAATTAACTATAAGTTTTTTATACAACGAAGAGTTTGATCCTGGCTCAGGATGAACGCTAGCGACAGGCCTAACACATGCAAGTCGAGGGGCAGCATTTCCAGCTTGCTGGAAGATGGCGACCGGCGCACGGGTGAGTAACGCGTATGCAACCTACCTTATACTGGGGGATAGCCCAGAGAAATCTGGATTAATACCGCATAACAATGTTTTATCGCATGGTAAGATATTTAAAACTCCGGTGGTATAAGATGGGCATGCGTAGCATTAGTTAGTTGGTGAGGTAACGGCTCACCAAGACAGTGATGCTTAGGGGGTCTGAGAGGATAGTCCCCCACACTGGTACTGAGACACGGACCAGACTCCTACGGGAGGCAGCAGTGAGGAATATTGGTCAATGGACGCAAGTCTGAACCAGCCATGTCGCGTGCAGGATGACGGCCCTATGGGTTGTAAACTGCTTTTTTACAGGAATAATTGCTTTCACGTGTGAGAGTTTGAATGTACTGTATGAATAAGGATCGGCTAACTCCGTGCCAGCAGCCGCGGTAATACGGAGGATTCGAGCGTTATCCGGATTTATTGGGTTTAAAGGGTCCGTAGGCGGTCTTTTAAGTCAGTGGTGAAATCCCAGAGCTTAACTCTGGAACTGCCATTGAAACTGAAGGACTTGAATATGGTTGAGGTAGGCGGAATACGTTATGTAGCGGTGAAATGCATAGATATAACGTAGAACACCAATTGCGAAGGCAGCTTACTAAGCCATTATTGACGCTGATGGACGAAAGCGTGGGGAGCGAACAGGATTAGATACCCTGGTAGTCCACGCCGTAAACGATGATTACTCGTTGTGCACAATACATCGTGCGTGACTGAGCGAAAGCATTAAGTAATCCACCTGGGGAGTACGTTCGCAAGAATGAAACTCAAAGGAATTGACGGGGGCCCGCACAAGCGGAGGAACATGTGGTTTAATTCGATGATACGCGAGGAACCTTACCTGGACTTAAATGTAGATTGACCGGCTTAGAAATAGGTCTTTCCTTCGGGACAATTTACAAGGTGCTGCATGGTTGTCGTCAGCTCGTGCCGTGAGGTGTCGGGTTAAGTCCCATAACGAGCGCAACCCCTATCGTTAGTTGCTAGCAGGTAATGCTGAGGACTCTAGCGAGACTGCCACCGTAAGGTGAGAGGAAGGTGGGGATGACGTCAAATCAGCACGGCCCTTACGTCCAGGGCTACACACGTGTTACAATGGCCAGTACAAAGGGCAGCTACCTGGTGACAGGATGCTAATCTCAAAAGCTGGTCTCAGTTCGGATCGGAGTCTGCAACTCGACTCCGTGAAGTTGGATTCGCTAGTAATCGTATATCAGCAATGATACGGTGAATACGTTCCCGGGCCTTGTACACACCGCCCGTCAAGCCATGGAAGCCGAGGGTGCCTGAAGTACGTTACCGCAAGGAGCGTCCTAGGGTAAAATTGGTAACTGGGGCTAAGTCGTAACAAGGTAGCCGTACCGGAAGGTGTGGCTGGAACACCTCCTTTCTGGAGATGGATAATACGACAATAGGTTAAACTGTGAAAATGGTTGACTTATAAGGTTGTTTTTCTTGACCTAATTTTATTTTTGCTTTCATCTTTTAATATACCATAACCCATAGCGTTAGGGTGTTTAACCACAAGCCTATGGATTATTAATTTAGTCCTGTAGCTCAGTTGGTTAGAGCACTACACTGATAATGTAGGGGTCCGCAGTTCAAATCTGCGCAGGACTACATATTTACGTTTATGGGGGATTAGCTCAGTTGGCTAGAGCGCCTGCCTTGCACGCAGGAGGTCATCGGTTCGACTCCGATATTCTCCACTCGATACATATTTGGTATTAAAAGTTCTTTGACATATTGAAAAATCAAAAAGTAGAAGTAATCTAAGTAAAGAAAACAGCGATTGATTTCGTTGGTTATTTTTAGCAATAGAAATAACAAGCATAATAATAAGTAATTAAGAGCGTATGGCGGATGCCTAGGCTCTCAGAGGCGATGAAGGACGTGATAAGCTGCGATAAGCTTCGGTGAGGTGCAAATAACCGCTAACCCGAAGATTTCCGAATGGGGCAACCCACCTACTTGTAGGTATCCCGCAAGGGAGGCAAACCCGGAGAACTGAAACATCTAAGTACCCGGAGGAGAAGAAAACAAAAGTGATTCCCTTAGTAGTGGCGATCGAACAGGGACCAGCCCAAACCAGTATTGTTTCGGCAATGCTGGGGTTATAGGACTACAATATGATAAAGTGCGTGAAGTGAAACGCTTTGGAAAGAGCGACCATAGAGAGTGATAGTCTCGTACACGTAAGCAATCTGCATCTAGTAGTATCCTGAGTAGCGCGGAACACGAGAAATTCTGTGTGAATTTGCCAGGACCATCTGGTAAGGCTAAATACTCCTGAGAGACCGATAGTGAACAAGTACCGTGAGGGAAAGGTGAAAAGCACCTCGAATAGAGGAGTGAAATAGTACCTGAAACCATACGCTTACAAGCGGTCGGAGCACCTTTGGGTGTGACGGCGTGCCTTTTGCATAATGAGCCTACGAGTTACTCCTCACTAGCAAGATTAAGCACTTCAGGTGCGGAGTCGAAGCGAAAGCGAGTCTGAATAGGGCGAAAAAGTTAGTGGGGGTAGACGCGAAACTTGGTGATCTACCCATGGTCAGGCTGAAGCTCTGTTAATCCAGAGTGGAGGGCCCAACCCGTTGACGTTGAAAAGTCTTGGGATGAACTGTGGGTAGGGGTGAAAGGCCAATCAAACTGAGAAATAGCTCGTACTCCCCGAAATGCATTTAGGTGCAGCGTCAGAGTAAAGAGTTATAGAGGTAGAGCTACTGATTGGATGCGAGGGCTTCACCGCCTATCAAATCCAGACAAACTCCGAATGCTATAACTTATATCTGGCAGTGAGCCCGTGGGTGCTAAGGTCCACGGACGAGAGGGAAAGAACCCAGACCATCAGCTAAGGTCCCCAAATGTATGCTAAGTTGAACAAACGTGGTAAGATTGCACAGACAGCTAGGATGTTGGCTTGGAAGCAGCCATTCATTTAAAGAGTGCGTAACAGCTCACTAGTCGAGCGATCTTGCGTGGATGATAATCGGGCATAAGTATACTACCGAAGCTATGGACTTACGTTGAAAGATACGTAATTGGTAGGGGAGCATTCTAAACTGCGTAGAAGGTGTGTGGTAATGCATGCTGGAGCGTTTAGAAAAGCAAATGTAGGCATAAGTAACGATAATGCGGGTGAGAAACCCGCACGCCAATAGACTAAGGTTTCCTGATCAACGCTAATCGGATCAGGGTAAGTCGGGACCTAAGGGGTAGCCGAAGGGCGAACTCGATGGACAATCGGTTAATATTCCGATACCCGCTATAACTGCGATGGGGTGACGAAGAGATGAAAGTGCCGCGAACTGACGGAATAGTTCGTTGAAGGCCGTATGCTATGAGAGATGTAGGCAAATCCGCATCTTGAGCTGAAAGCTGATAGTACCACAATGCTTCGGCAGCGTGGATAGTGCATGTAATTTGACTTCCAAGAAAAACCTCTAAGCTTCAGGTTATAGTGGCCCGTACCTCAAACCGACACAGGTAGTCAAGTAGAGAATACTAAGGCGCTCGAGTGATTCATGGCTAAGGAACTCGGCAAAATAACTCCGTAACTTCGGGAGAAGGAGTGCTCTCAGCAATGGGAGCCGCAGTGAAATGGCCCAGGCGACTGTTTATCAAAAACACATGGCTTTGCAAAAACGAAAGTTGAAGTATAAGGCCTGACACCTGCCCGGTGCCGGAAGGTTAAGTGGAGATGTTATCCTTTGGAGAAGCATTGAAATGAAGCCCCGGTAAACGGCGGCCGTAACTATAACGGTCCTAAGGTAGCGAAATTCCTTGTCGGGTAAGTTCCGACCTGCACGAATGGTGTAACGATCTGGGCACTGTCTCAGCCATGAGCTCGGTGAAATTGTAGTATCGGTGAAGATGCCGATTACCCGCAACGGGACGGAAAGACCCCGTGCACCTTTACTGCAGCTTCACATTGATTTTGGGTAAGTAATGTGTAGGATAGGACGGAGACTACGAAGCGGGTCCGCCAGGATTCGTGGAGTCAACCTTGAAATACGTCCCTTTGCTTATCTGGAGTCTAACGTCTGACGACGGACAGTGTGTGGTGGGTAGTTTGACTGGGGTGGTCGCCTCCAAAAGAGTAACGGAGGCTTCTAAAGGTACCCTCAATACGTTTGGTAATCGTGTGAAGAGTGCAATGGCACAAGGGTGCTTGACTGTGAGACCTACAAGTCGATCAGGTACGAAAGTAGAGCATAGTGATCCGGTGGTTCCGCATGGAAGGGCCATCGCTCAAAGGATAAAAGGTACGCCGGGGATAACAGGCTGATCGCTCCCAAGAGCTCATATCGACGGAGCGGTTTGGCACCTCGATGTCGGCTCGTCACATCCTGGGGCTGGAGAAGGTCCCAAGGGTTGGGCTGTTCGCCCATTAAAGTGGCACGCGAGCTGGGTTCAGAACGTCGTGAGACAGTTCGGTCCCTATCTGTTGTGGGCGTTAGAAATTTGCGAGGATCTGACTCTAGTACGAGAGGACCGGGTTGGACTAACCTCTAGTGTATCTGTTGTGGCGCCAGCTGCATTGCAGAGTAGCTACGTTGGGCAGGGATAAGTGCTGAAAGCATCTAAGCACGAAGCCTACCTCAAGATGAGATTTCTTTAAAGGGTCGTTGGAGACGACAACGTTGATAGGTTGCAGATGTAAAGGCAGTGATGTCAAAGTCGAGCAATACTAATTACCCATAAGCTTATGA
>NZ_SHKN01000009.1 GCF_004217115.1 Ancylomarina subtilis | reverse complement strand
CGCTGTTGCCTATAGCTTGCTTTCTCTTGCCTGGAATCGAAGCGAAAATTTAAAAACAAAGTCAGGCAATGACCCCTAACGGTCTTGCTAAGTTTCGTGGGCGATTAAAACAGTTGCCTTATCAAACCGCCTAAGAAGCAAGCCGCGTAAATTTGTTTATATTTTTAAGCAAACCGATTTATATGGCTTGCTGGTGTTTCTTAATTGAACTAAATCTCAAACGACTCGCCGCCGCCCATGAAATTTAGCTTTTGTTACCATTTCGTTGCTTATTCCATCTAATATTTCGAATTATTTAAACAAAACGGTACGTGTTATGTTCTTTTCACTTCCATCCAAAATCAAATAACCTGCTCTAAAATTTAAGTCAACTGCTCTAAAATTCAAGTCAGCTGCTCTAAAAGACAAATAACCTGCTCTAAAATTGAAGTCAGCTGCTCTAAAAGACAAATAACCTGCTCTAAAATTTAAGTCAACTCGCTTAGTGATTGGATAAGTTAATCTCCCGTCTTGAATTACTTATAAAATCAAACTACCAACAACCCTATTAATCTTATTTTAATGTGTTTACATTCCAAATATTATATTAGTTGATAAATGATCGCTATCCAATATCAAAAAAATTGCACATAGCAAGAATTATATTAATAGTTTCACACTCTTTTCCATAGGCTGTCATTTGATTCATCTGTTTAGTGCAATGAATGGTAACGGTAAATTGTATGAGTAGTGGCAGATTGCGTGGTAATTTCCTGTCAAATCGCTACGCAGTTTGAGCGGGCTACAATCCTTGATATTTACCACATCGCCTGCCATTACTTATACAAAGTGTTGTGTGCCGTATTTCATTTAGTCCTTTTTATATTTTCGATAAAAGTCATGTGCAAATTGAGTTTGAAATCCATTTATTGTTGTAATTCGACTTATTTCTTCATGACCTGTCTTTAAATGGAATTTATATAAATCTCTATCAATATATCCGTCAATTGATACTACTATCAATCGAATATCTTTGACAAACAAATTTCTAAACTCATCTTCAACAAATCTAGGTTCTAAATTACTTTCGTCTGTAGTCGGCCACCAAGTAGACTTGACCTTATCCCATTTTTTAATAAGTCCATATTCTTGCAATATGGGAAAATTACTCTTGTATTCTTTAAATACTTGTAGACTCTGTAAAATAAGGCCATTTGAACTGGGATTGAAAACTACTAATTTGTTAATTATAGAACTTTCTACTTGTGTCGCCGATATATGAAGTAACTCGATAGAACTCTTCCTATTATTATCTCTGTTCAGGTAATATGTTTTTTTATTAGTAGTTCTATTTTTATAATGGATAAATAATGACAATAAAGCCATTATAAAACCTCCAAATCCTATTGAACTAGAAATGAATTGATTTTCTATAAAGTCTTTAAAAATTGACCACATTTTAATCTTGAGGTTTTCGTTTATAAAATTTCACATCCCTACTTCCAAATCGACCTCTACCATGACCAAATATCATTGCTCCTGCAAAATATATAGTAGCTATTGAGCTTAATAAAATCAGATAATCCACATTTGTTATTCCAGACCACTTGAAAGTTAGATGATTTGCGAAATACTGAATTCCAAGAATAATCCATATTACCGCAAAGAATCGACTTACAATATCATTAATCTTTGACACCGAATACGTTTTATTAGCTGTAACAATTTTATATAAAGGTCCAGTTACTTTATCTTCAAGCATATCAACATGGTTCTCCCAGTGTCGTTGCCATGTCTTACTTCCAATATTTATAAAAACCCATGCTAAAGCAGAAATAAAACCAATACAAACTACAAAAAATAAAATCTGCGGAGTTTTCTCATACGATTTTGAACTTAATACAGCAAAATAACCAGCAAATGAAGCTACTTGAAATGCCCAAAAATAATTCGCTCGTTTCCAATAATTCTCAATTTCAAAATTCTTCGCTTCCCAAGCTTTTTGGTAAGTTTCTTTAAGCTCCTCAAGTTTTTTATTAGCTACAAATGTTTGAATATATTCTTCTTCTGAAAAATCCCTTAATTCAGATTCTTTTGATGAATAAAAGAATGTCCCAATACTTTTAAATAATTCTATAAGATTCATATTTAATTTGATTACAATTCGATTCTGAGGGAGCTCTGTTTATATGGCACACAACGGTCTTGCTAAGTTGCGTGGGCGATTAAAAACTGTTGTCTTATCAAACCGCTAAATAAGCAAGCCGAGTGAAATTGTTTATATTTTGAACAAACCAATTTTAATTGGCTTGCTGGTGTTTATTAGTTGAACTAAATTTTCAAACTGCGCATCACCGCCCATGAAATTTAGCTTTTGTTGTAAAGCGTTTTCATACACTATTTCAGCTTGAAGTCTTAATCCAGTTCAATGTCTGTAGCATACCTATCAAACCAGAAACGCAACATATTGTAACCATTATAATCCCCCATGTTATTGGTTCATTCATTTCATTTCCAATAATTACCATTAAAGGCAAAGCAATATCAATCAGCATTATCATTCCTCCAAAAATAAGAGTCAATATTTTCATCGCTTTATTATCATACAGAAGCGGAATGAGAACGGGTAATAATGATACTGCTATCCAAACAGAAACCGTATTAAACACTCCAATTGTCATTTCAACAGGTTCAACAAACTGTCTTATCACATAAATCATAAAACCTATCAGCATTACTAAGAACATTAATGAAATTCTGATTCGTTCACTTTTTATATTTTCCATATTGCTGTTCTTTTAAAATTCTGACTAACGGTAAATTTTCAACTTTTAAATCACCCTCTAAATTTCAACCGTTAACTTGAAAAATCTATGGTTTTACTATAGGGGGAATGCTTTACAACGGATGGCGCTATGTAACGTAGGCGCCTTAGTTGATTTATGTTTCAAATTTTATAAAAAGGAAAGGTAGCTATTTTAGGATTATATTTAACTATAACTATTCTAAAATGGCTACCTTGCCGGTGCTCTTTAAAAGCAAAAAACTTTCGAAAACCCACTGCCCGCCTATGGTATATAGCGTGTGTTGGCAACAGTGTTTTTTTTATTTTCGTATTCTTTAATAAAATTTCTCAAAATTTGGCTATCTGATTCTGGTGTGAATCCAAGTTTCAAAGACTCTTCCCAATATGGTTCTGAATTGCAAGGATCATCTTCCGAATGGAATTTTGCATGGATTAAATCTGCTGTTTCTCCCCTTTCAAATATTTGTATCAAGAGAAAATTATTTTCATCTAATTTTAAGAAGTTTAAGTTTTTTCTCTTTTTACATACTCTAAACCCAAAATAGAATAAAGAAGTTTCTAAATCTTTTCGAAAATTCATATAGAATCAGTTAAATGTTTTTTTTCTTAATTTGTTTTTTAGCCAACAGAAAATCAAGTTGTCCCAGCTTAAAACAGTCTATCAGTACATAATCTTTTTTTTATTTTATCAGAGACTCAACAATATTTCCGTCATTATCAGCTGAGGCTTTTCTACATTGTTGCCAACGGGCTTGCTAAGTTGTCGGCGGGATATAAAACTACCGCCTTATCAAAGCGAACATAAAGTTAATAAAACGCAGATATTATGCAAACTATATATCCCCCGCTGCAATTTAGCTTTTGTTACAAGCATGTTGGGACACTTCGCCCGGGTTTGCAAGCCAGGGCTCACTTGGTTAAAACATCCGGGATCTATTTCAGAAAAAATGTATGAGAGAGAAGCAATGCTGCAAGCTTTCCTGTGGGCACAAAAAAGAGATCGATCCTTTTAATTATAAAATGACAATCACGAAAATCGATCTCTTTTTTTTAATTGCTTGTAACGGTAAATTGTAAGTTGCCGTTGCGATATTCGTTGTTTTTTCTTGTCAAACCGAGGAAGTGTTGATGTGAGACGAGAAATCTCGCACGTTCACAAACCCCGCAATGCAATTTACAAAATGTTGTAGGGCGTAATTTATTCCTCCAAAATATTTCTTAAAGAATCCTCTCTAGTCGTACCTAGTTCGGCTTGCTTTTCAGCCATTGTTTTATTTTCCTCTTTCTCAACAATTAGATATCTTGGATTATTCGTATTATTCCAATCAATATTTGCCAAATTCAATTTATAGCTTGTCGTTTTAAGTGGAGAATTTTTACCTCCAAAGGATAATAGTAAATCTACTTCTCTTGTTGTTTGTGGATTAAACATCAATCTTTCACTATGCATATTAGGAGCTCCAAAGTGCAAAACAGAACTAAAGTCATTAAAGATGAGTTGATGTCCTTGATAACCGTACATTTTTGCGTAGTTTGGATTGTTTGCTTTAACAAACACACCTTGAGGACAAGTTAATCTAAATGATATATTCTCTTCATTTTGAAGCTGTGAAAAATTAAAAAGGAATATCGTTAAATCAAGAAAGTAATGATTACCATCATGCGATATTTGAGTCAACTTAATATGTCCCTCAATATTCGGATATTTTATTTGCTTGAATAAAGATTCGATTAAATAATGAGGTGCAGGTTTCGTTTGTCCATCAAGTCTTGCTAAATATGTATTTTTATATTGGTGTGGTTTGTAGTCACTTGATTCTGCTTCAAAAACATACACATAATTACCCTCGTTTTCCAGAATTCGCACTTTTATTCCAACTGGTAAAGGAGTTATAGAATCTGATATTTTATTGATTAACCAATCTTTTTCTTTGCGTTCATTCACTGGTGATAAATCACCAACAAAAACTTTCTCTGCTCTACCTGCTACAGTAGTTCCTTCAGGCGCTCCCCAAATCAAAATACCACCATTAGAATTAACTAAGGCACATATACCCCTAATTACTCCTTCTAAGTTTTTATTTAAATTTCCATATTTCGCAGAAAAAGCCTTGAATTCAATTTTGTCAGATTCATCTTTTTCTTCAATAAAAAAATCGACTAAGTCTTGATAAACTAGTTCTTCTAATTCTTTTCCAAAGTATGATTTTGCAAATTCCATGTCTGTTAGTTTTTATGCCCTACAACGGGCTTGCTAAGTTGTCGGCGGGATATAAAACGACCGCCTTATCAAAGCGAACATAAAGTTAATAAAACGCAGATATTATGCAAACTATAT
>NZ_SHKN01000008.1 GCF_004217115.1 Ancylomarina subtilis | reverse complement strand
TTTTTAATCCCTCCGCTGTTGCCTATAGCTTGCTTTCTCTTGCCTGGAATCGAAGCGAAAATTTAAAAACAAAGTCAGGCAATGACCCCTAACGGTCTTGCTAAGTTTTCGTGGGCGATTAAAACAATCGACTTTTCAAATCTCACGAAAGCAAGCCGCGTAAATTTGTTTATATTTTTAAGCAAACCAATTTAAGTAGCTTGCTGGTGTTTATTAATTGAACTAACTCTTGAGCAATTTCCACCGCCCATGAAATTTAGCTTTTGTTACCAGTTGTGCTTTAATCTCCCTATTTTATTTATTTACAGGGTTTAACTCAGCAGGAATTAGCTCCATATATTCTTGATATGTTACTTGAGTTACTCCTTTAGGTATATATGTCGCAGAATATTTTTCAATTAAGTGTGACTTGGGTTTATACGGATCTATTATAACCATATGCTTACCCCTTGATAGAAAGTACTTTTCAAGATATTCATTAATACCACCATCATTAAAACCATATCCAATAACTACAAGCAGCTCTGATTCAGATAAATTATTCTCAAAGTGTTTGAAGAGATTTTTATAATATGGGTCTCTAGTATAAAATCTTGTTTTGTTAGTAGTTCCACTTAAAAAATCTGGAGAAACTTCATCCAATAAGTATTCAAGTTTAGGTTCACCAGTTTTTGGGTCAGGTGTTTCCATGTAAAACTGGGAAATGGCATAATTATCTTTGAGACGTATTCTTTGTTGATCAGGTTGCGGAGTATAAACGATTGTATTGTAAATGCTACCATGAAGTTTAAATAAAGATAGAGGTTTGTCGAACTTATCTGTGTAACGTTCTAACTTCACATAGTACGTCTTATGCACCTTATTATCTGTTCCACTATTAAAATCATAACTTACTGTTCCATAAAATGGAGAACCTTCAAGTTGATATCCGTCGGTGAAATGTTGCCAGAGATCTGAATGATTTTTACCGATCCAGTCAAAAAATAAATCATGATTAAGCGTATGAAATTTTACATCATTTGTTTTTAGTAAATCTTTTAAGAAACCAATAAATGGATCATATGGTGGATAATTTAAAGTGCTAACATCCTCGAAATACTGTTTCTTGTGTAATTGAGAAGCTAAAAGTTGATTGAAGCTTCTATTAAAGTCTGAAATTCTATTGTAACAGTCTCTATAAATAATTGCTCCTTTGGTGTGTCTATCATTAAACTTTTTATAAAAATCTTCAATGGTTTCCTTGTTTTCACGGTTTGTTAAGTAACCCGAATAATAGTCATAAAATGTTTCGTAATGAAACTCTTCTGTTTTCTTTAATACTTCAGCATTGTAAAACTCCAAAAATTCTTGAAGAAAGATTCTTTCATCCCTTCTGGACCAACGATTAGGATCATTCTGCCCGTTTAAGAAAATTGCGGTTTGGTCAGTATGTATTAAAATTTCACTTTCGTCAATTTTGGATAGCCTCTGGTTTAATTGTCCCACACTAGGGAGTCCTTCTGGTATTGAAAACCCTGATCCAACTAATATCGATACTTTTGGTCTCATCTATATTTATTTTGTTCGCAATTGCCAAATAGCATTACTGGTAACGGTTGGCGCTATGTGCTGCAGGCGCCTTACGTGATTTATGTTTCAAATTTTATAAAGAGGCAAGATAACAATTTTAGTTTTGAATTTAACCATAACAATTCAATAACTATTACTTTGCCGTGCCCATTAAAAGCACAAACTTTCGAAAACCTACAACAAGCACCGCCTGTGGCATATAGCGCATGTTACAAATCTGTTGAAGACCTTCATGTGTAAGAAAAAACCTTCCCGTCTAATTTGGCTAATAAAAGCAGCTTTGGCGCGGAAATTTGCAGCCTACTAATTAACTCACCTTTTGTCTGCAAATGCACCCTGGCTAAGTGACAATTTGCGCCGCCTTCAACAGTCACAGCATTTTGCAAAAGAACGAAGCCCTTACTGGCTTCTAGTTAAAAGGAACAGCTTTTGCCAGATCTTAGCTTGCCATGGTAAAACAGAATGAAGCAAATTGGATAACACGAGACTACCTGTGCAAATTTCGTGACAAAGCGAATGAGGCTGATGCAGGAATGCTTTTCCGTGATCATAAGCAAAAGCTCTTTAGAAAAAACAGCTTAAAGCTAATCAACCAATTTATCTCAATAAAACAGCAATTGCTACAAGCTTGCCTGCGAGAACATGAAATAGCCCAATTGTTTGTAACGGTCACTTGTAAGTTGTCGTTGCGGATTTCGAAGAGCGTCAGTGTCCGGTAGGACATGACGGTCAAGAAAGGAGCAGAGACAACGCACACCACTGCACCCGCAATGCAATTTACAATTTGTTATGGGCTGGCTTTATTTTTTCATTTAGTTTTTGTGTCAAATTTTTGTAATAGTCCGAGTATTTATTTTTCCCGATGGAAGTCGGAATAATCTCAACTTTTATGTCCATACTGTTTAATACTCCTTTTAAATGCTCATTTATCTCATCGCAGTAGAAAATTATTTCGTTTGTAATTTGTGAACCTAAATTACTTTTTCTCATTCTGGCTCTTTTATTAATAATCCACCATAAATCAATCTCTGCATAATCAAAAGAAAAACCGATAATATGAATATTAGAGTTGAAGAATAATTCTATCCAAGATGAACCACTGAAATTTTTATCTCGAAGCTTATCTGCAAGAGAAATTTCAGTTATTGTTTCTTTGTTTTCTGTGTATCTATAATTTCCTTTTATATAACTGTCTATTTTGCCAATTTCACCACAATAATGGTCTAGCCCAAGCATTATTGTCGCCGGTTTTCGAATTTCTCCGTGAATTTGCCAAAAGTGCTTTTTTGCCTCTTTTGCATTGGAGATTCGTTTTAAGCGTCTAATACTATAAACATCCTCTGAACTATATTCATGAATTGGGAAATTCACTTCCTTTAGTTCTTGAAGACTTTTAATAAAAGCATAATCGTAATTTGTTGTCAAATAATTCTCTGCATTAATATTGAATAAATCAATGTAAGTTTGATGCGGAGTGATTTCATCCATTAAATCTGCGATTTTTGTTTTGGTTTCAAACTCATCATGCAAGACATCTGGATGTTTATTGGGCTTTTCAAGAATTATTCTTTCATAAATCATCGTGTTCGGCAAATCATCATTGTCAAACATTCTTGATTCTTTTAAATCATTTAGAAGGTTAGTCCAGGATATATTTTCAGGGCTAAGTCTATTTATTCCATTCCCGAAAAAGATTGTGTTCTCCATGCTTTATGTTGATTGTCGTTTTTGTCAAGCTTGCCCATAACGGTCTTGCTAAGTTTCGTGGGCGATTTCAAAGAGTAGTCTTATCAAAGCGCTAAATAAGCAAGCCGAATAAATTTATATTTTAAGCGAGCCCATTTATTTGGCTTGCTGCTGTTTCTTAATTGTATTAAGCTTTCGAACTGCTAATCAGCGCCCATGAAATTTAGCTTTTGTTATGGGCAGTTTTTTATTTTTCTATTGGTTTTAAAAATATCATTTCCGTATTTCTATTATCAATGATTAGATTCTTTTCCTCTTCCAGGTTTCTTAGAAATATATATTCCTTGGTCTTTCCTATATAAACAATATTAGAGTCTGACTTCATTTTTAGATTTTTTTGAATTATTTCTATTTCATACGATGGTTTGTTCTCCAATATGCTAAATGCTCTAAATGAATTAAACAGAAAGATGATGCTCAAAAATCCAATAACCACAACAGATTGAGTCATAAAATCTGAAATATCAGGAACTCTTTTCTGAAAATATTTCTGCATTTTAAAAGCTATAATAATAAGCCAAATTGCACTGAGTATAAAAAAGGGAATTGGCTCTTCGGAAGGAAAACCTTGTCTTTTAATGAATGAATAAACAAAATATGATGTCAAGCCAAGGAAAATAGTTAGAAGTAGAATCCTAGCTAATATTTGTGAAACATAATGATACAGTAATTTCCACTTGTTTTCTGAAGTCCTAAATTTACTCTTCATAAGCTTGAGTAAATCTTTAAAAGGTCCCCAAAATGTCAAGTCTTTATTTTCTAAGAATGTGTTGTTCTTAATGTTATTCTCGAATTTATCCCCTTCTCGAAAGGCATGGTAAAGAATAAATACAATCGCTATAAATATTGGGATTATTACAGGAAGAAATGATAAAATAAGTTCTCCTGTTGTCAGGTAGGTAAAAATATTAATTTGAAAATGAGTATAGTAACTATAGCTATTAACAAAACCAGCTGTTAACAGGAAAGCAGATATTGTTGGAATTTTCTTTCCTAATTCTTCCATTCTTTCAATTATTTATTATCAGGTTTCGCAACACAGGGGTCTCATTTTCAAAATTGCCCATAACGGGCTTGCTAAGTTGCGTGGGCGATTTAAAAGAGATAACCTTTCAAAACTCACGAAAGCAAGCCGAGTTAATTTGTTTATATTTTTAAGCAAACCAATTTAGTTGGCTTGCTGGTGTTTATTAATTGAACTAAACTTTCGAACTGCTTATCAGCGCCCATGAAATTTAGCTTTTGTTGCCACCCGTTTAATTTACTAGATTCTAATTGCCAAGAGTTTCAGAATAAAAACATATAATCAATTCAAATGATGTTAAGTAAAAAGAACATTTCAAAAGCAAAAAGGCTCATTAACAAAATAAGAACTATCACTATTCTATTCCAAAAATAAACTCTTTGGGTGCTGCAAATACTGAGTATGTTAGACCATTTAAATCGTAGGTGTATTTTTTACCAAAACCACTATGTTTCACTTGAATAAATAATCCTTTTAATAAAATCTCAGCTTCATCTTTTGACAATGTAGAATCTACTGCCATAATCATCGTATTACAATATTCAAAAAACACAGCAATGTTATTAGCCTTAGAAATATCACTTAAATTTAAGATAATAGCATCCAAACCCTGATTGTCTTCTGTAGCAAGAATATTCATTTCATCAGAAATCTTTTCTCCGTAAATAATTTCTTTTTCACTAACATTTGACTTATTGTCAAATATGAAAATCTTATTTACTTGTGAATTAGTTCTTGCCAAATTATTGAATGAGTTCTGAATTTGTCTTACACTTAATTTAATTTCACTTTGACCAAAGGAAATAGATGAAATTAACATTAGGAGAATAACTACTATTGTCTTCATAATCAATTATTTTCTATTTTCCCTTAATTCCTCGGTTAGATTAAATATTAAACCTTCTTGTCTTTCCGTTATAACACCGAAATTAAAATGTTCTCTAAATTCTTTCAATTGTTCAGATAGAGTATCAAAACTTTCAATTAAATCTTTAGCAGTTTCTTCTGTTAGTTTCATAAGGCTATTTATTACAATTATTTCAAATATTATAAGCAACAGTCCAGTCAATCATTGCTCATGTTTATAAATCAAAATACTGACACCTCTAATCAAATAGATATTGAGGTATTTTTTAAATGGGTGGCAACGGGCTTGCTAAGTTGTCGGCGGGATATAAAACGACCGCCTTATCAAAGCGAACATAAAGTTAATAAAACGCAGATATTATGCAAACTATATA
>NZ_SHKN01000007.1 GCF_004217115.1 Ancylomarina subtilis | reverse complement strand
TAGCGCCGATGGTACTGCCGAAAGGTGGGAGAGTAGGTCGATGCCAACCTTTAAGCGTCTTATTCCTCATGGAGTAAGACGCTTTTTTTATGCCCTAATCTCTGATGGACATTTTTGTTGTGAATTCCGGACAGAATGTAAAATAATAAATTTTCTATTGGCAATTCTATCCCTATTTTTTCATTGATTAGATATTGCTTTTTTATTTGAGTTTTTCTATTTTGAATGTTAAATATGATTTATGACTAAAAATCTGATTAGTAGCTGTGTAGGTGTCTTTTTATTGATCTGTTTTATACATCTTTTCGTCAAGTATTAATGTTTTTTAACCGATAAATTGTTAAAAAGTAATTTTCTTACTGACACTTTCCTTATATTTGCAAGCTATGAAACAAATTTTCATATTAATCATATTTACTCTATGCTTAAGTTCGTCTTTAGCAGCACAATCTAAAATCAATTCTCTTAAGTTAGGAAACAAAGGAGAACGTGGTTTGAGACCTGATGGAGTAAAGCGCGATGGTGAGAAAAGTGAGATGGATAGTCTTGGCTATAATAGTGTTGAATCCCACATCAATACTTGGCGATTATCTGACTATGGAACTCGTAAATCCATTCTTCATGTGGATACTCTATTGGGGAATATTCATAACTTCAATCCAATTTATCAAAGAAGTATCGCTAACTCCTATTTAGGAAATCTAGGGTCGCCTTATCAGAGTAATATTTTTATTGATCGTGTTCGAGACGAATCCTTCATGTTTTTTAATCCTTTCGAGGCTTATATGAATATGCCCAATGAAATTTTATTCTTTAATACAACGACACCTTTCACAAGTTTCTTTTATGAAACTGCCGGATCAAAGGATAAGGCGGAGAATAAACTTCGGGTTTTACATACTCAGAATATTAATCCATTTTGGAATGTTGGAATTAGTTTTAATCTGATTTCAAGCGAAGGACAATACCAAAACCAGAAAACAAAACTTTACGATTTTAATTTATTCTCAAATTACGAAAAGGGCCGATATGGTGTTCATTTTGTGTTGAATCAGAATAAGGTTGAGGTAAACGAAAATGGTGGTGTTAGTGATGATAAACAAATAACGGATACTGTTATTGATCCGGAAAATGTTCGCATCAATTTGTCTGAAACGAAGAATAAGCTGGCTAACTTTAATTTTGTCGCTAATCAATATTACAACTTGGGAGCCGCTAAGGAGCTTGTTGTAGGAGTTGATACGAGCCAGATTTATCCTGTTAAAGTTGTTCATGAATTGAATTTTGAATCTGACAACCGAAAGTTTAAGGAGGCAGCAGTTAATCAAGATTTCTTTACAAATACATATCTGAACAACAGTACAAGTGCCGACGAGACATCACTTAAAATGCTTACGAATGGGTTTCATCTGATTTTTAACGAGAATCAGAATAAGAAATTGAGTTTTGGAGCACGTTTAGGTTTACTGAGTCAGTTTTCCACTTATAATCTTCGTCTGCCTGTTGGTGAAAACCAATATTCTCAAAAAGATAAGAATATTCACAATACTCAATTGATGGCCAGTATTTTTCGCCAGACGGGAGAAAATTGGAATTGGAAATTTTCGGGTAACTACGTTGTTGAAGGATACAATCAAAACGACTATCAACTTGATGGGGATATGGTTCTTCAATTCGGCGATACGACTAACAGACATCAACTAAAAATCACGTCTCAGATTAAATCTAAGAGACCTGATTATTTAATGACCCAATATTATGGAAATCATCAGCAATGGTCTTTAAACCTGGATAAAAGCAATGAATTATCTCTGGGATTAGAATATCAAATAAAGAAATATGGATTTAAGATAGGTGGACAAATTAATAATATTGAGAATTACACCTATTTTGGATACGATACATTGGTTTCTCAGGCAGGTAAGTCTGTACAGGTTGCAACGGCTTATCTTGAGAAAGATTTTAGATTAGGAAAGTTTACATTAAGTCAGAAAATTGTTGGACAGAAGAGTTCTAACGAAGATATACTGCCTTTACCGGATCTTTCTGTCTACAGTAATAATTATTATTCAAACACTTTTTTTAATGGTGCCTTAGACATACAAGCAGGTTTTTCTGTTTATTACAATACTTCTTTTAACGTTCCGAACTACATGCCATCAACAGGACAATTTTTCTTGCAAAAAGAGCGAGAACTAGGTGATTATCCTAAAGTTGATCTGTATTTCAATTTTAGAATTAAGCGAACACGTATATTCATCATGTACGAACACTTAAATGCTAAAATGGGTAGTCAAAACTACTTCAGCTCTCTTCATTATCCAATCAATCCAGGAATGCTTAAATATGGATTGCGATGGACTTTCTACGATTAGAAATATCATAATATTTTGACCAATGAACATGTCGTTTTTTGGTTAGGTACCCGTTTTTTTTTAATTTAAATAACGGTAAGAAAATTCATATGTTTAAATTTAAATATATAAAATTAATCATTCCTCTGATACTCATGATCTTCTTGCAGACATGTAATCAAAATCGAAAAACGATACGATTACGTCAGCCAGATAAGACTGTGCTTGGACTTAAGCATATTAAACTTCGTGGGAAATTAAGAGTGAGCACTGATTATAATTCGACAAACTATTTCATTTATAAAGGTCGGGCAATGGGATTTCAGTATGAATTATTGAAAGAACTTGCTGAACACCTGGATGTAAAACTAGAATTAAATGTTGAAAATGATCTTTCGTCGGCCTTTTCCAACCTGGAAAATGGAGATATTGATCTAATCGGTATGAACCTGTCCATCACTCAAGACAGAAAAGACAGATTTAACTTTACTCTGCCTCATAGTCAATCCAAACAAGTTTTAATCCAGCGTAAAGCCAGTGTGAATGATTCTCTACCGATTGTTCGAAATCAACTTGAACTAGGAGATAAGTTGATTCACGTTCAACAAGCTTCAGCTTATGTGGAAAGATTGAATAATTTATCCAATGAGATTGGTCGTTCGATCCATATTGAGAAAATGGAAAATATTGAAGTCGAACAATTGATTGAAATGGTTGCTAATGGGGAGATTGATTATACGATTGCCGATCAGAATGTGGCTATTGTAAATACAAATTATTACCCTAATATTGATATTGCTACCGAGGTTAGTTTTCCTCAGGATATGGCTTGGGCACTCAGAAAGGGAAGTGATGAATTGACGGAAGCAATTAATCAATGGCTAAAGGACTTTAAAGGGAGTGCAAAATACAATCAAATTTACCGGAAATATTTCTTAAGCTCACGCATAGAGACGCGTCACAATAGTGAATATTTCACCCTAAAATCGGGTAAGATTTCGAAATATGACGGACTCATTAAAAAGAATTCGAAATTGATTGACTGGGATTGGAGATTGTTGTCTGCTTTAATTTCTCAGGAGTCTCATTTTAATCCGAATGCCAGGTCTTGGGTTGGAGCCTTTGGTTTAATGCAACTGATGCCTGAAACGGCTTTTCGTTATGATGTGGATGAAGATTCAAAACCAGAAGAGAATTTAGAGGCAGGTGTGAAACATTTGAAATATTTAAGTCGTCGACTGGATAAAATTCTAATTGACAAAAAGGATAAATTAAAATTTATGCTGGCTGCTTATAATGTTGGCTTGGGACATATTCTTGATGCCAGACGATTAGCGAAGAAAAATGGTCAGGATCCGGATTTATGGAAAGGTAGTGTTGCGTATTATCTTCTGAATAAATCAAAACCGGAATTCTATAAAGATCCGGTTGTGAGATATGGATATTGTCGTGGCGAAGAGCCATACAAGTATGTGAATAATATCTTATCGATCTACGAACATTATAAGAATACAGTATCACTCGATGAGATTAGCTCGCTTGAGTAATTCTTCGAGTTCTGAAATAATCATGGCGGTTGCCCCCCATAGCTTATGCCCTTTTACTTCATAGAAAGGGGCTCTAATTTCAAAGCCATTTTTATGAATTATTTCTTCGTGCTTATTTTCGGCTCTAAATAATTCCTGAATATCGGTTTCAATTATTTGATGGACTTCAAAATTGTCGGCTTTGAATTCAGGTATTCCCTCGTAATAGCCAACTATGGGCTGAACCTGGAAATTACTAATGGGGATATAAAGTCCGGTTATGGGCCCTATAATATGTATTTTATCTCCATAAAGACCGAGTTCTTCTTCAGTTTCTCTAATGGCAGTATTAATCAAATTTTGATCATTAAGCTCATATTTGCCCCCAGGTAAACTAATTTGCCCGCTATGATTGTGATTTCCACTGCTTCGTTTTATAAGTGGAAAGTATAGCCTATCACCTTTCTGATAGAAAAGAATAAGAACACTACTGTCTCTTGCTAAGTTGGGATCGTTCTTTTTATTGGAATGATTACGTATGGAAGGGGCCATTTTCTGTTGAGCGTTACTTCCAGGTAAACCTTGCTTCAATTCGTTTATGAAATCTTCTACAAACTGATATATATTATTTATTGAATTGGGATGTATCATATCTAAAGGTATTTTTAAACAACCATTAAATATACTGAAAAGCTCAATTCAATCTTCTGTTGGTAAGGAATAATTTATAAGGCTATAACTTGATATTGATTAAAGAATTCAACAGTTGAATTTTAATTTAGTCAAATTTTATTGCTTTACTTGGTGTAATTCGGGTGATCCAATACGAAGGAACAATTAGCATGCTAACGGTGGCAATAAGTGTTCCAATATTTAAAAGAAGAAGGTGAAGGATATCAAGGTTTATTGGCACTGTATCCAGATAATAGTTTACCGGATCGAGACTAATAAGTTGGAAGTGATATTGAATCAAGCAAACTCCTATTCCAATAAGATTGCCCAGAATCATCCCCTTTCCAATAATCATGGCTGACTGATACAAAAAGATTTTCCGAACCGACCAATTGTCAGTACCCAGAGCTTTTAGAATCCCGATCATATTGGTTTTCTCAAGAATGATAATGAGTAAGCCCGAAATCATATTGAAGCCTGCAACCAGAATCATTAAGGCCAGAATAATCCAAACATTCAGATCGAGCATTTCAAGCCAGTTAAAAATTTGAGGGTGATTTTGTTTGATACTTCTGACTTTGAATGTCGACCCATCATCAGTAAATATACCTGCGACATTGTCTCTAATAAGCTCTTTTGTTTCGTCTAGATTTTTAAAATCATCCAACGTGATTTCAATACCACTCACCTGATTGTTTGTCCAGTTATTTAGTTTTTGAATATGACGCATGTCACAAATCACGAAGAGTTTATCGAACTCGTCCATTCCGGAGTTGTAGATGCCCTTGATTGTGAAACGACGCATACGAACAGGTTGCTGTACAAAGTATAAGGTGAGCTTGTCCCCTAATTTTAAGTGAAGTAAATTAGTCAGTTTTTCTGAGATAAGGATATCGTTGCTTTTAACTGAAGGAAGTATATTGATAATCTCTCCTTCAACGAGCTTATCTTTAAAAAATGCCCAATCGTAATTTTGTGAAGCTCCGCTGAGAACAACTCCTTGAATTTCGTTTTCAGTTTTTATTATTCCAGGCTTTGTGGCATAAGTTTGTATGTGTTTAATGCCTTCAATTTGTGTTAATCGATCAATTGGGATAAGATTCTTATCGATAGGATAAGTTTCAAAGGAGCTATTGTTGTCGTAATTGCTGATCTGAATGTGAGAGCCAAAACCTGTCAGTTTTTCGGTAATCCCAGCCTTAAACCCTGTGACAATGGCAACCGCAAGAATCATAACAGATAAACCCAAAGCAATTCCAAGAGTTGCAATGCTGATGATAGGACGAGAGATCTGGCGGTCAGATTTATTCTGGTAGGTGATTTTTCTGGCTATGTGTAGTTCTAAATTCAAATCGATATTTTTTATCTGAGATTATTTTGCAAATCAACTACCCTTAAGTGTTAATAATAATTCAATTGCTAATTGTGTTAGATACAAAAATAGTAATTTCACACTTACTAAATCTAAAATTAGAAGAATGCTACGAAACAATGCTAAACTCTTAACATTTATTTTATGTTTTTTGATTTTACAGACGGCCTGCTCACAGAATAAACCTGGCAAAGTAAAGCCAGCAGCTGAACGTTTTTCTGTTTATCAGCCAATATTGAAAGATAAAAAGATTGCGCTTGTTGCGAATCAAGCTTCCCTGGTGGGAAGTGATCATTTGGTGGATTTCCTTTTGTCAAAAAAAATGAATTTGACTAAAATTTTTAGCCCCGAACATGGCTTTAGAGGGAATGCTGACGCAGGTGAGAAAGTAAAGGACGGTATCGATCCGAAAACAAATCTACCTATTGTATCGTTGTATGGCAAACACAAGAAACCTTACCCGGATGATTTCAAAGATGTCGATATGGTTGTATTCGATCTGCAGGATGTTGGAGTTCGATTTTATACCTATCTATCCACCTTGCATTATATGATGGAGGCTTGTACTGAGAATAAAATTTCTTTATTGGTTTTAGACCGACCTAATCCGAATGCGCATTATATCGACGGTCCTGTTCTCGAATCAGATTGCAAATCGTTTGTTGGCTTGCATCCTGTTCCGATTGTTTACGGAATGACCATAGGGGAATATGCCCTGATGATTAATGGAGAAAAGTGGTTGAAAAATGGAATTCAATGCCAATTGACTGTTATTCCCTGTGAAAATTGGAGCAGAAATTCGAGATATGAATTGTCGGTAAAGCCATCGCCTAATTTGCCGAATTATCAATCTATTCAGCTTTATCCTTCGCTTTGCTTTTTTGAAGGAACCGTTGTGAGTGCAGGAAGGGGTACAGATTTTCCTTTCCAAATTTATGGGCACCCGAAAATGAGAGAGGCTAATTTTGAGTTTAAACCCAGAAGTATTTCTGGTGCGAGTAGAAATCCAAAGTTTAAAGGTCAAATTTGTCGTGGTGAAGATTTAAGGTCGATTAATATTGATTCTTTCCGATTGAAAAAGCAGCTTGATTTATCATTTCTTTTGAAAGCTTATTCAGAATTGAAAGATTCAACTGAATTCTTTAATCCTTTTTTTGAGAAATTGGCTGGAACGAAACTTTTACGTCAACAGATTATTCAGGGAGAATCTGAAAATCAGATCCGAAAAAGCTGGCGGGAAAATCTTGATCAATTTAAATTGATCAGAAAGAAGTATTTGCTTTATCCTGAAAACGAATAAAAATATCGGAAGGCTATTTAAATTTGAGGTTTATAATTTAGAATCCTTAAAAATAATATTTAACTTGAATCTTATTTATTCTAAACTTATTGAAAATGGCTTTTACTTTACAATTGTCTGATAAAGCACCAGATTTTAAACTACCTGCAACTGACGGGATTTCATACAAGCTTTCTGATTTTAAATCATCGAAATTGCTTGTTGTTTTTTTCACATGTAATCATTGTCCATACGTGATTGGTTCCGATGAAGATACGCGTGCAATAGCAGATAAATACATTCCGCATGGGGTTGAATTTGTGGCGATCAATTCTAACTCAGCTAATACTTATGTGGAGGACGATTATGATCATATGGTTGATCGGATGGATGAGTATGATTTCCCCTGGGTTTATTTGTATGACGAAAGCCAGGAGATCGCCAAGGCCTACGGTGCTTTAAGAACTCCGCATTTTTTTCTTTTTGATGAAGGGAGAAAGTTGATTTATACAGGGCGTGCTGTTGATAATCCTAAAGACACTTCAAAAGTTCAGGTTAGAGATTTGGAAAGAGCAATTGATGAGTATCTGGCAGGAAAACCAATTTCTGTACCATTGACAAATCCAATAGGATGTAATGTGAAATGGGATGGGAAGGACAAGCATTGGATGCCTGCTGATGCCTGTGATTTGATATAAAAGTAAAGGCTGTTCCAAAAGAACAGCCTTTACTTTTGAATCTATATTCTTTTAGATCGTTCTTCCCGGGTAAACCTTAAGCGCTTCAGCTAAAGTTTCCATTGCGTTTGCTAAATCTTCTTTTTTAAGAACATAAGCAATACGAACTTCGTTTTTACCTAAACCTGGCGTTGCATAGAATCCTGTAGCAGGCGCAACCATTACTGTTTGGTTTTTGTATTCAAAGTCTTCAAGAATCCACTGAGCAAACTTATCCGCATCATCAATCGGAAGTTTTACAACTGTATAGAAAGCACCTTTAGGAGTAGGGCAATACACACCCTCCATATTATTTAGGGCTTCAACCGTAAAGTTTCGACGATCGATGTATTCGTTATAAACTTCGGTGAAATATTCAGCTGGTGTATCAAGAGATGCTTCAGCAGCAATTTGACCAAAAGCTGGAGGACATAAACGCGCTTGAGCAAATTTCATTGCAGTGCTGATAATGTCTTTATTTTTAGTGATTAAAGCTCCAATACGTACACCACATTCGCTGTAACGTTTCGATACTGAATCCATAAGAACAACATTTTGCTCCAAGCCTTCAAGGTTCATCGCTGAAAAATGCTCTTCTCCATCGTAACAGAACTCACGATATACTTCATCAGAGAATAAATACAAATCGTGCTTAAGAACAAGCTCGCGTAACTGATTTAATTCTTCTTTAGAGTAAAGGTATCCTGTAGGATTATTAGGGTTACAAATAACGATACCTTTAGTTTTAGGCGTCATTATTTTTTCAAACTCCTCGATTGAAGGTAAAGCAAAATCGTTTTCGATGCTCGAAGTGATTGGCTTAACCACAACACCAGCAGCAATAGCAAAACCGTTGTAGTTCGCATAGAATGGCTCAGGAATGATAATTTCATCACCTGGGTTCATACACGACATCATCGCGAATGTAATTGCTTCAGAACCACCTGTTGTAATCAACATCTCGTTTTCGTCAACATTAATTCCGATGTTCTGGTAATACTTAGCCAATTTCTTGCGATAAGAAATATTACCTGCTGAATGAGAATACTCAATCACTTTTTCAGTACAATTTCTAATGGCTTCCATTGCAACCTCTGGGGTTTTAATGTCTGGCTGACCAATGTTCAAAGGGTATACAGTTCGACCTGCAGCTCTTGCGGCTTCTGCATAAGGAACCAATTTACGAATTGGCGATTCTGGCATCAAGCGTCCTTTATCCGAAATTTGTGGCATTTGTTATGTGTTTTTTATAGCAGTCAGATCGCTTTTCAATGTTTAAGAACGTCTTAAACGATGACTTGCATCCAAGCACTAGAATTGAGTTTTGTTTAGAACTTCATTTGCGCCAAAAGTAAATAAAAATCCAAGTAAAAAAAATGCTTTTTGACTTGTTTTGGAAAAAGAGTCTAAGGCCTTGAAATTGAAACGACAACAGGGGCTGTATCGTCAAATTTAAATCGTTTGTAATTTTGCATGAAAAACAAATACATAATATTCTTATGGAAATAGGCAGAAGTATCAAGTAACGAATAGGTACATATGTTTTTACCCGTATTTATTTGGATTGTTTTATGGAATCCGTTTGTTGTGAATCGTTTATTCAGTTTGACCGTAAATTGTCTTATCTGGATAATAAATTCAACTTTCAAGTGCGATTGATATTTTAATCAGGCGGTATCAGGTTTTGTACTTTCCAGTTAAAGCTTTAGTTGGCATCGCCACTTGGTTAATGTATTTCGTTATCCCGTTACAATCTTCTGCCGCTCCGTTGAGATGTTCCGCCATCCCGTTACAATCTTCCACCACTCCGTTGAATAACCGCTCTATTCTGTTGTGATTTTCCGTTCCTTGGTTGATTTATTCCTTCACTCCGTTGCAAGTTTCCGCCATCCCGCTGAAGTATTCCGTCGTCCCGTTGCTATCTTCCGCCGCTCCGTTGAGATGTTCCGCCATCCCGTTACAATTTTCCGCCACTCCGTTGAGGCATTCCGCCATCTCGTTACAATTTTCCGCCACCTCTTTTTTGTTCTGTACAGCTGGCAATTACAAGCTAATTAGTATAAAGCATAAGTGTGTTTCGGACGATAATAGACCGCCACTCTTGTTCATCAAAGTGTGATATGAACGGGAAAGAATTAGGAATACAGATTGTAAGTGAGCTTGTTGATATAGGATTGTTATTTCGTATTGAAACAAAGGTGGGCAGGAGATGCTTTGGCTGTTAATAAGGGTAAGTATATGTTTAATGCGACTTTCTTTCTAACAGGTTAAGGACTTCTTTTGCTTCATTATATATTTATACGATTATTAAATTGATAGAAATGGATAGGGTAAATCCAGCTTTGATACTCTTATTAATGTTAACTAACCAAACCCAATTAGAAAAATGATTATGATTAAACATTTTGTTATTTTTAGTTTACTCCTTTTGGTAAGTGGCATCTCCATGTCGCAATCGTATAATAATCCTGAAAGTATTATCTACGATCAGGCAGCTGATCGGTATTTTATCTCGAATAAAGGGGGGAATACCATTGTACAATTGAATTCAGATAATGAGCTGACCAATTTTGTAACATCTGGTTTAAATGCTCCCAAAGGTTTATTGATTGTGGGCGACACCCTTGTATCTGTTAACAATACTTCGGTGCAGGGCTTTTTACTGTCCGATGGCAGTCGCGTTTTTAATGTCGCGATAGAAGGTGCTGTATTTATGAACGATGTGACGACGGATAATAGGGGAAATCTTTATGTTTCTGATACCAGTACTGGAGTTATATTTCAGATATCACTTAAGACAGGCAAATATTCAAGCCTGGTTAGTAATCTTAAGAATCCCAACGGATTATTGTATGATTTGGAAAGGAATTCTATTCTCATTTGTAATTGGGGGAATAATGCCAAAATTCAATCATTTAACCTTTCAGATTCGACCTTAAGCGATTTGGTGACCACCGAACTCAGCAATTTGGATGGTTTGGCAGGTGATGATGCGGGGAATATTTATGTGTCTTCGTGGGGTAGTAATGCGGTTTATCGATTTGATTCATCATTTAAGAATCCCCCGGTCTTAATTTCAGAAGGGCATGATGGGCCTGCTGATATTTTTATTATAAAGGATAAAAAGAGATTATGTGTCCCCAATTTTAATTCAGGCAAGATTGAGTTTGTAAATTTAGATTAGCCAGAATGAAGGATGAATGTTTCGACCCTAAACTTAGAAAGCAGCTGCAAGTTAACTTGCAGCTGCTTTCTAAAATAAAAATATCTCTTACTTAGCTAGGCAATCACTTCCTTAATTTCAGAGATGATTTTCTCAGCTAAAGCACTCGCTTTTGCTTCATCTTTACTTTCAGAGTAGATACGAATGATAGGTTCTGTATTCGATTTACGAAGGTGAACCCACTCTTCAGCGAAATCGATTTTCACGCCATCAATATCGTTTACCTTTTCGTTTTTGTATTTTTCTTTCATGGCTACTAAAACCGCATCTACGTCGATTTCAGGAGTCAATTGAATTTTATTCTTTGAAATGAAATAGCTTGGGTACTCCGCACGAAGCTCAGAAACTTTCTTCCCTTTCTTAGCCAAATGAGTTAAGAAAAGAGCAATTCCAACTAGCGCATCACGTCCGTAGTGAGACTCAGGATAGATGATACCACCGTTACCTTCGCCACCAATAATGGCATTCTTAGCTTTCATTTCAGTCACGACATTCACTTCACCTACAGCAGAAGCTGTGTATTCGCCATTATGAGCATTCGTTACATCAGCTAAAGCACGAGTCGATGACATATTGGATACGGTGTTACCAGGCGTGTTAGCCAATACGTAATCGGCTACAGCAACCAATGTGTACTCTTCACCAAACATACTGCCATCTTCGCAAATCATTGCCAGACGGTCTACATCAGGATCGACTACAAAACCCACATCAGCTTTACCCGATTTCATGACATCTGCGATAGCAGTTAAATGCTCAGGTAGTGGCTCAGGATTGTGAGGGAATTGACCATTAGGTTCGCAATACAATTCAATCACATTTTCAACACCTAAGGCTTTTAAAAGTTGTGGAAGAACAACACCACCAACCGAATTAACTGCATCGATAGCAACAGAGAAATTGGCTTTTTTGATGGCTTCAACATCAACCAATTTTAAGTCAAGGACTTCTTTAATGTGTCTTTCGTTATAATCGTTAACGTGAGTCACTTGTCCTAAATCGTCGACATCAGCAAATTGAAAGTCCTCGTTATCGGCGATAGATAAAACCAATTTTCCATCTTCGTCGTTTAGGAATTCTCCTTTTTCATTCAACAATTTTAAGGCATTCCATTGTTTTGGGTTGTGACTTGCTGTTAGGATAATTCCACCATGAGCTTGCTCGCCGGTAACAGCAATTTCAGTTGTTGGAGTTGTTGCCAATCCAATTTCAACGACGTCAATTCCTAATCCCATTAGTGTACCGACTACAATCCGATCAACCATTTCACCCGAAATGCGCGCATCGCGTCCCACAACAATTTTTACACGCTGACCTTTGTGACGTCTGATTGCCCAGGTGCCATAGGCTGCAGTAAATTTCACAATGTCCAGAGGACTCAATCCATCGCCAACCTGTCCACCAATGGTACCTCTAATACCGGAAATCGATTTAATTAATGCCATATTTTATTTTTTTTGAATTACAATTTTTATTGAGAAGGACGTTTGTGTTTTGCCTTCTCTGGATTTTTTTCGAAAATCATGTAAAAATAATAAACTATTAGATTGAAAACATAAGAATGTAAGTAGATTATCGTTTTTATTGCTTTTCTATTTTTTTCACTCCTTTGTGATATGCTTTCCAGAAGGACAATTTGTATGAATTGATTATTTTTTTTCTTTAAGCTTATTTCGACTTTATCCTTGTTTCTCCTTTTTCGCTGATATAGAGTAGATATTTGCTGATATTTGATAACTTTGTAGGCTGAATAATAACGAAAAGTTGTTAAAATAATGGAAGATAAGAAATACGGAAATAAGCAAAGAGGAAAGCAGTCTTTCCGTTCTAAAAGAAATGATGAACCTCGTTCTTCTGAGTCAAGATTCAAGAGAACCTCAAACTCATCTGATAGAAGAGATGGTGAAGGGACTGAGTTTTCTAATAAAAATTCTGATAGAACTGCTCGTGCAGTTTCTGGTGAGGCCAGAGAAAACAGATCACCAAGAACATCGGAAAGACCTCAATCGACACATAAGAAAAATAAAAAACCTTATAGAGGTAAAAATAAACCAACAACTCAAAGAGAGGAAAAACGTCCTTCTGGTTTGCGTGTTGGAAAATCTGTCGTTCGACAAGAGCCAGAAGAATTTACACACAAGGGGACTGAAAGAAGCTATAAGGATAGAAAGAGATTTCAACACCGGGACAAAGCTAACCGTCAGGAAAGAACTTTTGATAAGTCTGAAGACAGAGTTGAGGGCGAAGAGGCATTTCAGGTTAAGAGTAAATATTCTAAAAAGAAACAACTTGAATATAATCGCTTGAATGGCCCGGCTGATGGTATGATGCGTTTGAATAAGTTTATTGCGAATTCAGGGGTGTGTTCTCGTCGTGAAGCCGATAAGCTGATTGCTGATGGACAAATCATGGTGAATGGTATCACAGTTACCGAAGTGGGAACCAAGGTAAGCATGGATGATGATGTTCGTCTTGATGGTGTTCGTTTGATGGCTGAGGCTAAGGTTTACCTTTTGATGAATAAGCCTAAGGATTTTGTAACAACTCTGGATGATCCAACGGGGAGAAAAACCGTAATGGATTTGATTGGTGATGCTTGTGAGGAGCGTATTTATCCTGTTGGAAGATTGGATAGAGATACCACAGGCGTGTTGTTATTTACCAACGATGGTAATTTGACAAAGAAATTAACGCATCCTAGCTACGAGAGAAAGAAAATTTATCACGTTCATCTGGATCGTAACATTACCAGAGATGAATTGCTTAAGATTAGTGATGGTTTGGAGCTGGAAGATGGTTTTATTCAGCCTGACGAGCTTAGCTATGTTGATCCTAAGGATAAGTCTCAAGTGGGTATCGAGATTCACTCGGGTAAAAATAGAATTGTTCGTCGTATTTTCGAACACCTTGGGTTTAAGGTTGAGAAACTAGACCGTGTTTATTTTGCCGGACTGACTAAGAAAAACTTACCTCGAGGAAAGTTTAGATTCTTAACTCAAAAAGAGATTAATATCTTAACTCATTATTAGATTTAAGATTTAGATAAAAATTAAGCCCATCTGATTCAATCAGATGGGCTTAATTTATAATGAGTTTGTGGTTCTAAAGATTAATGACTTTAGAAGCATCAGCTTGCAGAGTGATAATATCCTGCATGGTGCCTTGTATACCAACTTCCACCTTATTTTCTAGTTTATAAAAGTTCAGACAGGTTTTACAGATAATCATTTTTACGCCTGCTTTTTCCATTTCTCTTAATGTATCGAGAACAGGAGAACCCGTACAGGTTAATTGAACACCTGCATTATAAAATGTGATGATTTTAGGTAATTGCCCGTTTGTCAAGGAAAGTTTCAAGTAATTTGAAATTAAGATCTGACCTAATTCCTCATTACCGTTCCCCATTCCATTTTTATTGATTTGGACTAAAGTATTGGAGTTGTTCATGTGATTTTAGCTTATTTTATATTGATGTAGGCTTCAGTATCATTTTTGCGCTCAGAAAGCTCTCCAATTGATTCTAAAATGAAACCTTCTGCTTTCGCGATTTCTTTAAATGCATCGATATGCTCATTTTCAACAGCGACAAGTAAACCGCCACTGGTTTGAGGATCGCACAATAGTGATTTTTGCAATTCAGTAATTTCACCAACTAAATGGCCATATGAAGCCCAGTTTCTACGTGTTCCACCAGGAGTTGATCCTTGTTCAATCAGTGCCTCTACACCTTCCATTTTCGGAACATCTTTGAAGTTGATTGTGGCATTAACGTTTGAACCTTCACAGATTTCACCCAGGTGACCCAATAGACCAAAACCGGTTACATCAGTCATCGATTTCACATAGTCCAGTTCTCCGAAAACTTGTCCAACTTTATTTAGGCTGCACATTAAATCAACAACGATTTGATTGTTCTCGTGAGCAATCAGTTTCTTTTTCTCAGCCGTGGTAAATACACCTATTCCAAGTGGTTTTGTTAAGAAAAGACTGCAGTTTGGGGTTGCTGTGTTATTTTGCTTAACCCTATTGGTTGAGACAATACCATTTACCGATAGTCCAAAAACAGGATCAGAAATATCGATAGAGTGACCACCCGCCAACTGGATACCGGCATCAGCACAAACATCACGTGCGCCTTCAATGACTTGTTGAGCCAGTTCGGTTGGCAATTTATCCAAAGGCCAGGCTAAAATCGCAAGAGCCATAATCGGTTTGCCGCCCATGGCGTACACATCGCTAATGGCATTGGTTGCTGCAATTCGACCAAAATCGTATGGGTCATCAACAATTGGTGTAAAAAAATCGGTGGTGCTAATGATAGCTGTCCCATTCCCTAAATCGAAAACGGCAGCATCATCCTTACTATCGTTACCAACCAATAGGTTTGGATCTTTTATATGAGGCGCACTCGATTTTAAGATAACTTCTAAATCTTTTGGCGATATTTTACATCCACAACCGGCTCCCGGACTGAATTGTGTTAACTTTTTAGTTTCCATCGAAATGAATCTTATTATATTCGAAATGATAATATTGGAGTGCAAAGGTAGGGCTTTTTTGTTCCTATGGTACTTGTTATACAACAAAATAAAAGAGGTAGCCTGAAGGGCTACCTCTTAATTCTATTGTAGAAATTGGATTGTATTTATTAGAATGCACTGATCAATTCGTCTAGGCCTTTACGTATAAATTCACGTTTATGCCCCGTTTTAGCTCTGGCAGTCACTGCAGGGAATGTACTGTTGTTGATGTAATTTAATGCCGCTTTTAGGTTTGTTTCATCAACATCACCCCAATCATGAGTGATATCATCTTCAATTTCGTAATCAACAGGAATCCCTCCAAAGTAGTCCCCCTGATCATCTTTATCCGTAACATGGAAGGTGATAGGTAGAACCGCCAGGTTGAATTCAGGTACTTCAAAAACTCGCATGCCAACGGGCTTTCCATGTGTTTTGGTTCCTACCAAGATGATGTTTTCAGGTCCTAAGTAGGGTTTAAGTGAATTAATAACCAGTTCACTGGCTGATGCGGTACCTGAAGTGGTGATCACAAAGATTCGATTAAAACCGTAAGCTGAAGTTTGATCTGAAAATGGCTCAGAAGAATTTACCGAACTTTTAGACTCATTGAAAATGTATTTTGAAAAGACTTCACCTTGATGCGTATTTCCTGTTATAAGTGCGGCAAGTTGATTGGCAATATCGGTACTTCCCCCTCCATTATAACGCAGATCGAGAACCAATTCTTCAGCACCTTCTGTTTTAAAATACTCGAAAGCTTCGTTTAATTCGGCTTCTGAACTATCCAAAAAGCTGTCGAATACAAGGTAAGCCACCTTTTTACTCTGATCAGGAATCATGGTTCTTTTAATTACCGTGTTCTGATTCATCTCTTTTTTCGATAGACTCAAAGTTTTTTGTTCGCCTGAATTGTTTTCGAAAACGAGGTCTGCATTATCATTGGAAAGCAGCTGCATGATTTGATCTTCAGTCATTTGATTGGTTGCTTGATCATTGATCTCAATCAATTTCCAGGAACGGGTTATTCCTTCAGTATAGAGATCTGATTCATCGTAGACTAGGCTTACCCGAGGTACATCCTGACCTTCTTCAAATTTAAGGTCGAAACCATAACCGGTATAGGTTCCACTTGAAAAATAAGCTAAAAGAATATCAAGGTTTGCGATGAAACTCCACCTGTCTTGAGGTACCAAAAGATCTTCGAAATAGGTATTAAAATCACTGTAGTTGCTGACATCTAGTTTGGGAATGTCATCGTTCCATAAATACCATTCGCCCATAATATCATCTATAACTTCAACAATTGTTTTGTCTTTGCTGTTATTGTCATTATCATCTTTTTTGCATGCCGTAAAAGTGAAAAGGAATATCAGTACGAGTAGCCAGCTTTTATTGAATTTAAACATATGGGGAATTTTGAGTTAGAAATTATTATTGGGCATTAAAGTTAGCATTTCTATGCAGAAGATTGTTGCGTGAATAGATATTTTGACAGAGTCTTGTCTTCACCAAGTTGATTCTTAAAAAATGAAAAAAAATGGGTTTGGAGCAGAAATGAATAATACGAGTTGATTTTAACCCGTCATATTCACAAGCTTGTATTTATTTTATTTAAGCAAACGTTTTCGGTGTAAAATAAAGGTATTCAGGACAGTAAGTTCTTTTATTATTGAGATTATTAAGGTAGTTTTGCAAGACGAATATACAAATACAGAATAATCAAAATACGACAAATGGCTGATAATAAGAAAGCTTTATTGATGATCCTTGACGGATGGGGAATAGGGGATAAATCCAACTCGGATGTTATTTCAACAGTAGAAACACCATATATTGATAGTTTGTTAGCACAGTATCCAAACTCTCAGTTGCAGGCTGCAGGAAATTTTGTGGGTTTGCCTGAAGGTCAAATGGGGAACTCAGAAGTGGGTCACCTAAATATTGGTGCCGGACGTGTTGTATATCAAGATTTGGTGAAGATTAATCTTGCTGTAAAAAACAATACACTCAAAGATAACGAGCAGTTGGTAAAAGCGTTTGCTACTGCAAAGAAAAATAATACGAAACTTCATCTAATCGGTTTGTTAGGTGATGGTGGTGTACATTCTTTAAGTTCACATGCTGTTGCTGTTTGTAAAGCGGCTAAGGCTTTTGGTTTAGAAGATGTTTTTGTACATGGTTTGACTGATGGTCGTGATACAGACCCAAAATCGGGATTAGAATTTGTAAAAGATTTTATTGGTGAGATTGAAGGTTCTGCAAAATTGGCTTCATTAGTTGGTCGTTATTACGGTATGGATCGTGATAATAACTGGGAAAGAATCAAGTTAGCTTACGATTTATACACCAAGGCTGAAGGGCAACCTGCTAACGATATGCTTGCTGCTGTTGAGGCTTCTTATGCAGAAGGTGTAACCGATGAATTCATTAAGCCAATTGTAGCTGTTGATGCAGAGGGTAAGCCTTTGACAACAATCGAAGAGGGCGATGTGGTGATTTGTTTCAATTACCGTACCGACCGTTTGCGTCAGATGACAACAGTTTTCTCTCAAGAGAACAAAGCGGAGTTTGGTATGCATACCATGAATGTTGAATGGTACACAATGACTTGCTACAATTCTAATTTTAAAGGCGTAAATGTTATTTACGACAAAGAGAATGTACAGAATACTCTAGGTGAAGTTGTATCTAAGGCTGGTAAAAAACAGATACGTATTGCAGAAACCGAGAAATTTGCTCACGTAACGTTCTTTTTCTCTGGTGGTCGTGAAGCTGAATTCGAAGGTGAAACTCGTTTGTTAACGGCTTCACCAAAGGTTGCGACTTACGATTTACAACCGGAAATGTCTGCTCCTGAGGTGGCTAATAAGATTACTGCAGAATTAAATGCACAGTCGGCTGACTTTGTGTGTTTGAATTTTGCTAATGGCGATATGGTAGGACATACCGGCGTTTACGAAGCAATTTCAAAAGCGGTTCAAGCTGTTGATGCCTGTGCTAAGCAGGTTGTAGAAGCTGCTAAGGCAAACGGATACGATGTCATTATTATTGCCGATCATGGGAATGCTGATTTTGCAGTAAACCCTGATGGATCTCCTAATACAGCTCATTCACTTAATCCGGTTCCTTGTATCTGGGTGACTGAAAATCCTAAGGGATTGAATGATGGTATTTTGGCTGATGTAGCTCCAACTATTATTGATATTATGGGACTTGAACAGCCAGTTGAAATGACAGGTAAGTCCTTGATCGTAAAATAATTTTAAGATCTTAGATGTGAGGCCTGAGAATCTGTATATCTCAAAATCAGTCTCAGGCTTTATATCTAAAAATCCAGATCTTTATAATAATATAAGAATCCGTATTATCTTTGCCGATAGTACGGATTCTTCCTTTAGTATGTGTGATTGTTAAAATGAATGACTCATCTAAGAATTTGAATCTTAAATTTTAAAATATAATAACGTGTTACAGATAGGAAATGCCATAGTAAGCCTCGATGTGATTGAGAAGAAATTTATTTGCGATTTTGGTAAATGCAAAGGGGCATGCTGTGTTGAGGGAGATTCAGGTGCACCTTTAGATGAGGATGAAAAAGCTATTCTTGATGAAATATACCCTGATATTAAGGAATACCTGACTGAAAAAGGGATAGAAGAAATTGAGAAACAAGGCACTTCGGTAATTGATGCGGACGGCGATTTGGTAACACCTATTATCAATGATAAAGAATGTGTTTACACCGTTTTTGAAAATGGATTAGCTTTGTGTGGTATCGAAAAAGCTTTTTTGGATGGCAAAATCAGCTATCGTAAGCCAATTTCGTGTTCGCTTTACCCTATCCGAATTCAGAAATACCCGGAGTTTGATGCCGTAAATTACAACAAATGGAATATTTGTGCACCAGCCCGAGAGCTTGGATTTAAGATGGGAACACCTGTTTATAAATTCCTTAAAGAACCATTGATTCGTAAGTATGGTGAAGACTGGTATAAAGAGTTGGAATATGCAGCCGAAAATCTGGAAGAAATCTATCAGATAAGACGATAATTTTTTTGTTTAAACGGACTGATTCGTAAATATTAATGAATAGCCGTAAATTGGATTAATATCCGGTTTACGGCTATTTTGTTTTTTTGCGATTTCGCCTTTTCAATTGTGCTGAATTAAATGCACTATAGTCGTTGTTAAAACTTAGATCCTGATTGTTAATTGAAAATGGGATTTGTATATTTACCACTCTAAAATTTAAACTCAATTTAAACACATATTACATGGACAACATTAAAGGCTATATTGACGAGAATAAAGATAGATTTCTTGATGAATTATTTGGTTTGATTCGCATTCCATCGATTAGCTCGATTGAAGCTAACAAACCGGAAATGTACAAGGCTGCAGAATACTGGAAGCAGCTAATGTTAGATGCTGGTGCTGATAAGGCGGAAATCTTCGAAACTGAAGGAAATCCGGTGACTTATGGAGAGAAGATGATTGATCCTGCTCTACCAACCGTTTTGGTTTACGGACATATGGATGTGATGCCGGTCGATCCTATCGAATTATGGGATACTGATCCTTTCGAGCCAGTAATTAAAGACGGAAAAATTTGGGCACGTGGTGCTGACGATGATAAAGGACAGGCTTTTATGCATGCTAAAGCTTTCGAATACATGGTTAAGACGAACACTTTACCTTGTAACGTAAAGTTCATGATTGAAGGTGAAGAAGAAGTGGGTTCTCCTAACCTTCCTAAATTTTGCGAAGAGCATAAGGAAATGTTGAAAGCTGATATCATTTTGGTTTCTGATACTGGGATGATTGCTCCTGATAAGCCATCTATTACTACAGGACTTCGTGGTTTGATGTATTGGGAAGTTGAAGTAACCGGTCCTAACCGCGATCTTCACTCAGGATTGTTTGGTGGCGCTGTTGCAAATCCAATCAATGTATTGGCTAAAATGATTACTGAAATGGTAGATGAGAATGGACATATTACAATTCCTGGATTCTACGATGATGTGATTGAAGTATCAAAAGAAGAGCGTGCTATGATGGCTGAAGCGCCATTTGATGTAGAAGAATATAAGAAAGCAATTGATGTGAAAGAATTGGCTGGCGAAAAGGGGTATACACCTTCTGAGCACACAGGTATTCGTCCATCATTTGATGTTTGTGGTATTTGGGGTGGATACATTGGCGAAGGTGCTAAAACAGTATTACCTTCAAAAGCTTATGCTAAGATCTCTACACGTTTGGTTCCTAATCAGGATTGGGAAAAGATCTCTGTTCTTTTCAAAGATCATTTTGAAGCAATTGCACCCGACTGTGTAAAAGTTGAGGTGACACCTCTTCATGGTGGTCAAGGCTATGTTTGTCCGATTGATATTCCTGCTTATCAAGCAGCTGATAAGGCTTACACTGAGGTTTATGGTAAGCGTCCAGTTCCTGTTCGTTCTGGAGGATCTATTCCAATTATCTCTAGTTTCGAAGAGATTTTAGGTATTAAATCTGTATTGATGGGATTCGGTCTTGAGGCTGATGCAATTCACTCTCCAAACGAGAACTTCCCATTGGAACAATTTTTTAACGGGATTAATACCATTCCTTTGTTTTACAAGCACTATGCAGAATTGATGAAGAAGTAAGCTTCAGAAATTGCTATACAATAGGAGCACTCTCGATTAAGTTCGAGGGTGCTTTTTTTGTTTTTCGACAGATGTTATTTTGAAAGAAACCAGATAGCGTTTTGATAAAAGTAGCTTTTTTTGCCGTTAATGAGCGTTAATTTATGACTTGCGTAAATAAAACAAATAAAATTTAAAAATCTCAACCTGCACTTATGTTTATTAAGTCTTGAGTTTGAGGCGGAATAAGTTATACGATAAAAAAATGAAATGATGAATACATGTTTTATATCGACTTAATAGACATGATTTTAGTACTATCCATGTGTTATGAATAATTGTAATAATTAAAAGAATTGTAGTTTGTAACACCTTGATTATGTTTGTTTTGGCGGGTATTTTGAGTTTGTGAAAAACAGAGGAATGTTGTATACTTGCTTCATATACACTTAAAAAAAAATATAAGGATATGAGAAAACTATTTCGAATGGTTGGCTACTGCTTGATGGCAGGTTTAATACTTTCATCTTGCGATAATGATGATAGTAGTAAAATGGCTAAGATCAAAGTGAGCCTTGTTGATGCTCCAGCTGATTATGAGTCTGTTTTGATTGATGTTCTTGATGTTAAGGTTAATACGGGAGAATGGCAGTCACTTGAAAATGTTGAGACGAAAGTCTATGATTTATTGAAATTGACCAATGGAGAAGAAGCTTTACTTGGAGAGATTGAATTGCCAGAGGGACAATTACAAGAGGTGAGATTGGTTTTAGGAGCAAATAATAAGCTTGGATTAAATGGTGAAGAGTTGGATTTGGATACCCCATCTTCAATGCAGAGTGGACTTAAGATTAAAATCCATTCACAAATTGAGGCAGGTGTAACTTATAAGTTAGTTCTTGATTTTGATGCTGCTAAATCTATCGTTAAAGCGGGTAATTCCGGAAAATATAACTTGAAGCCGGATATTAGAGCTAAAATGGAAGCGCAAACAGGTGCGATCAAAGGTGTTATTGAGCCTTTAGATACGGAATGTACTGTATATGCTATTGTGGGAACCGATAGTATTTCAACTTATCCAAATGAAGCAGGAGAGTTTTTGATTCGCGCTTTAGAAGCGAATACATATAAGGTTGTAGCTATCCCTACTGTTGAGAGCGGTTTGGTAGAAGTTGCTAAGGAGAATGTAGAGGTTGTTGTAGGTGAAGTGACTGATGCAGGTACTTTTACTTTTAATTCTGAAACTGCACCTTTGTAAAAAAAATGCATATCTTTTTATAAGGCTAGTCTGTGTCTTAATATAAAAGAATATACGAGCACTCTCGATTAAGTTCGGGGGTGCTTTTTCATATTCAAATCTTTCAATAAATTTATATTTGATGAAGGGCGTATGTCAAACACAATTAAATCAAAGACTTGTTCTTTCATTCCAACAAAATAGCTTATATTTGCAAATTCAAAATGTTTCGTGATTTTGTCTGTAAGATTTTGGTTTATTGCTATTTATGAAAAGCAATAGTCTAAATTTCAAAATAACGAAACCTCATAATCACGATATGACAGAAAAAGTACCTCATAAATCAGGTTTTGTAAATATCATTGGAAATCCCAATGTTGGTAAATCAACCCTAATGAATAATTTGGTTGGTGAACGTATTTCGATTATTACCTCGAAATCGCAAACCACTCGCCACAGAATCAAAGGGATTGTAAATGGAGATGATTTCCAGATTGTATATTCAGACACACCAGGTGTATTGAAACCAAATTATAAGCTTCAGGAGTCGATGATGAAGTATTCAACCTCAGCTTTGGTTGATGCGGATATCATTCTGTATGTGACTGATGTGGTTGAAACGATCGACAAAAATGAAGAGTTTTTGAAAAAAGTTCAAGGTGCAACTGTTCCTGTTTTGTTGATTCTGAATAAAATTGACCTGACTGATCAGGCTAAACTGCTTAAGCTGTACGATCGTTGGAAAGAGAAAATTCCTCAGGCAGAAATTTTCCCTATGTCTGCCAAGGAAAATTTCAATGTAGAAAATCTATTCAACCGTATTCTTGAATTGCTTCCTGAAGGACCTCCTTATTTTGCAAAGGATGAGGTGACCGATTTGCCAGCACGTTTCTTCGTAACAGAAATTATTCGAGAGAAGGTCTTGATAAATTACGACAAGGAGGTGCCTTATAGCGTTGAGGTTGAAGTTGAGGAATATAAGGAAGAGCCAAAAATCATAAGGATTATGGCCGTTATAAATGTGGAGAGAACTTCGCAGAAAGGGATTATCATTGGTCATAAAGGAGCTGCTTTGAAAAAAGTGGGTACTGATGCCCGAAAAGATATAGAAGCATTTTTTGGAAAAAAAGTTTTCTTACAACTCTATGTGAAGGTTGCAAAAGACTGGAGAAGTAAAGATTCTCAGCTTAAGGGCTTTGGTTACCAACAGTAAGAGAATAAAATATAAGTATCCTTTTTAGGAGATGAGTGATTGAACAGTCTATGAGAGACGACGTATTCGCTCAAATAAATTTGAATAAAAATTCTTGAACCCTCTGTGGTATCAAGAATGAAAAATAATTAAGAAATGGGCAATATAGTTGCAATTGTAGGTCGTCCTAATGTTGGAAAATCTACACTATTTAATCGTCTGACAGGAACACGTAAGGCGATTGTGAATGAAACAGCGGGTGTAACTCGTGACAGAAATTACGGTAAGGCTGATTGGAATGGAACGGAGTTTTCATTAATCGACACGGGTGGATTCTCAGTGAATTCGGATGACGTTTTTGAAGACGAGATTCGTAAGCAGGTGATGTTGGCAATTGATGAATCTGATGCCATTTTATTTGTATTGGATGTTCAGCACGGTATCACAGATTTCGATGAGGCTGTCGCTAAGATTTTGCGTCGCACCAAGAAAAAAGTTTACGTTGTAGCCAATAAGGCTGATAACAGCGATTTGATTTTTGCTGCCAATGAATTTTATTCTTTGGGAATAGGTGAGGTCATTTATCCAATTTCATCGGTAAACGGATCGGGAACGGGTGATATGCTTGACGCTGTAGTTGCTGATTTTATCGAGAAGCCTGAAGAAGATGATATGGATCTGCCTCGTATTGCTTTTGTGGGTCGTCCTAATGTTGGTAAATCGTCAACAGTTAATGCATTATTGGGTGTTGATCGAAATATTGTAACCGATATTGCAGGGACAACACGTGATTCAATTCATACACGTTTCCAAGGGTTTGGGCATGACTTTATCATGGTAGATACGGCTGGTGTTCGTAAAAAACCAAAGGTAAACGAAGATCTGGAGTTCTATTCAGTGATGCGATCGATTCGTACGATTGAAAGTGCGGATGTTTGTGTATTGATTTTGGATGCAACTCGTGGGGTTGAGGCTCAGGATTTAGCCATTTACGACTTGATTATTAAGAATCGTAAGGGGTGTGTTGTTATGGTAAATAAATGGGATCTTTTAACCAAAGAAACCAATACCATGAAAGAGTTTGAAGCGGAGATTCGTAAGCGTTTGGCACCTTTCAACGATGTGCCTATTGTCTTTACGTCAGCAGTTGAGAAAGTTCGTTTGATTAAAGTTTTAGAATCTGCTATTATGGTTTACGAAAATCGTGTTCGTAAGATCAAAACTTCTGAATTGAATAAGGTGATGCTTAAGGCTATTGAAAACTTTAGACCACCAGCAGTAAAAGGGAAATTTATTCAAATTAAATATGTTTCTCAATTACCAACTTTTGCACCAAGCTTTGCATTTTACTGTAACTTACCTCAGTATATTAAAGATTCGTACAGACGTTATCTAGAGAATCAGATTCGTGATAATTGGGATTTCACAGGTGTACCCATTCAGATTTTTGTAAGAAAGAAATAAATTGAGACAGAGGGGATATCCTCTTATCAATAATACAATACAACGTGTGTTTATTCCCTGATCAGAATAAGCACACGTTTTTTTTTATGCTTCAACTTTTATAAATACCAACATATTGGTATTGTGGTATCATCTCTCTGAGGCTATTTTTGTCATAACAAAACAAAGCCAAGAAAGCTGAAATCAGATGAAGATCAAGAAAACTTTTGCCATAATATTTCTTTTTTAGTGTTAATATTTCATCCGATTTCAGTTTTTCAATTTATACTCGAGAGCTCTATTCAGACTTTATAGTCTGTTTTTGGGCTCTCGTCTTGTTATCTACAGAATAATGTGTAATTTAAATTATCAAACAATTAAAAATCATCATATGCGAATTACTAAGGATATGAAAATGGCGGATGTCATTCAAATGAATTACATGTTGATTCCCGTGATTTATCGTTTTGGAATTAACCTGGGTTTCGGAGATAAAAGCGTGAAAGAGATTTGTGAAGAAACGGATGTTGATCTTAATTTCTTTTTGCAATTGGTTAACACGTATCACGATAAAGACTATTTTCCTAAAGAAGAATTACAAACCATCCCCTCAAAAGATATTGTTGCTTATTTAAAAATGACTCACTCAAGTTATTTGAATGAGAAGCTTACTGAAATTGAAGGTTTGATAGAATCTTTGCAGCATGCCGAAGCTGAAGATGAAAAGTATATTCTTCTTATTCGGAATTTTTTCGAAGGTTATAAGAATGAATTAACTGAGCATATTTTGCACGAGGAGGATGTGGTATTTCCATATGTTTTGGCCGTTGAGGAGATTTGTACGTCGGGTATTGTTTCTGATTTGAATAGAAAAATTTTTGAATCTTTCTCAATTTCAATTTATCAGGAAGGACATGATGATGTGGAAGAAAAGTTGATGGATTTAAAAACCATCATGATAAAATATCTGACTCCTCCCAGAAATACAAATCTTTATCATAAGATTATCCAGTTGCTTTTTATGTTAGAGCAGGACCTGAATTACCATTCCCGAATTGAGGATAAAGTTTTGGTTCCAAAGATGATTTCGATGGAAAAAGCTGTTACAGAATTGATTTAAACCAGAGCTATGAATAATATTACAATTGTTGTTGCAGAAACTTCATATCTGATTCAGAAAGGTTTATGTGCGGTTCTTCAGAGTCTGGGAGATAATCATGTCATTCATAAGATGGATAAAGCGGAAGGCCTGTTTGAAAGCCTAAACACCCTTAAACCCAATATGCTTATTCTAAACCCCGATCTTTTTGATGGGAATTATGAATTGATTAAGAATGGGTGTGCCAAATTAAAAGCGTGTAAGCTTGTGATTATTTCCAACAAAAATAAAGATGAGGGAAAATTCGATGAGGATGCTTTTTTACATTATGAGGATACACAAAGCAAGATACTTGATTGTTTGGAAGGTGTGAAAAAGGATTTGGAAAGAAATAAGAAAGTTGAAAAATCTGATGAGCCGATTAGTGCACGCGAAAAGAATATCTTAAAGCATATTGCCTTGGGACTGACCAATAAAGAAATTGCCGACCAACTTTTTATTAGTATTCATACGGTTGTGACGCATCGAAAAAATATCACCCAGAAACTGGGGATTAAGTCGGTTTCAGGTTTGACTGTTTATGCGATTCTTAATAATCTAATCACCATGGATGAGGTCAAATAAGACTGACCAATCGGTTGGAATGGAATTAGCTCTTGATCAGTTTTGGTATTTTGACGTAAAAACAACTTCCTTTACCCAATTCTGATTCAACCCAAATTTCGCCACCAGCCTGCACCACGCTATTTTTAACTATGGCGAGTCCCAGTCCCATTCCACTTGATTTTGTGGTAAAGTTTGGATAGAAAAGTCGACCTTTAATTTTAGGATCAACGCCCTTGCCCGTGTCAGAAACCGAGCTAAGCCAGTAATCCGCTTCTTCATTCAATTCGATAATTATTTTTCCATCCTGATCAGTTGGAATGGATTCGATGGCATTGTTTATCAGGTTGACATAGATACGAACAAACTGCTCTCTATCCACACTCGCCATGGCTTCTTCAATTCCATTTAGTTTGAGTTCAATCTCATGTTTGTCATTTTTATAAAGTGAAAGCGCATGTTTCAAAATGTCGACCAGGTTTAAATCTTCAGCCTTTGCCTCGGGCATTTTGGCAAAATTTGAAAATGCTGTTGCAATGGACGAAAGGGTATCTATCTGATGAATGAGTGTTTCGCTGACTTGCTTGAGATGCTTGCCCCAATCCGGAGATTGATCCTCGTAACGACGCAAAAGAAACTGAATGCTTAGCTTCATTGGAGTTAAAGGATTTTTAATTTCGTGGGCGACTTGACGAGCCATTTCTCTCCATGCAGATTCTCGTTCGGATTGAGCCAGAAGTTCTGCTGACTGTTCCAGGTCAAGTAACATCTTGTTGTATACCCTAACCAAACTGCCTATTTCATCATTTTTGTTGTATTCAATGGCTGCACTGTGTGTGCCCAATCGTGCACTTTGCAATTTGTTTTCAATGAGTCTTAAGGGTTGTGTAATCTTGTTTGAGATAATTATGGAGACAAAAATGGCTATCAGGATCATAAACAAATGCAAGTTGATACCTGTAAGAATCAAATTGAAAAGCTCTGATTTTAAATCCTGACTTTTTATAAAATAGGGTAGATTTATAAAAGCCAGGCGTTGATTGTTGGCATCAACCAAGCTCTCATAGGCCGAAAGATATTCCATATTCCCAATTTTTTCTTTGTGAATAAAATGGGTCCTTTCTTTATAAAATAGCTGATAAAATGCCGAGAAGTTCATTTGCTGGCCCTGCAGCTTTTTCTCAAATATCTCGTGACGTGAAGAGGCTATTAGTTTTCCACTAGTATCATAAAGATGGATGTCTGCAAATATCAGGTTTGAGATTTGTTGTAATCTTTCGGTAATGACTTCTTTACTGGCTTTGAATTGTAAGTCCTGAATGATTTCTTGTTTTATAATCTGAAGTTTTTCACTCAGTTCCTTGTTGTGTTTTTGGTTAAATTGTTGGATGTTGTAATATACACTTCCACCTCCCAATAACAAGAAGAAAAGCATTAATACAGCTGTTATGGAATATTGTATGCGGTATTTAAAACTGTATTTTAATCTCAGTCGCCAAGGGAAACGTTCTATGAAACCGATGATGATGGTGAAGATATAAAAGAGAATAAAGACATATGGAATGGTAATGAATTTCTTCAGCCAAGTAACTTCTGGTGAGCTAAGTACAATAGAGTTCTCACCAAAACGGTAGATGAGGTGAGTGTAATGATCTCGTTTTATCCAGGCATGGTTTTCTTTTGATTTGCCAAAGCCTGCATCGTTTAGGTAATAGTTAAAAGAACCCGAAGAGGCAATCAGTTTTCCATTACGGTATTTTCCATAGGAATAATCTTTACCAGTAGCTTGAAGTTGAACTTTCTCATCAAGAAGAAGATCCGGATAGCCTAGACCTTGTGATCTGGATTTGGAGTCGAGGCGAATGAAAAGACGATGGGGTTTCGCTTTTTCGGATTGAAATTCAATTATCCCGAGGTATGATATCATACCATCGTATTCATTTAAGTTGTAGAAATTACTCCCCACAATCATTTCCCCATTTTTAAGAATCATTTCTTCGAAAAACTCATAACAGTTTCGAATCTGATTGTCGGGCTCAACGTTTAACTCATCATTTTCACTACAGACGGTGATTTGGGTATGAAATTGTTCCCAGTACCCGATAAAAAAACGGGTTTGAAGGAGATTTATAATTTCATTTTCGTTGATTATTGGTCTTTTACAGAGCTTTTTTAAGAGCGTGTCTGATTTGATCTTTTTCTCAAGTTCAATCAGTAAAGTTTCTGAGGTGGGACTGTATTCAGAAGATAGATTTAAACTTTCAATAACGCGAACTTGTTTTTCTTTTTGGCTGGAATACGTGTTTATGCGATTGCCAATGAATATCGAAACGGCCAGTAAGAGACTAATAAAAAATGTGTGGGAATAACTGGGTTTGGTGTATTGTTCGATGAAAATAATTGCAAATAGAAGAGATAATTCGAATAAAACGCCCAGCCACTCAATGGGCATTCCCATTAGTGTTTTAACAAGTGTAAAGCCACCAAAGAAAAGGATGATAGCTACAAGTCTTAGAGGAAGTGATATTTTATCTTTAATGCTTTTATTGGTTAATTTACCCAAAAGAATGAGGCTGTAGAATAGTTGTATCAGAACAACCATGCCAAACATGGAGTAGATCCAATTACTCTTTATCTCAAACATTTGGAAGGATAAGCTCGAATCTAAGACCAGATTTTTGAAGAGGATATTGATGGTTGCATATAAGAGCGAAAAGAATAGCAGGTTGATAAATAAGAAAATATAACTAAAGGTCAGCGCCTTGTTTCTAAGTAAAACCTGATGAGGAAGGTATTTGGTATAGGCATAAATGAAACTAAAAATAAAAAAGCTGTTTATTGCAAAATCACCCAATGATGGGAAATAGAACGAAGAGGCAAAAAGAACGGGTGAAAACAGTTCCATACTCGAAAAAACACTGGGAATACCTTTGCTTAGCATGATATATCTTAGTCCAATCATGAGCAGTCCAAAAATAAAAATGCCGATGGTTCTATACCATAACTTCTTCTTGATTCGAATGATTTGTATGGCTAACAATATCCCGAATAATAAGCTTAGAAAATAGAAGTAAACAGCCTTATTGAAATCGGTCTGGAAAAGGAAGTTGTCTTTTTCTTTTTCGAGGCTGAAAAGTGTTTCTCCTTTTTTGTTTTTAATTGCATTGGGATCATCGCTATGAAATTGGATGATGTATGAATCTGAAAGGTCGAATGCTTTAGCAAAATGCTTTTTTAAGTACTTATTTTCGTAGGAGTATTCTTGCTGAATTAGAATCAATCCCAGAAGTTGCTTGTTTTTATATTGAGTCTTTTTGATGTAGAACCATGCGTTGTCAATGAATGCGACCTTTGATTCGAAATTTTTGTTAATAATAGAATAGGGAAGATTGATTGAATTATTACTCCAATAAATCAGACTGTCCTTCTCCAGAGCAAAAAGGGAGAGCTCCCTGTTTTTGAGTTCATTTTCTTCGGTATTGAGATTGTCGGTATCAAAAATAAATTCATCTTGTTTCGATAGAGTTTCTGCCAAATAGCCTGTGAATTCATCCAATAAATTTTCCTTTTCAAGAAAAACTTTCTGAAAGTGATCAAGCTTATTTTTTGTGTTTTTTTTAGCATTTGCTTGTGAGTCGATAAGTATCCCGGTGAGTAATGAAAGGGATAGGACAACAAGCAAAAAGATGATGAATTTATTTTTTTTCAAGATCAGGGATATAAGTTACAACACATTCGTTTAAGAAAAACCGTTTCACAAGGATGATGCCATTCGTATTTAAACATCAAGGATTTAATCGATTCAAATTAAAATAAATACAGCTCTTAAATTAGCATAATTTACTGAGATCATCAAACGTGATGGTAGGGCTCATTTCGCAGAATCGTCATGGCTCTGTAAAGTTGTTCAGTAAAGATCATTCGAATCATTTGATGCGAAAAGGTCATCTTAGATAATGAGATTTTTCCTTGTGCCTGCTTGTATACTTCCGGTGAGAAACCGTAGGGGCCACCAATAACAAAAATAAGGTTTTTAATACCACTTAGCATCTTTTGTTCGATATACTGCGAAAAGCCTGTGGATGAAAACTCTTTACCTCCTTCATCTAAAAGAATAAGCAGATCGCCGCTTTTTACCTGCGCCAAAATCAGTTCGCCTTCCTTTTGCTTTTGTTGTTGTTCCGAAAGGTTTTTGGTGTTTTTAATATCGGGAATAATTTTCATTTCGTAAGGCATATAGTGTACCAATCGCTTTTGATACTCTTCTATGCCCTTTATCACAAAGTCTTTATCAGTTTTTCCAATAACAAGTAATGTGGTTTTCATATATCTGAGGTTGATTTATTGAACAAATTTTTAGCATTTAGATGAAACGCTTCTTTTATCGTCTTTAGTGTGTACGACTATGTTTCTGATAGGACAAAGATAGCTTCAGTCTGTTTGAAATAAAATATAAAGGTGGTACTAATCACGATAATATGGCTAAAAGATAAATTTTTAGTACATTCTTATTACCTTGCGTTTTGAATTCAGCATGGTATTTGTTCTAATGAGTTTGAATTTACGATAAACATTCATTTTATGAGATTTTTAAAATACATACTTATCATCGCCATACAGGTTCTGAGTATTTCTGCTTTTGCACAACAAGAACAAGATTTACCCAAAGGGCTGGTGGCATCATTTCAACAAGGGAATAGCATTAGTTTGGCTGGTTTCTTTAGTGATAGAATCGAGTTGAAGATTCAGGATAAGGAAGCCATTTATAGCCGATCGCAAGCCAAACAGATTATGGCGAAGTTTTTTGAAAAGTATAAGCCTAAAAGTCTGAAGAAGAAGCATATTGGTGGAAAAGCTGATTCGCCCTATTTTATTGGAACTCTAATGACCGATAATGGAAATTTTAGAACCACTTTTTTATTGAAAGGGGATGGGAATAAAGCTTTAATTCACAGGCTTAGTATAGAGCAGGAATAGATTTCGGGGAAAGAATAAAAAAATGGGGTTGTCGATAAATTCGGCAACCCCATTTTTTATTAAAAGTTTAAGCTTTTTTGAGCACTTTCATGTTTCAACTCCCAATTGATGGGTTCCAGACCTTGCTCCCTTAAATATCTATTGGTTTGACTGAATGGCTTACTACCAAAAAAACCACGATGAGCCGATAGGGGTGAAGGATGTGCCGATTTGATGATGTGATGCTTAGTAGAATCAATTTGAGCTCCTTTTTTCTGTGCATATGAGCCCCATAAAATAAAAACCAGCTGTTCTCTTTGTTCAGATAAAGCTTTGATGGCAGCATCGGTGAATTCTTCCCAACCTTTTTTCTGATGCGATCCCGCCTCATTAGCTCTAACAGTTAGCGTTGCATTAATTAGGAGAACACCTTGTTTGGCCCAGTCTTCCAGATTCCCTTTGCTCGATATGGGAATATTCAGGTCCTGATTCATCTCCTTATAGATGTTTCGTAAGCTGGGTGGGAATTTCATTTCATCATTCACCGAAAAAGCCAAACCGTTAGCCTGCTTAGGTCCGTGGTAAGGGTCTTGTCCTAGAATAACAACTTTGATCTGATTGAACGAACAGGAGTTAAATGCTCTGAATATAAGTTCCTGGGGCGGGTAGATTTCGTGTTCTTGATATTCATTATCAACAAAACGTTCCAGCTGTTTGAAATAGGGTTTTTCAAATTCAGCTTCCAGATATTTTTTCCAGCTTTCGTTTATATTTTTATTCATAGTTTATTCGGTTTTATGCGAAGATACGACTAATTGATGAGATGCTTGGGTGATACTTTGATTTGCTAATGCTAATGTGAGGATGTGTCGGTTTTAAGAAATGATGATTGTTATTCAAGAGGTAATCTGCGAATATCTGTTGTATTTGCGGGAATTTAATTGTTGTGAAGATGCAATACAAAAAGTAAGGGATCCCAGCCAATGGCTGAAATCCCTTTTGATTGTTAGTAGGTGTTCTTATTTGGTCGGTTTTCTTTTTGCAAGAAACTGATAGATCAATTTGATTACATGCAATGAATGTACTTGTCTACAATTGCCATAATCTCTTGGTGATGACCTAAGATACGATCGTTAAGACCATGGTCATTGTATGCCTTAAGGCCAGCAGCAACAGCATCAATACTTCCTGCTGGGAAAATATTGTTATTTTCGAAAACTTCACGTTTAGCCAATAGGCTGTCTGCACTTTCGTAACAACAAGTTGGTAGTTGCTCTAGTTTTTCAAGTTTTTCAGAGAAGTTAGAACTGAAAATATCCATATCCGCATATAAAGCTTCTGCTTTTTCCAGTGAATCCTCACTTTCCAAACCGTGCTGTACAGCTACGATTAAACCAGCAACCAGCATGTAGATATCTGCAGATCCATCAGGAACACGGAATTCGAAAGTTTGTTTGCTTGAGAAGTCACGCGTATCAGCTTGCTGCTGAGGATTTACTTCTTTAACCATATCTTTAGATCCTAACCATCCAAGTGGCACTCGTACCAATACAGAACGGTTACGGTCACCCCAACATACGTAGGTTGGCGCTTCCTGATGAGGAACTAAACGCAGGTATGAAGTTGGAATCGTATTACCAAATGCGGTTAATGGACCAGCAAGATCCATGATACCAGCAATTCCTTTTTTTGCAATATCACTCAGTTTACCATTCTCAACACATAGGTTTTTGCCATCTTTTTCAAGCATCATGTGAATATGAAGACCAGAACCGGCTTTCCCTACTGTGATTTTGGGAGCCCAGCTTACCAATGCACCTTCGCGGGCTGCCAACATACGAACGATCCATTTACCAATTAATAATTGATCAACAGCATCTTCTGCCTCAACAGGTATGAATTCAATTTCGTGTTGTTCGTAACCATCTTCGCGAAGAATAAAGTTACCCACCTCTGAGTGGCCATATTTGATTTTACCACCACATTGAGCAATAAGAACCATCGCTTCGCGACGTAGGTTTTCCCACTGAGTAAATGGCTGTGAATCGTGGTAGCCTTTTTGGTCTTCACCAGGATATAGTTCAGCTTTAGCACTCTTAATGTAGTACTCCAACTCACCCATGGCTTTAAAAGTCATGCCTGTTTTTTCTTTGAAACAATCGTGAGCTTTCTTAAGAATGTATTCAGGAGCACTCTCTAATGGTTCGCCCTGAGCAGTATAGAAAGAACATAGAATATCCAATGTTGGAATCTCTGAAAATGGGTTTACGAAAGCTGTTTTGAAACGAGGAATTACATAAAGGTCACTCGATCCTGCTTCGATAAATGGGAAAAGGCTTGACCCGTCAACGCGCTCACCAGTACTCAATATATTGTCAAGGTGGTTGCGGTCAGTTATAATAAAGTTTAATGTTTTTAATTTACCGTCGTTGGCAACGTAACGGAAGTTGATCATCTGAATGCCATTCTCCTCGATATATCGAATCAAATCCTCTTTGGTGAATTCATTTGGCATTTTTTGTAAGTACTGAACCAATTTGTTTGGGTTCAAAGCAACTGAAGCATTTGTCATGACGTAATTATTTATTTAATGTTTGTGTTTTAAGATTTGTCTGATGTTGGCAATTTGCATTAATGACTCATTAAATAATAGGTATGAGTTATAACGATTGCATGCTCGCATCTCAGTCTTGTTTTCAATTGCTAAAATAGAAGAGATATCCCTTGCTTTCCAAGCAGAACCCTGGATTTTGGCACTAACATGTTTTTGTTCTGAAAGCCTTGTTTTTATTGGGTTTAAGCTTGTTTTATGACTAGCTGGATGAGGTGAGATTTACTGTTGTACAGCATCCTGTTTCGAAGAGATTTATCTTCAAAAAAATGAATTTTTCGCTTAGCCCCCCTTTTCAATGGTAGTGGAGTATAGAAGCAGTACAATTAGTTGCTAATATCCCTGTTGGAGATAAGGTGATCTTTCAGCTTTATATGTAATTTCCTGAAATGACCCTAATTTTGATGGACCCCCATACAAAACGTCATTTTTTACAATGTGATTAGTTAAAAGGGGTAAATTTTTCTTGAAAACATCATCAAAATTAAATCAACCCCATATTTTTAAACTTTTCGATGATTATTGCGATTTAATACTGTTAAATACTGTGCTTTAATAGGCTATTTTTACAGTTTTCTGTTTTTTTTCCTTTAAGGCATTCTCAATTCTTCTCAGCCAAACTACAATAATGGCAAACAAAACGCGAGGAATGATAAGAACAGGAATAGAGTAGCCCAAACTTAAAAATAGAAGAGGATCTTCCAGTTGTGAATGGGATATGGCTAAATGATGATTGAGAAGATCGCATTCTTTGGGTTTGAGTTGCCCTTCTTCAACTTTTTGAAGCATCACGGCAGAACCATATGCAAGGCCAATGGTATTCCCAACCATCCATAGGAAAGAAGATTCCTTGGGTAAGCCCATCAATTTCATAAAAGGAGAAAGAGGCTTGGTCAGATATTTTAAGATACCGAACTCCTCCATACAACGCTGTACGATGAGTAGGGCATTAACCAAAATAACAATTTTAAGTAGAGTGGCACCAATTTGTGGTAGCCACGCGATGATGACTTGAGTCAAATTATCGCTCTGAGTCTGATAAGCGAAAGCACCGTCTGAGGGAGAGCCTGGCAGAATGAAATTGAGCAAGCCTCCAATAATAAAACTTGATACTAAGCGTAGCAAAAGCATGCGAGTTGCCGAAGAGCCTGTTTTTTTAAGAATAGCGGTTTCGATGAGGAAACCATGAGAAATGAGACACATAACAGCCAATATAGTACCATCACGGACGGGGAGTGCCAGAGTTGTGAGTACAGCCACAACGGAATAAATATTAGTGAAAATGCTGGTGATTAAAACGAGTGCTGCAACACCGGGCAGACCTATGATTCGAAAAACTGGACTGGTGTATTCAGCCATAATAACCAGCAGGCCGAAGTAATTCAATAAGAGGACAGCGAATGAAACGGGTAGCGTGAGTTTAATGAGCCATAAGGAGGTTTTTAAACCCGCAGGTAAAGCTTGTTTCACACATGTTAATAATCTATTATTGAAATCTTTCATGAGATTTAGTTTGCTTGTTAGTGGCTGTAAATCTAAAAAAGAATTCGGAGTTTTGTTGTGCTCGATTATATTGGGTGTGGATTTATTGTGAACGGTTGATTGAGATAGTGTAGATGTCTTTGGGCTTTTATATTGGGGGACTTATGATTGATCTTGACTGTTTTATTTCGTACCTTAATGTCTTATTAATTAAAATTGATAGTTATGAAGATGTTAGTTAATGTCATGTTTCCTGTAGAACCCTTCAATTCAATGGTTCGAAATGGTAAGGCTGGCGAATTAATTGGACGCATTCTTGAAGAGATCAAGCCGGAAAGTATTTATTTTACAGAACAAGATGGTAACCGTGGTGCTGTTATGATCGCAGAAGTTTCTGATGCATCCGCTATCCCATCCATTGCTGAGCCTTGGTTTTTAAACTTTGAAGCCTTTTGCGAATTTAGAATTGCTATGTCGCCTGATGATTTAATGAAGGCAAATCTTTCTAACCTTGGTAAAAAGTGGGATGAAACTCAGTAGGCGTTAAGGAAAGAAAGAATGAAGAGAGTCACGTCATATTCTGTGAGGTGATTTTTTTTGCGAATTATTTTACAAGATCAGCAGCCTTAGCTCCAATAAGCTGCATGAGATCACCAGGCTTTAGCTTAATCCTAAATTTGATTTTCCCACCACTCACAATGACTTGCTCCATTTTTATCGAGCTAATTTCAAGAAAGGTTTTGTATTGTTTTTTCATGCCGATAGGCGAGCAGCCTCCTTTGATATAACCCGTATTTGGTAAAAGTTCCTTTTCAGGAAGCATTAGGATCTTTTTTTCTTTGGCTGCACTCGCTGCTTTTTTGAGATCCAACTCGTTTGAAAGGGGAATTATAAAGACATACAGTTCCTTACTGACACCACGAGCAACCAGAGTTTTGTGAATGAGTGTGGCATCCGTATCTGGACTGTCTGAAGTGCCCAAGTCTGAAGAGTCTTTAGCTTCGTAGCTAATCTTATTTTTATCCAGAATGCGCAGTGCGTTTGTCTTTATTGTTTTGGCCATAATCATCCTTTTTAATCGATGAGTCGAAGTTAGGGAAACTGACTATTTCACGCAAAGAGTGCGGCATGATTCTTTAGGCGATTATCTAAAGCTTAATGACGTCGCCAGTGGCATATTTAATGGAATTAAATTCACTGTGAAAACGAACCAACGTTGGAAAATCGACACAATGCATCGGGTAAATGTGTTCTATCTTTTGTGATTTAAAATACTCAATTGTTTTTCTTACTGTAGCTTGATTTTTTTGTGTTAGATGAAAACCACCTACAACAGCATAAAGATTCTGTCCTGTTACCTTTCTGGCGTGTTCGCATATATTGCAAATACCGGCATGAGAGCAACCCGTTAGAACGATTAATCCTTTTTCTGTTTTTATGGCTATGGCAGAATCATCGAGCATGCTGTCGCCTTTGTGCTCGCCTTTTTCGAAACTCATTTCCCTTGGAATTTGACCCAAATAGAAAATGCCGGAAGTGAACTCCAGACTTGCTTCTGTGGAAATGACTTCAAAGTCGCGATTAAAAATATGAGCCTTCTCTTCAGAAACTTTATCAAGAATGTGCGGATGTAAAATCAGTTTTTTCTTCTCCTTAAATTCATGACTAAGCATGCCACTCGTGTGATCCCAATGGTGATGTGACAGCACAACAAAATCACTTCGGTTAAGATCGATATCCAGGGCATTTGCATTCTGCTTGTACAAACTGGTATGTCCAGTGTCAAAAAGAATGTTGGCCTGTTCTGTTTCCACAAAAGCTGAAAAGCCCCATTCCGATCGACAAAAACGAGCAGCTCTTTTGCTTGTTTCGTTCTCGCAAAGTATGGTAATTTTTGTTTCCATTGGTTCTGTTTTAAAATTCAGTTTTGCAATCTTGGCACTTGTACACACTTTTTAGGTTGTTGAATGGTGTCGCTGTGATAAGAGAAAAGAAGATGATAAAGATTTTTTTGACTTTATTCTGACCTAAACTAAATTTGATGTTTCTCGATTGGCAATTGGGACAAATGCATTCTTGTTTGGTGTTTAGTTCTAAAATTTCACTTGCCTTATTATAATCCAAGTCACTAATCATGATTTGTATGCCGGAATTCAAGATGCGATTGTAATGCGGCATCAAATTCGCAAAATTCTCATTGGTAATAAAAGCTTCGATGCCTTCATTTTTAAGCCGACCTTTAATTAGGTTGGCTTCAACGGCAGACTCGCATGTCATTAATCGAACGATGCTCATAGTTTTGAGTTTCTATAAATGAGGAGTAGTTTCTAATAAAAAAATTGCTGCAAAGTAATGAAACTAAGCAGCAATTTATAGAAGATGTTGGATTAAATTAATATCCTTTAGCCTTCATTTTGGCTGCGAAATCCTGACCGATTTTCATGCCCCATTGCTGTCCCACTTGCATGGCTTCGCGAGTGAGTAGTGGTGTTTTCTTTGCAAATTTTGTCCCGATAGGCGTTTTGTAAAATTTAATAAGTTCTTGCAAATCTTTTTGAGTCAGATGTTTTTGATAGGCAGGAGCCAGCATCACCACAAGCTCATCCATTGATGCTTTTTGAAATTCCGCTTCCATCTCGGTCCAAATTTCTGCTGATACTTGAGGGTATTGTCCTTTGTAGGCCGCCAATATTTGGTTGATGGCTACTTTAAATGTTTCTTCTGAGCCCGATACCTGAAACATTTCAGACAGGGTGTTTTCATAAGCCTTATCATTTTGTGCAAATGAGCTAAAAGAGAATAGAATGAAGAATGCTAAAATAGAGAGTGTTCTTTTCATTTATTGAGTATTGGATTGTTTTTAACGCGTATTTTAAGCGTGATTGACTGATCATAAAGATAGTGTTTAAAGATAGGAAACAAAGGGACTCTAAGTAAAATTTTAAATGCAGAATATCTCAGTTTGTTTTTGAATCGCTAGTTTTGCTACTCAGCTAATTAATAAAACAGGATGAATAAGACTATTCCCAATTTCACTTTGCATATTTCGGAAAATTCCATCGAAGAGCTTTTTCAATATTATTTTCCTCACGAAATATTAGGCTATTGTAGTAAGTGTCCAAATTTTGGTGCTTTCTGGTCGTGTCCACCTCACGATTTTGATATAGTTGAATATCTGAATCAGTATAAGTTTGTGAATATTATCGGGATCAAGCTTTCTTTGAATAAGAATTTAGATTCCAGTGAGTCTATCGTGGATTATCATGCTCAAAAGAAATGCTTTAATCAGAGGTTGTTGTCAATTGAAGCTGACTTTCCTTATAGTGAAATCTTAATTTCCGGGCATTGCTGGCAGTGTAGATCATGCGCCAGAGACAGAGGAAACCCGTGTAATTTTCCGGATAAAAAAAGACATTCTTTGGAATCTCTGGGGATAAAAATATCGGAAATTATAAAAGATAAATTCAACGATTCATTACAGTGGAAAAAAGGTGAGATGCCTGAATATTTGTACATTGTTCAGGCTATTTTATCTGATAAGAGAATTAATCAAGTTGAATTGAGTAGAAAACTGATTGAGGTTTTTGGAAGAATAGGTTATTAGTTGTTTTATTCTCTCAATTGTGTAATTGGTAGACTTCAGAATTTTATTCTTCGTTTCTAATTTCAAATAGGCTTGTCCTATTTGTGTAATCCATTCATCAAATAGTTCAGACAAAGCATCCACTTTTTTTGTAAATTGGCTGGATAACTGGATATAATGAATAACTCTAACCAACCAATTGTATATCCGAAGTGTAGATGTAAAGAGGGGCAAGAATCAGACTGGGAACACTTAAACGAAACATGTATTGGTATCCGACCTGTTATAAGGAAAAGTTTTGGCATCATTTTATTGATTTTAGCCATGACTAGTCTTTATGAAGCTCTTTCAACAATTATCTATATTGACGATGAATTATTTTTCTGGGGCATGTCTGTCTCTGCCTTTATTTTTGCGGGTCTGTCTTACTACCTTTTAAGAATTTGTTCGATTAAGGAGATGACCATCCGTTGTAGAAAATGCGGTTTTGAAACCACTATTAATTTTAAGGGAAAGTGAAAGATTAAGGCATAAAAAAAGCTCCAATCTTGTGATTGAAGCTTTTTTTGTACCCGGAGCGGGACTTGAACCCGCACGGCCGTGAAGCCACTGGATTTTAAGTCCAGCGTGTCTACCAATTCCACCATCCGGGCATCCTTAAAGGATTGAGCGAGAAACGAGACTCGAACTCGCGACCCCAACCTTGGCAAGGTTGTGCTCTACCAACTGAGCTATTCTCGCATAGTGCTTTTGCTCCTTCCGGTGAATCAACAAGGCTCGGCAGCCATTGTTTTTTCGTTTTGACGTTGCAAATATATGCGCTTTTTTTGATTCTGCAAAAGAAAAAATGAAAATAGCTTCTTTTTTTTCACTTTCTCGGAATACTAATAAAACCGCAGGGTTCGTGACTTCCTGAAAGTCAGAGAATCACTATTGAAATGACTGGACTGAAAAAAAATGTATTTTTTTTGAAAAACATTTTTCTCAGTCCAGTTAAATTCTTGTTGGATTACAATCCGGATATTTTTTTGATCTCGTTAAGTTTGTTTAGAGCTTCAATCGGAGTCAGATTATTAAGATCCATTCCTCGTATTTCATCGCGAATTTGTTGCAGAACGGGATCGTCCATTTGAAAAAAGCTCATCTGAAAACCCTCGCGTTGTTGTGCGATATCGCCAACAGGCTTGGCCAGAGCTTCACCGTTTTTGTTACCTTCAAGCTGTATGAGGATATCATCTGCACGTTTCACCACCGATTTGGGCATGCCAGCCATTCGGGCAACATGAATACCAAAACTGTGGTTGGATCCGCCCGGAACCAATTTGCGTAGGAAAATCACCTTATTATTGACCTCTTTAACCGACACATTGAAGTTCTTCACTCTGTTGAAAGAATGCTCCATTTCGTTCAGCTCGTGATAATGGGTTGCGAAAAGGGTTTTCCCTTTAAACTTAGGATGCTCGTGTATATACTCCACAATCGACCAGGCAATGGATATCCCATCATAGGTACTGGTTCCACGTCCTAATTCATCTAAAAGAATAAGGGAGCGGGAAGACAGATTGTTCAAAATACTGGCCGCTTCATTCATCTCGACCATGAAAGTTGATTCGCCCAAAGAGATATTATCGGAGGCACCTACACGGGTGAAAATCTTATCCACGTAACCGATTTTAGCTTCTTCTGCCGGAACAAAACTACCAATCTGAGCCATCAGTACAATAAGGGCTGTTTGACGCAGTAGGGCTGACTTACCTGCCATATTGGGTCCTGTAATGATAATCACCTGCTGTTTGTCGTTATCCAGATACACATCGTTGGCAATATAAGATTCCCCAATCGGCAGCTGTTTTTCAATCACAGGATGACGTCCCTGTTTGATATCGATCACCTGGCTGTCATTAATTTCAGGGCAGCTGTACTGATTTTCCTTGGCCAATTTGGCAAAAGAAAGCAGACAGTCCAATCGGGCAATCATAGCAGCATTCAGCTGAATGGAGCTGATGTAATCGGTAATACTGATCACTAGGTCGTTGTATAGACGGGTTTCAAGAGCTAGAATTTTTTCTTCAGCTCCTAAGATCTTGTCTTCATAATCTTTGAGCTCCTGAGTGATATAACGCTCGGCACTTACTAGTGTTTGTTTGCGAATCCACTCTTCAGGAACTTTATCCTTATGTGTGTTTCGGATTTCGATATAGTAGCCAAATACATTGTTGAAGCCAATTTTTAAAGATGGAATACCGGTGCGCTCGCTTTCGCGAACCTGCATCTGTAATAAGTAATCTTTTCCTGAAAAGGCAATCTTTCTCAAATCATCAAGGCTAGCCGATACACCATCAGCAATCACGCCCCCTTTGCTCACCATAGCCGGAGGATCTGCTTTGATTTCATTCTCAATTTTCTCACGTATACTCTGACAGGGGTTCAGTTGCTCACCAATTTTCACCAGGTTTTCATTTCCTGATTGCAGGCAGCTGGTTTGAATGGGTTCAATGGCGATGAGTGCATTCTTAAGCTGTACCACCTCACGTGGCGAAATTCGTCCCACTGCAACTTTGGATATAATCCGTTCCAGATCACCAATCTGTTTGATTTCATCTTCAATATCCCAGGCTTTCTCTTCATTGGCATGAAAATACTTCACCACATCCAAACGGTTGTTGATGCGAACAGGATCTTTAAGTGGTAGAGCTATCCATCGTTTAAGTAACCTTGATCCCATAGGCGACAAGGTTTTGTCCATCACCTGAGACAGGGTTTTAGCCCCCTCGTTTAAGGCGCCAAAGAGTTCCAGATTACGAAGCGTAAACTTATCTAGCCACACATAACGATCCTCTTCGATTCGCGCAATTTGAGTGACATGCCCTGCTTGCGAATGCTTGGTGAAATCCAAATACTGAAGAATAGCGCCTGAGGCAATAATACCATCCCGAAGGTTGTGTACCCCAAAGCCTTTGAGGGAATTGGTTTCGAAATGTCTGAGTAAGCGATCCTGGGCAGCCGTTTCAGTAAAGACCCAATCGTCCATGGTGAAGGTGTAAAATTTACCCCCAAACAATTCATGAAATTGTTTTTCTTTTCCTTTCTGATAGAGAACTTCTTTGGGTTGAAAGTTACCCATCAGTTTGTCGATATATTCAAAGCTTCCTTCAGCTGTCAGGAATTCACCCGTCGAAACATCGAGAAAGGCAATACCAGCCGATTTTTTCTCAAGATGCACACAGGCTAGAAAGTTATTTTCCTTGTGTTCAAGGACATTGTCGTTGTAGGATACGCCTGGAGTAACCAATTCTACAATGCCTCTTTTGACCAGGGTTTTGGTTTTTTTAGGATCTTCCAGTTGCTCACAAATAGCCACACGCATGCCAGCTCTTACCAATTTTGGCAGATAGGTATCAATGGCATGATGAGGAAATCCGGCCAGTTCCACATAGGAGGCCGAACCGTTTGCTCTCTTGGTTAGAGTAATGCCTAAAATTTCAGATGTGCGAATGGCATCATCTGAGAAGGTTTCATAAAAATCTCCCACACGAAACAATAAGATAGCATCAGGATGCTTGTCTTTCATTTGATAATATTGTTTCATCAAAGGGGTCTCAACTGCTTTTTTTTGCTTTGCCAAGGACTTATATTTTGTTGCCGTTTTGCTTGATGGGATCAATCATAAAGCAAGGGGCGAATGATATGCTTCGATTAATTGTATACTTGCCGTTAATTATTGCTGGTGTTAAATATCAAGTATTTAACGGGGCTTAATCGGCTCTTTATTTTCAACCTGAAAAATGAATCAGGGAAGGTAAAATAAATTTAGAACAAATATAAGCTTTGATGGAGACTTATTAAAAGAGCTTTGCTGTTTTTTAATAATCTGTTTGTTGAGCAACCTTTTTATAAGATTAAGGGGATCTAAAATTTATTATAAAATTCAAAACGAACTGATTCTTAGTTTTTCTGCAAAATAATACCTCATTGTCTTTTTATATTGCTCTTTTCTTGCAATATTTAATGATCAAAATCTGAACCCAAAACCCAATTTGAATTTTCTTATACTATGGAAACCATTTTAATCGTTGGAGCAGGCCTATCTTCCACGAGTCTGATAGACTACCTTTTGGAACATGCAAGCGAAAATCAATGGCAAGTTCGTTTAGCCGATATGTCGTTGGAGCTTGCTCAAAGTAAAATCAAGCAAAATGCCAATGGCTTTGCCTTTAATTTTGATGTCTCGGATAAAGAAGAGCGAGCTCGGGAAGTGGATAAGGCTGATTTGGTTATTTCTATGCTACCACCCCCTATGCATCCTATGTTGGCGCGTGAATGTGTGAAGCAGAGTAAGCCATTTTTGAGCCCGTCCTATGTGTCGCCGGAAATGCAGGTTTTGGATAAAAAGGCAAAAGAACGTGGCGTTCTTTTATTGAACGAGCTGGGTGTTGATCCGGGGATCGATCATATGTCAGCGATGAAAATTATTGATGAGATTAAAGCCAAAGGGGGAGAGTTGTTGAGTTTTAGATCCTATTGTGGAGGTATTTTAGCTCCTTCATGCTCAACGAATATTTGGCAGTATAAATTTACCTGGAATCCACGTAATGTAGTGACAGCCGGACAAGGTGTAGCGACTTATAAGGAAAAAGGTCAATATAAATACTTGCCATATCAGCAAGTGTTTGCACATCCTCTTAAAACAATTATGCCCGGGTATGGCGATTTTGAGGTGTATCCCAATAGAGATTCTCTTTCGTACAGAAGTCTGTATCACATTGAAGAGATTCCTAGTATTTTGAGGGGTACCATGCGTCGGCCAGGTTTTTGTCAGGCCTGGAATGCGTTTGTAAGTTTGGGCTGTACCGATGAATCCTATGTGATGCGTGATTCTGAAAACCTGACTTACAAGGAATATATTGAGAGTTTTCTACCTTATGACGAGCGATCTGTTGAAGTGCGATTTGCCGATTGCATTGCGGTCTCACCAGATGATCCAATTATGGAAAAATTCCGATGGTTGGATTTATTCTCTGATAAGAAAGTGGGGGTGAAAGAAGGAACACCTGCTTTGATTCTTCAGAAAATTTTGGAGGAAAAGTGGACGCTTGATCCCGATGATAAAGATCTTTTGGTAATGCAGCATCAGTTTGTTTATCAATTAAATGGTCAGCAAAAGAAAATTACTTCGTCGATGAGTTATGAGGGGAAAGATCAGAACCATACGGCTATGGCTTACACGGTTGGTTTACCTCTGGCTATTGCTGCTAAGTTGATTCTTCAATCTAAGATTAGTCTGGCTGGTGTTCAGATTCCTGTTTCATCTCAGATTTATGAACCTGTTTTAAAAGAGTTGAAAGAATTAGGGGTTTATTTCACCGAGACTGTAGAAGATTGTAGGTAAACTTGAGTTCATTTTCTTAAGTTTGTAGATCAATCAGCTAATAAATTTCATGAGAAAATCTATTTTGTTTTCCCTTTTGGGGCTTTTAATTATAGCATCGTCATGTAGCAGTTTGCCTGCACTTCAGTCAAGTTGGAATGAAACTTCATCTATTCAAAATTCTTTGGAGGGGGTTGAGGCTAATGTTTTCTTTCCCGAAGATGAGCTGACTCTGAAGTTGTCTAATGATAAATCCTATCTGGATATTATCCTGTCTACAAATTCACCACTGACATTGAATAGAATCTATAATTTGGGATTGAGTATCTGGTTGGATCCTGATGGGAAGAATAAGCAAGTTTTTGGTATAAATTTTCCTTTGCCTGTTGAAAAGCCCTATTCCAGAATTGATTTTAAAAATTACATAAATCGCTTCAGTTCAAATGAATTGCAAGAAGAATATTTCGATCGATTTCAGAAGTATGAATATGAGGATGCTCGTTTAAAAGAGAATGTCAGTGTGAGTACACTTGAACAGGATGAGGATTGTCAGGTGCGTTTGAATTCTAATAATCAGGTATTGTTTTCATGCCATATCAGACTTGCTTTAAGTAAGCTGATGGGAACAGATTTTAAATTGGTTGGCAACGAGAAAGTGGGTATCAGCATCTTTAGTACCTTGCTTCCGACTGAGGTCTATCGTTCTTCACTTTCAAGTAAGGAGGTGATTAACCAACGGCTAAATAGACTCAAGGCCGGGGATGATCCTAACAGACAGGAGTTGATAGAGCAATGGACAAACTTTAGTTTAGCCACTGGTCATTAGACGATGTGATGGTAATCTGAGGATTTACTGACTGATGAGCGGGTAAAATGCTGGCTTACATCTTTAAATAGAAAGCTTTGCAAAGCTCAATATACTCGGGACTGTAAACATGTCGCTGACCATTTTCAACACATATTGAGCCTTCTTCCGTATTCGAATTTATTAGAGTCAATTCAATCAGGAGTCGTTTGGCTGGTTTGCCTGGATTGGGAAGAACCTCAATTCTTTTACTTAGGCTGAATCCTGTAATTCGAGCCAATCGAATAAAATAATCGCCTTCAGTTACGGGCAAAATGACAGAAAATCTGCCTTCAGGATTTAATAAAGCTTTTGCTCCTTCAATTAAATCTTCGAACGGCAAACCATCGGTATGTCGTGCCTGCGTGCGGGATTCCTCTTTTGCCTTCAGTGAATTGATAAAATAGGGTGGATTGCTAACAATTACGTCGTATTTAAGGCTTGTTTTGCAGATGAAATCCTGAAAAGAAGTACGATAGGCTTCAATTTGGCTCGACCAAGGACAATCGTCAAAGTTATTAACAGCTTGTTGATAAGATGAAGCATCAATTTCTACGGCATCAATCTTTGAAGTTTTCTCTGTTCGCTGAGCCAACATGATGGCAATTAAACCTGTTCCTGTTCCAATATCCAGAAAAGATCTTGCCCCATTGACATCTGCCCATGCGCCTAATAAAACCCCATCAGTTCCCACTTTCATTGCAGAACCATCCTGATTGATTTTGAATTGCTTGAATTGGAAATAGGAATTAGCCATGTTTTAATGCTTAGAGTATTTTATCGTCTTGTTAATTTAAAACTTTTCGAAAATGCCCAAACCAAAGAGGGCAAAATCGTATTTGACCGGATCCATTGGATCGAGTTGTCGTAAGGATTGTGTGATTTCGGCCACAGCTGGCCAATCGTCTTGGTTCCGTTTTAACAAACCGAGTTTGCGACCGACCCGACCCGTATGCACATCCAGGGGTAAATAGAGATCTGCTGGCGACATCTTTTTCCAAATGCCAAAGTCTACGCTGCGTTTGTCATTACGAACCATCCACCTTAGGAACATGTTCAGGCGTTTAGCTGATGATTTTTTTAGAACGTTGGAAACATGTTTCTCCGTTCGCGAAGGGTGATCAATGGAGAAAAAGACCTCTCTAAAATGAGCCAAGGCATCTTTTGCATCACCATCATTTGCTGATGGTTTAGAGAAAACGGTTTCTAATCCACCATGGTTTTTATAGATATTCTGAAGTGATTTTATAAAGAAAATGGCATCCTTACCATTGAAGGTGCGATGCTTAAATTCTGCAAAAATATCAAGGTCGGAATCTTCAGCATTCAGTATAAAATCATGGGGGGCTTCATCCATCCATTGCATGAGTTTCTTTGCATTTCTTATGATGGTAGGCCGTTGTCCCCAGGCAATGGTTGCCGCAAGAAAACCTGCTATTTCAATATCCTCTTTTTTTGTAAACCCTTTGGGAATTTGAATGGGATCGGTATCGATAAATGTTTCCCGATTGTAGAGATCGTATTTCTCATCGAGAAAAGACTTGAGTTCAGAATTGGACAGTTTCACTTCAGTGGAATTTAGTTTGCCTCTATCATACCATCGGTCATCACAATTTTGCGATCAGCCATATGTTCCATTTCCAAATCGTGTGTTACGATGACAAAAGTTTGGTTGAGCTTGTTTCTAAGGTCTACGATAATCTCGTGTAGTTCCTGTCGCGTGACAGAATCCAGATTCCCTGAGGGTTCATCTGCAAAGACCACCATGGGTTCGTTGATCAGGGCACGAGCAATAGCAACCCTCTGTTTTTCTCCACCTGACAGCTCCGATGGCTTATGATCCAGACGATGATCCAAACCTAACATGCTCAAAAGTTCCTTAGCCTTTGTTGTTGCTTCAACTTTTGATTTTTTAGCGATATAAGCTGGAATACAAACATTCTCTAATGCTGTAAATTCAGGTAAGAGATGGTGAAATTGAAAAACGAATCCAATATTTTTGTTTCGAAAAGCTGATAGGTCTTTCTCATTTAGGCTTGAAATATCAATGCCATCAAAATACAATTGGCCAGAATCGGGTTTATCTAAAGTTCCAAGAATTTGAAGCAGGGTTGTTTTGCCAGCCCCACTGGCACCCACAACAATTACAATCTCCCCTTTCTGGACATTAAAATCCAGACCTTTTAGGACATGAACTTGTCCAAAACTTTTTTTCAGTTGTTTTGCTTCAATCATAATTGCAGGCTATTTTGATTTTCTTCTTTTGTAACCGCGTTTTATTGGGCGAATACAAAGAAGACGTAAGTTGTGTAAACGAGAATTAAAACAAAGCCTTTCCAACGATGAAGCTTTGCTCTTTTTAAAGGTAATACTAACAAAAATAAAAGAAAAGAAATAGCTAGCATCCAAATCAGGTCGAAATTCAAAACAGCATCACTGACAAATATGTTTTTAACGACTGATGTCACACCCAATACGCCTAAAATATTAAAGATATTAGAGCCGATAATATTCCCAACCGAAATATCCATTTCTTTTTTTAAAGCTGCAACGGCTGAAGTTGCAAGTTCGGGTACTGATGTGCCAAATGCGACAAGTGTTAGGCCAATAACCCGTTCGCTGACACCATATCCTCTGGCAATATTTTTTGCCGCACCAACTAATAAATCGGCACCAAAATAAAGTCCTATAGAGGCGAGAACGATCAAAACAAGAGCCATGAAAATAGATTGTTTTGGTTTTTTGAATTCTTCGTCTTTATTGCCTCGTGATTTCATTATTGTGAAAACCATGAAGGCAACGAGTAGAATAAGAAAAGCGATCCCTTCCCAGGTTTCGATCAGATTGTTCTGCGCAAAGGCAAAGAATAGGAGTGAAGCGCCCATCATAACTGGCCAGTCGAACTTTAGAGAATTGCTTTTGACCGGCAAGGGTAATAAGATGGCGGTAAAGCCTAAAACCAGTGCGATATTGGAGACATTTGATCCGACCACATTACCAATGGCTATATCCGGACTGCCTGATAATGCAGCACCTAAACTTACAAAAAGTTCGGGAGCTGAAGTTCCAAAAGAAATGACGGTAACCCCTACAACAAGAGTGGATATTTTGAAATGGGATGATAAAGCAACACCACCCTTTACCAGTAAATCACCACTTGATAAAAGAATAACAAAGCCTATGATGAGATATAGATAGTCCATGTGTAAAAGAAAATTGCAAATTGAGGGGCAGAAAAAGGATATCAAAAAACAGGCAGTAGAATAAAGTTCTCTGCCTTAATGAATTATTATATAGGGGATATTTGCTGAGTTCAGCTCTTACAATTTCTTAGAGATATCGTCTTTGAAATCCTTGATGTTGTTGATGATATCAGATTCATCTTTGATTTCTTTTTTAATATCTTCCGTTGCTTTTTTGAACTCCTTTATTCCTTTCCCTAATCCCTGTGCTAATTCAGGAATTTTCTTTGCTCCAAAAAGCATAACGATAACAAGAATAACAACAATTATTTCCGGGCCACTAATAAATAATAACATGATGTTTTAATTTAATATTTGCCCAAAGATACCAAAAGTGATTGATTCTTGTATAAGCTTTAATTAATTAAGAATGGGAATGATGTGTTTATTAATCAATACTTAAAATAATGAAATAAAAAATGCCCCGAGGAAAACCTCGGGGCATGAAATATATCAAGACGAATGCGTCTTATTTCTTTTTAGAAATTACTTTCTGAATACGCAGTTTGGTATCGTAAGCAATAGGCGTTGCTATAAATAGTGAAGAGTATGTACCAACTACAACACCAACAATTAATGCAAATGTAAAACCTTGAATAGATGTTCCACCGAAGAAGAAAATCGCTAACAATACAACTAAAGTAGAAAGAGAAGTACTAAATGTACGACGCAATGTACTATTCAATGCATTGTTGATATTCTCTTCCGGATCGCGCTTAGGATGTAATCCCAAGTACTCACGAATACGGTCAAATACAACCACGGTATCATTAATCGAATAACCCACTACTGTTAGAATCGCAGCAATAAAGGCTTGATCAATCTCTAATGAAAATGGCATGATACTGTAGGTTGCAGAGAAGATACCCAATACAATAATTGTATCGTGAGCAAGTGCAGCAACCGCACCTAAACCATACTGCCAGTTAGAGAAACGAACCATGATGTAAAGGAAAATCACGATTAGTGCGAATAAAATAGACCAAACTGCTGACTGACGAATATCATCAGCAATAGTAGGACCTACTTTTTGAGACATCTTGCGGTTATTCTCAAGGAATGATTCCTGAGAAGTTCCTGCTGGAAGATATTGTTTCAATCCTTCATATAGTTTTGCTTCTACTTCATCATCAACCTCTGTACCTTCTTCGTCAATCTTGTATTTAGTTGAAATTTTAACTTGGTTATCACCACCAAATGTTTTTACCTCAGGAGCGTGTCCGTAAACAGCATCAAGAGATTTTGCAATTTCTCCAACAACTACAGGCTGATCGAAAGCTACAACGTATGTTCTACCTCCGGTAAAGTCAATACCTTGATTCAATCCACGAGTGAATAATGATCCAAGAGAAATTACGATCGCAATGGCAGAAATCACATAGAAAACTTTTCTTTTCTGAATGAAAGCAATGCTTGCATTACGTAACCAATTGTCAGTAAGTTTTGTTGTAAATGTGATGTTACGCTTACGCTTAAGGCTACCTTCAAAGAACAAACGAGTAATGAAAATCGCTGCAAATAATGAAGATAAAATACCGATTACAAGCGTTGTCGCGAAACCTTTAATTGGACCTTCACCAAAAATGTAAAGAATAATACCGGTTAAAAGGGTTGTTAAGTTACCATCGATAATTGCTGAGTAAGCATTTTTATAACCATCAGAGATTGCCAGACTTAAACCTTTACCGGCTTTCATCTCTTCCTGAATACGCTCAAAAATAAGTACGTTCGCATCAACCGACATACCGATTGTCAGGACAATACCCGCTATACCTGGTAGGGTTAATACCGCACCCAATGATGCTAAAACTCCAAAGATGAAGAATAAGTTGGTAATCAAAGCAATATTTGCTGTAAGACCAGCGCCTTTGCTATAGAAGAAGAACATATAGAATAGAATCAATACAAAGGCGATAATGAATGACCACATCCCTTTTTGAATTGACTCTTTCCCTAGTGATGGACCAACAACTTCATCAGCAATAATGTGAGCTGGGGCAGGTAGTTTACCTGACTTAAGAATGTTAGCAAGGTCTTTTGCCTCAGCAATAGTGAAGTTACCACTAATTGAAGAGGAACCTCCTTTAATTTCTGATTGTACTGTAGGAGCAGAATAAACATAACCGTCAAGAACAATTGCAATTGCTCTCTGAAGGTTATCCTTAGTTAAACGTGCCCAAACTTTAGAACCTTCACCGTTCATGCTCATTGAGACTTCAGCTCTGGCTGATCTTTGATCGATTTCCTCACGAGCAGAAGTTACAGCATCACCATCAAGAGGTGCTTTACCATCACGTGATGTTACTTTAATTGCATAAAGCTCAAAGATGTTACCTGCATCGTCTATAGACTTAACTCCCCAGAAAAATTTCAAGTTGCGAGGAAGTACAGATTTAACAGCCGGCATTGCGAAAATGTTGTTGACGCGTGCTGTATCTTTGATGTGTGAGTAACCCACAACAGCTAAAGATGATCCACTTCTACCTTGGTTCGGATTAAGAACTGAGAATAGAGGGTATTTCTTAGCCAACTCTTTAGCATTGCTTAATGAATCTTGTGACTCACCTTCAATTTTGTCTAGAAGAGCGACTTCTTCGTCAGCTTTAGCTTCTTTCTTAACTTCAGGTTTCGATTCGATAACCTCGCTGGCAGCGTTAATTTCAGCTAACTTTGTGTTAACCGCATTTAATGCTCCGCCAACCTCACTGTAAGTGAAAGTTTCCCAGAATTCAAGACTTGCAGTCCCTTGAAGAAGTTTACGAACACGAGCGGCATCTTTAATACCTGGAAGTTCGATGATGATACGACCTGAAACATCCGCTTTCTGAATGTTAGGCTGTGCCACACCAAAACGGTCGATACGAGAACGCAGGATGTTGAACGTATTGTCAATAGCTGCTTCAGTTTCAGACTTAAGAACTTTTAACACTTCGTCGTTCTTAGCTCCAAAAGGGATTTTATCTTTTAGTTCAAGCGTACCAAAAATATCTGGCGAAGATAACTGAGCGCTAGGATTGATTTCGCTGAATGCTCTTCCGAAAAGAGTAACAAAGTCATCCTGAGAGTTAGCTTGCATCTGCTTCGCTTTTTCAATAGCAGCAACAAAGGTTTCATCCTTGCTGTTATTAGCCATTGCTTTGATGATATCAACAACAGAAACTTCCATTGTAACGTTCATCCCCCCCTTAAGGTCAAGCCCTAAGTTCATCTCAAGCTCTTTACACTCTTTGTAAGTATAGCCCTTAATTCCTAAGAAACTGTATACTTTTTCTCCTCGAATTGAATCCAGGTAAGTTTGCTCTTTCTTGATATCGCCAGCACCGTACAGTCGAGCATCTTTCTCAACCTTCTTTGTTACGTAGGTAAAAGTCAATTGATACAAACTCACTAGGGCAAATACAATAGCGAGCAGTCTTATCGCTCCTTTATTTTGCATGTGTTTAGGTTTAATAAATTCTTATTATGTGATATTTTTATTTTTCACCTTAAATTAACGCACAAATATATTATTTTTTTTTGATTTTTTTTGAACTATATTTTTGTGCTCAGTCTCAATATTTTAGATGGGTTTTATTGGTTTTTGTTTAAAATGAGGATACTTTTCTGATAATCGATAATCGCTTGGTGACGCAGTAAAAAATCGCTGCCCAATAAGCCACATATTTGTCGTTGACAATGTTTCTCATACATTTTATTGATCTGATTTAAATCGATGAGAACAACATTTAAAATCTCAGATTTAAAGTCGCCAAAGCTCAAGCTTTCGATTTCGACTAAATCTGATTCGATATCATCCCCTCCCAATCCACAGGATTGTAATTCATCTTTATCTTTTTCCTTATGTTGATAATTTAGGACGAAATTTCTATCAAATACAGTTTTTGAAGCACCTGTGTCAATAACCATATCGCCATCTTGTTCACCATTTAGAGTACATTTTATAAGTAGATGAAAACTTTGAGTTTCAAGCTCTATAATTTCAATAGGGATATGGATGGGTGAGTTATTCATAAACATTCTGACCTTGATTTTTTTAATTGAGAACCAAAGATAGCTAATGGTAGGGAAGAATACTGATCTTTTATGAATTAATACTTAAAGTCGTTTAAATATTACTTGCAGGTGGGTGTTTTAAGGCGAAGACATTAGATGTATCACTTTTGGACAGGATGTATGATTGCATTCCTGTTTCAGTTCACCTCGTCATTCTTTTTATTTCTGATTTTATAAGTAAAACTAAGCATGTAGAATTTGTTTAGCTTTTTAGAATAATTGTCTGATGTATACAGGTCGTTTACATAGTGGTTTTTTTCGCTGGTTTGATTTAAAATATCGTATGCAACCAGAGAGATTTCACCCCTTTTGTTTTTGAAAACTTTGCAGGATAAACCTATGTCAAGCAAGCAATTGTTTTCAACTGTGTTTGAACTGATATTATTTCTGTGTTTGAAGTTTGTACTGGTTTTCAGAATTAGGTTTTTTGCAAAATTCCAATACAGACTTAAGCTATTGGTTTGTGAGAGATATTTTGCTCCTGATGAGTTTTGTCCGGTATTTTTAGAACGTGTATAATGGGTTAGGCTTGAAATGGTAAAGTCGAATCTTTCGCTAATGTTTGAACTGAGTTTTAAATCTTGATCCAGGCTTAGTATATTAGAAAATGCTTTCCGGTTATTTACCAAAGTGGGGTTATGCGAAAAATTTGCAGAGGTATTGATGTTTAATTTTGATTGAAGTTTCTTGATTGGAATACCGTACGTGAAACTTGTTTGTAGGTTGTATCTCCCGTCCAAATTTGTCGGCTGTGAAAATTGTCCGCCCTTGGGCATTGAATACGTGTTGTTGATAAGGGTATCTTGCAGAGCGATAATTGTTCTTCGACCTATTATGTTGTTACTTTTGCTTGCATTAAAATTAAAGGCCGTGAAACTGCCTGTTTCCATATTCGAAGCTGAATAATAGACCATCAGATTGTGACTTGATGTTTGATTTAATTTTGAGTTTCCCATTGAGATAAACAGGGGATTTGAAATGTTTACGATTTCCTGCAGTTGTTTAGCCCTCGGGTTTGATGTACCCATTCGATATAAGATATTAAGCACCTTGTTCTCTTGCATTGTCAGCGAAATTTGTGCCGATGGGAGTACTGAAAAATAGGTCTTGTTCAGTTCATGCTGCTTTGGAAATGTTTCTTCGTTTTCGAGAGTTGTATGCTGAAAATCAGCACCAATTCGGACACTTATATTTTTAAGGCGATGATTGTAAGATAATCGTCCCGTCGTGTTTGTTGTCGAATTTTTAAATTGATTCGATGTCAGGGTGTCAAGTTGCGAGTATATTTGATTGTCAGCATCTAAATTATAACTGGATTTTTTCGATTTCTCGGTGTTGACTGAGTAGTTATAACCGACAGATAATTGGCCTTTTTTTCCGATTTTCTCATTGAATGACAGGCCTGCCCTGAAATTTGCGGACTTGGCATTATTATCTGATTTCTGATCGATGTTTTGGTTTGTCTGTTCTGTTTCCCCTTTTATCTCAGAAATTTGACTGTCATCAGAATCATTTTCGTTCCTGTTGTAAGATGCATTTATAGATAGCGTTCGGCCATTTTCATTCAGCATTCTTGAAAAATATAGGTGCTGATCGATATTGACAGATGTGTTATTCTGACTTTTATTATTGCTATTAGAATTTAGAAATGCATCAAAGAGACGGGTTTCGGAGTTAGAGGTGCTTTTTGATCGAGAATCAGAAGTTGATAAATTGGAGTTTATTGTCATCTGATTCTTGGGATGGGAGTTCATCTCCCAGTAAAGGTTAAGATTATGGCTCCCTTCATTATCTTCTGAATGGCTCTCCCGGGAAAGCGTTTGTCCTTCAAGGGGGTATGACGTGTAGGTTCTCAGACTCCGATTTTCGTTTTTGGTCTCGTTATCTGAATAATTATAACCTGCAGAAAATTCATTTTTTTGTTCACCTTGCGTATTGAAATTGAGTCCTAATTTGTTTTGTTGAAGCTCATTCCCGTTTATCGATCTTCTAAAAGTTCGTTTACGGTTCAGATGAAGTGGGGCATTTACATTTTTTGTGTTTCCGGTAAGAGTAAATCGGTTGTTTTCAGAAAATTGATTGAGGTTGGCCTTGATGGCATATTTTTCATCTTTCCCCATACCTGCAGCCAAACTACCAAAGCGCATGTGCTTGCTTTTTTGTTTGGTTACAATATTAATGGTCTTCTTTTTTTCTTTATCCTCGAAACCTGTGAACTTCGATTCATCACTTTTGTATTCATATACCTCAACATTTTTAATAACATCGCTTGGAATGGTCTCTAAAGTTTTGTTGATGTCGTTGCCGAGAAACTTTTTACCATCTACTAATACCTCCTTAACGGTTTGTCCCTGAGCCGAAAGCTTGCCGTTAATATTAAAGAAACCCGGCATTTTTGCTATCAGGTCTTCTGCACTTGCGTCGGGATTAACTTTGTAGGCTTCAGGATTAAAAATGGTTGTATCTCCTTTTTGTTTTGTCGGTGGAAGGGTTTCAACAACACGAATTTCTTCCAGCATTTTTTTGTTTTCAGTCAACTTGAATTGCCCGATATCAACTGTTTTTTTATCAATAGTAAGGGATGTGTTGATTTTTTGATAGCCAATAAAAGAGATCGATAAGTCGTATTGGCCAGGTTTTACTTTCAAGTTGAAATCACCTTTGTTATTTGTAACCGTTCCTGTTCTATCCAGAGAATCTTTTGAGTTAATGAATAGAATAGTCGCTCCGGGAATTGAGACTTGTGTATTTGATTCAAGTACCCGACCTTTTATCAGCGTTGTTTTTTGAGCAGATCCGATCAGGGGAATTAAGAAAAGTAAAATGGTAAAGGCGTATCGATTCATTGATTTCTTTTAAAACGAGTCGCTAATATATAAAGCCTGAAAGTTATGCAATAGAGTCTTGAGGTTAATTGATGTTAAATTGTAAAATCAATGTTTTATCATGCCTGTGGCAGTTGATAGTGGTCGATAAAAAAGGCCCGGCATAAATGCCAGGCCTTTAAGTGATATAAGACGTATTTGGATACTACATAATATCCATCTCATCTAAAACTTTCATAACCGATTTTACCGCAGCTGCTGAACCTTCAAGAAGTTCCATTTCTTCTTTGTTCAGTTTCACCTCGATAACCTCTTCGATACCGTTCTTGCCTAACTTAACAGGTACACCTAAATAGATATCTTTCATGCCATACTCGCCGTTAAGAAGTGCACAAACTGGGAAGATTCTCTTCTGATCGCGAACGATGGCTTCAACCATTTGAGCAGCGGCAGCACCTGGAGCATACCAAGCTGAAGTTCCCATAAGGTTAACCAATTCACCACCACCTTTTTTAGTTCTTTCGATGATTGCTTCTAATTTATCAGCATCGATTAACTCCGTTACAGGAATACCCGCAACAGTTGTGTAACGTGGAAGTGGAACCATAGTATCACCATGACCACCCATTAGTAAAGCTTGAATATCCTTAGGAGAAACATTTAATTCCTCAGCTAGGAAAGCACGGTAGCGAGCAGTGTCTAGAACACCAGCCATACCAAACACTTTATTCGATGCTTTTTTAGCAGTTAAGAAAGCTGCGTAAGTCATCACGTCAAGTGGATTCGAAACGATAATAATGATAGCATCAGGAGAATGCTTTACCACGTTCTCAGTTACTGATTTTACGATGCCAGCGTTGATTGAAATTAAGTCATCACGGCTCATGCCTGGTTTACGAGGAAGACCCGAAGTGATTACGACAACCTCTGAACCAGCAGTGGCAGCGTAATCATTAGTTACACCTTTAACGTGTGTGTTGTAATAATTGATTGGAGCTGTTTGCCACATATCAAGAGCTTTACCTTCAGATAAACCTTCTTTGATATCAACCAATATGACTTCGTTTGCCAATTCTTTTTGAGCGATGCAATTTGCACAAGTTGCGCCAACATTACCTGCGCCTACAACAGTTATTTTCATATTCGTAATTTTAAACATGCCGCTAAAAAAATTCACCACCTCGCTTTTCAGAAATTAAGCTTAAAGACCCAAATGGTTTTTATCTAAAACGACATTATATATTATAACTAAAAATTTGATGTTCTTTATTGAAGAAATATTTCTCTATTCGAAGACAAATATATTCAGATTGGCATAAATTTAATACCATATTTACCTGCTCTTCAACACTAATATTTAAATATATAAAAATTGTTTGTGTTTTTTGTATTAAAAGATGTCTTTATCTTTTTTACGGAAACGTTTGCGTACGATTTTTCCTCTAATTCTTACAAAATCTGTTATTTATAAGGGGAGGTAAATTTCACTGAAGAAAGTTGCGTGTTTTTGTTTAGCTGATTTTTCATTAGAGTATTTTTTAGATATTGCGATTTTGGCAATACTCTCAGTTGTACAATAATTATAATTATGATTTTGTTTCAGGAGGGTTGAATGTGCGTAATATTGGTGTAGAAATTAGATTCTTTTTTGTGTTTTAGATAATCTGAAAAATGCCCGGAAGATATTTTGTGCAGACTTTATTTAAAATCTACGACTTAACAAGGGTTTTTAGCTGAGAATTTCTTAATTTCGTGCCAAATTTTTTGCAAATAATTATTATCTAAATATGAGTTGCTTCGATTGAAAGACAGTTGATTAGGAATTAGCGGTTTGAAATTGAGAACTCAGTAAATCAATAAATAATGGAAATCCCAACAAAGTACAATCCTGCAGAATCGGAGGACAAGTGGTATAAGTATTGGATGGATAAAGGATTCTTCCACTCTGTACCAGACGAGAGAGAGGCGTATACAATTGTAATTCCGCCACCAAACGTCACCGGTGTGTTACACATGGGGCATATGCTGAACAATACCATTCAGGATGTATTGGTCCGTAGAGCTAGATTGCAGGGAAAGAATGTCTGTTGGGTACCAGGTACTGACCATGCATCAATTGCTACTGAGGCTAAGGTTGTAAATAAACTTAGACAAGAAGGTATTTCTAAAGAAGATATCACTCGTGAAGAGTTTATGAAACATGCCTGGGAGTGGAAAGAAAAGCATGGTGGTATCATCTTGGAGCAGCTTAAGAAATTGGGAGCTTCATGCGACTGGGAGCGTACAGCATTTACAATGGACGAATCTCTTTACGATTCGGTAATCGATGTGTTTATCGACTTGTATAAGAAAGATAAAATCTACCGTGGAGTTCGTATGGTGAACTGGGATCCATCAGCGCAAACAGCTGTTTCTGACGAAGAGGTAATCCATAAAGAATTACAATCGAAACTTTATTATTTAAGATATCAGGTTGAAGGTAGCGATGAGTATATTACTATTGCAACCACTCGTCCTGAAACTATTCTGGGTGATACAGCAGTTTGTATCAATCCAAATGACGAGCGTTTTGCTCAATTAAGAGGTAAGCGTTGTATCGTACCATTGGTGAATCGCTCGATTCCTATTATAGAGGATGAATATGTCGATATGGAATTCGGAACGGGTGCTCTAAAGATTACACCAGCTCACGATATTCATGACTACGAAATTGGAGATCGTCATAATTTGGAGACCATTGATATTTTCAATGATAATGGTACCATGAGTGAAGCGGCACAGCTTTACATTGGCAAAGATCGTTTTGAAGTTCGTGACTTGATTCTTCCTGATTTGGAGAAAGCCGGTAACTTGGTTAAAGTTGAAGACTATGTGAACAAAGTAGGTTTCTCAGAACGTACTGATGCGGTTATCGAGCCTAAGCTGAGTATGCAGTGGTTCCTTAATATGAAGGAATTGGCAGAGCCAGCTTTGGAGCATGTCATGAACGATGATATTCAATTGCATCCGGCTAAGTTTAAAAACACTTACCGTCATTGGATGGAGAATGTTAAGGACTGGTGTATTTCTCGTCAGTTATGGTGGGGACAGCGCATTCCGGTTTATTATTTGCCTGAAGGGGGTTATGTTGTTGCCAAAACAATTGAAGAAGCTTTAGTTGAAGCTACGGCTAAAACAGGAAAAACATATCAGGCTGAAGATTTACGTCAGGATGAGGATGTACTGGATACATGGTTCTCGTCATGGTTGTGGCCTATTTCAGTATTCGACGGTATTCGTAATCCTGAAAATGAAGAAATCAAATATTATTACCCAACGAATGATTTGGTTTCTGGACCAGATATTCTATTCTTTTGGATTGCTCGTATGGTTATCGCAGGATATGAATATAAAGGAGAGAAGCCATTTAGTAATGTATATTTAACTGGTATTGTACGTGATGAAATTGGACGTAAGATGTCTAAGTCATTGGGTAATTCACCAGATCCATTAGACTTGATTTCTAAGTATGGTGCGGATGGTGTTCGTGTGGGTATGTTATTGTGTTCGCCTGCGGGAGGAGACTTGCTATTCAACGAAAACTTACCAGAACAGGGACGTAACTTTACAACGAAGATTTGGAATGCATTCCGTTTGGTTAAAGGTTGGGATGTTGCCGATATCGAACAACCTGAATATGCGCGTATAGCAACTGAAGTTTTCCATGCTCGATTGAACAACACCATGGAGCAATTGGATGAGCAGTTTAAGCAATATCGTATCAGCGAAGCTCTGATGACTGTGTATACCTTATTCCGCGATGAATTCTCATCATGGTATTTGGAAATGGTTAAGCCAGCTTATCAGCAACCAATCGATAAGAAGACTTTCGATTCAACGGTTTCTCTTTTCGAGAAGTTGATGCAGTTGTTGCACCCATTCATGCCTTTCTTAACTGAGGAAATCTGGCAATTATTAGCCGATCGTTCTGAAGAAGATAGCATCATGGTTTCCGTTATGCCTAAGCCAGATTCATATGATGCTAAGCTATTAGCAAAATTTGAGAAGGTGAAAGAAGTGATTGTAGCTGTTCGTAATATCCGCAAGCAGAAAAATATTGCTTTCAAGGAAGTTTTGGAGATGAACTACAAATCAAAAGAGGATAATTACGATGCTTCTTTTGACTGTGTTGTGGCTAAAATGTGTAATCTGAAAGAAATTGCTGTTGCAAATGGTGAAATGACTGGAGCCATGTCATTTATTGTGAATGCAATTGAATATTTTATTCCGCTTGGAGATCTTGTTAATGTTGAAGAAGAACTTAAGAAGATGGAAGAAGAATTGAAATACACACAAGGATTCTTAATGTCTGTTAAAAAGAAAATGAGCAACGAGCGTTTTGTAAATAATGCGCCTGCCAAAGTGATTGAAATGGAGAAGAAGAAAATGGCTGATGCTGAAGCTAAAATCAAGGTTTTAGAAGATCGCATTGCCAGTATGAAATAATTTGAACAATCGATATATTAATAAAAGCGTCATTCCTAGGAATGACGCTTTTTTTTATATTATTAGAATTATGAGGGAAAGAATAAATATCACTCTGTTTTATTAGGGATGTATTCGTATAAAACAACTCTATCAATAACCAGTTTTTCAAAATCTTCAGATTCTCCTGATTTAAATTCTCGTATTACTTTACCTTCGCAATCCCACAGCGTAACTCCGAAGGCTAATCTGACTCTAGGATCAGTAACCATCAAATAAAATACGGTTTCTTTTTTGTACGAAGCCTGATAAATCGTTTTCTGAACATCGCTATCTTTCAAAGATTCTTTTAATTCCTTCAGCCAAGTTAAATCTTCAAGAGGATTTTTCGATTGACCTTTTGAGGCACAGCGATTACTGCAGGCTGCGAGCCCTATTAATATAACTAAGACACAAACTGATTTTTTCATGATTATTGTTTTTTCAGGATTACTTTCTGATGAAGATAGTAATAAATGTTTGTATAGAGGTTGATTTATTATCTTCGTGATCGCTATTAATTTAAATACGATACACGATGAGTATAATAAGAAAAGATTCAACACCCAGAATGAGTCGAATTGTAGAGCATAATCAGACGATATATTTGTGCGGACAAACAGCCAAAGATGCGAATGCAGATATTAAGGAACAAACAGTAACGACTCTTGAAAAAATTGATGAGTTATTGAAACAAGCAGGCTCTGATAAGAAACACATTTTATCGGTTACTATTTATGTGCGCGACATGAAAGATTTTGCTGCAATGAATGAGGTGTGGGATGCTTGGGTAGAGGATGGACATCAGCCGGCTCGTGCCTGTGTTGAAGCTCGAATGGCTCGACCGGAACTATTAGTTGAAATGTCAGTTATTGCTGCAAAGAAATAGTCCGGAATATAATATCTAATTATTGATCCAAGTTTTGAGCCTAATCGAAACTTGGATTTGTTTTATAAAGGTTAAAAATAGCATGAAATTAGATTATTAGAGAATTTGTTCTTTATTTTGTATCAGATAAAAGAATCTTTTATTCCAGTAAGAGATTGGAGTCATTTTTCTAATAATTATAAGATGGAAGATATTAAGCATATACCTGAAAATGGAAAGAAGCGCGTTGTGATTATTGGGGGTGGATTCGCAGGTTTAAAGCTTGCGCGTCAATTAGCCAATACGGCCTATCAGGTGGTTTTAATTGATAAGAATAATTATCACCAGTTTCAGCCTTTATTTTACCAAGTGGCAACATCGGGCTTGGAGCCAAGCTCTATTGCATTCCCATTGCGTAAAATTTTTCAAAAACGTAAAAATGTTCATTTTCGAATGGCAGAACTTTTGGAGGTAAACCCCAATGTTCAGGAGATTTATACCAGTTTGGGAAAACTAAAATACGACCATTTGGTTTTGGCTACCGGAGTTGATACCAATTATTTCGGGAATAAGAATATCGAGCAATTCGCCATTCCAATGAAATCCGTTTCTGAAGCCATTTTTCTTCGAAATTCAATTTTGCGTAATTACGAAAAAGCGCTTAATGAATCTGATCCTGAGAAGGCTGCCAACTATATGAATATTGTTTTGGTTGGAGGTGGTCCAACCGGGGTTGAGCTGGCAGGCGCATTGGCAGAGATGAAATCAGATATTCTTCCTAAAGATTATCCAGAACTTGATTTTAGTTTGATGAATGTTTATTTGTTTGAAGCTTCAGACCGCTTGCTGAATGGGATGTCGGATGTCGCTTCAAAGAAAGCAGAAGCCTATTTAAATAAATTGGGTGTGATTGTTAAGACTGAAGCTCGGGTTGCAGATTACGATGGATTGTCAATTAAATTGGATAATGGTGAAGCCTTTCATTCGTACACCTTGGTTTGGGCAGCTGGTGTAACTGCCCGATCGATTAAAGGGATTTCTGAAATAGCAGCTACAAGAGGGGGGCGATTGCGTGTTGACTTGTATAATCAAGTTTCAGGTTTGAATCATATATATGCCATAGGAGATTTGTCTATTCAAAAAGAAGGTGAATTTCAGAATGGACATCCTCAGGTTGCTCAGGTTGGTTTGCAACAAGCCGGGAATTTGGCCAAGAATCTTAAGAATATACTTAAGAATAAGAAGATGCAAACTTTCCATTATAAGGATAGAGGATCTTTGGCAACGATTGGAAAAAATTTGGCTGTGGCTGATCTGCCTGGCTTAAAGATGCAAGGTTTTATGGCTTGGATCCTTTGGTTATTTGTTCATCTAATGGCTATAGTCGGGGTTAAAAATCGGTTCTTTATTTTAATTAACTGGGTTTGGAACTACTTTACTTCTGATCAATCTTTGAGAGTTTTAATCCGACCTAAGAAAAGAAGTTTTACCGACCGAGCTACTGAGGAACAGCAGAAAACAAATAAAATAAGTTTGAACTAATTGTATTTCATATTCTTAGAGCATCAAATGCGCTTGTGTTTGGTGCTTTCTTATTTTTATGGCACAAGCTTTGCTGTATAGAGCAATAAAAACAGTGATATATCAGTTTAAGATTTGTCCCTACCAGAGGATGACGATTATTTAAAAACTTAAATACAATTGCCATGAGAAGATCGATATTAAAGAAGTTGGTTGCCGGTACAGTATTGGTAACAGCAATTATATTTTCAGGACTACCTACATTTGCTCAACACCGTTCTCACCAAGATGAGAGAGGCAGACATGAAAAGAGCAAATACACCAAGAGAACCAAAGAAAATAAGCATGATAACAAGAGAAACTATCATGCCAAAAGTCATAAAAAAGATAGACACCAAGATAAGCAATATTCAAAGGTAAGAACCAGACATTATGATGGGGATCATTATCACAATGATAGAATTGTAAGACATCGTCATCATGATCGATATGATAGACATGTGCATCAAGGGCATAATCACCACAAGCATGCTGTTCGTCGTTATTATAAGCATCATGGACACAGATGTTATGCGCATCCAAGATATGGTGATGTTGTTGTGAGATTTTCAGTTAGGCCAACTATAATTAATCATTGTGATGGTGATTTTTATTATGCAAGAGGTCGATATTATCAGTATTATCCTGAAGTTGGTTACGTTAGGGTTGAGGCACCTGAATCAGTTTGTTTCGATCATATTCCGGATGCATGTGAACGCGTATCCTATCGAGGAGGAATTTATTTTAGATTGGGTGATTTGAGTTTTGTAAAAGATGGAAGAGGATTTCGATTGGCAGGATCAATTGAGCTATAATAAAAGATTCTTTTGTTGAAATGAAAAGAGGCGCCGATAGCGCCTCTTTTTTTTTTATACTAAACCTTGAGCCAGCATGGCTTCAGCAACTTTTACAAAGCCTCCAATATTGGCTCCATCCATGTAGTTAACAAAGCCATCTTTGTTCTTTCCATATTTTACACAGGTGGTATGAATATCCTGCATGATTCGTTTGAGTTGGGCGTCAACCTCTTCCCGAGTCCAGCTTAATCGAAGAGAGTTTTGTGACATTTCCAATCCTGAAACTGAAACACCCCCTGCATTGGCAGCTTTCCCAGGACCGAATAAAATTTTATTTTTTAGGTAAACCTCAATCGCCTCAGGTGTTGATGGCATATTTGCACCTTCTGAAACGCAAATGCAACCATTCTTAATTAATAATTCAGCTTCTTCTTTATTGATCTCGTTTTGAGTTGCACTGGGCAGAGCTACATCACATTTTATTTTCCAGGGTCTTTCGTTAGGGTGGTATTCTACGCCAAACTTTTTTGCGTATTCTTCAATTCGCCCTCTTTTAATATTCTTAAGGCGCATAACAAACTTTAATTTTTCTTCATCTATCCCGTCAGCATCGTAAATAAAACCGGAAGAATCAGAAAGCGTAACGACTTTTCCTCCAAGCTCAATAATCTTTTCAGCTGTGAACTGAGCGACATTGCCCGATCCTGATATGCTTACTATTTTACCTTTGAAATTGTCATTTTGGGTTTTTAGCATCTCTTCTGCAAAATACACATTACCATAGCCAGTTGCTTCGGGACGAATTAAACTGCCTCCCCATTCCCGTCCTTTCCCGGTTAATACACCGGTAAATTCATTTCTCAATCTTTTGTATTGACCAAAAAGGAAGCCAATCTCACGTCCGCCAACACCAATATCTCCAGCGGGAACATCGGTATTAGGTCCAATATGTTTCGAAAGTTCGGTCATAAAACTTTGGCAGAATCTCATAACTTCACCATCTGTTTTTTGTTTGGGGTCGAAATCCGATCCGCCTTTACCCCCACCCATTGGCAAAGTTGTTAAGCTATTTTTGAACACCTGTTCGAAGGCTAGAAATTTTAATATCCCCAGATTGACGGTTGGGTGAAATCGTAGTCCACCCTTATAAGGCCCAATTGCTGAATTCATTTCAACTCTATAGCCTCTGTTTACCTGAATATTTCCTTTGTCATCTACCCAGGGCACTCTAAAAATAATAATGCGTTCGGCTTCAGACATGCGTTCCAAAATTTTGGCATTTTTATACTTGGGGTTGTCTTCAATAAAATCGAGTAGAGATTCAGTGACTTCATGTACAGCCTGATGAAATTCGACCTCACCGGGATTACGATTAATTAAATTATTCATGAATTCTTTTCCGAAACTTGAATTTTCAATACGGGTCATAACAATAGGTATTAGGTTGGAGAAATGAATTTATTATCTAATTAATAATCTTGAATTTCGATGGATGGGTGAAATCTAATAGATGTAGATTTCTTATTAAAGGTAAAAAAGAAATGTTTGAGAGTCAAGATTTTATATCATCTGATTTTTTGTTAAATTTAAAAGGGCGCAAAATACAGACTTATGACATCTCAATCAGATAAAGGAAAAGTTTCTCGTTTAGCTAAAGAAAATATTGAGCGGTTGAAGGAATTGGCAGCTATTAATAAAACGACAAGTGTTATTAAAGAAGCGCAATCAATTCCCGATACACTGCAACATATTTGCTTTATTTTAAAGGAGGCTATGCAGTATCCTACTTATACTTCGACGCGTATCACTTTTGACGGGAGCCAATATTTAAGTCCGGGATTTAGCGATTCGCCATGGGTTTTGAGCCAAAGTTTTGCTTGCATCGATAAGAGAACCGGTCTAATCGAAATTTTTTACACGAAGAAGTTTGAAGATTTGTACGAAGGGCCTTTTCTTAAAGAGGAGCGCGATTTAATAGATAATATATCGAATATGATTTCGGGGTATATCAATACCGAAGCGGGAAAATATTTGATAACAAAAACAGGAGAAGAGTACTCAGATGATCAATATATAGAGGGGCCATTTGTCCGGGTTGAGAATAGAAATTTATTGAATGACTACCTGAATAGGAATAATGCAGATCGAGATGTTTATCATGATTTGATGCCTTTTAAGGTTAAAGAAATCTTGCTGGTTGCAAATCTTTATGATGCTTATAATATTGAGCGGGAAGGTCGGTTTACAGAGCAGATTTTTGATGAATATCATCAACTGAATCTATCATCTATGCCAAGAGTGACAGGTGTTTCATGTTGTGATGAGGCATTGAAGCAGCTGAGATCGAAACATTTTGATATGATAATTGTAATGGTAGGTGTAGATAAAAAAACGCCTATCGAGCTTAGTCATCGGGTCAAGAAAGAGTTTCCATACATTTCCATTTTTCTTCTGCTGAATAACGATGTTGATATCAGTTTTTATGAAGAAAAACACTATGATCTAAGTAGTATCGATAAAATTTTTGTTTGGAATGGCGAGTCTCAGGTTTTTGTCGCGATGATTAAAAGTTTAGAGGATAAGGTTAACGCTGAAAATGATACCGATGTAGGACTTGTTCGAGTCATTCTTCTTATTGAAGATTCTGCAAAATATTACTCCCGATACCTGCCTATGCTTTATCAGAGTGTAATGGCTCAAACACAAAGAATTATTGATGATGTTATAACCGATCCCCAATACAAAATACTCAGGATGCGAGCCCGACCTAAAATCCTTTTGGCTTCGAATTATGACGAGGCCATATCTATCTTCAATCGTTATAAGGATTATTTGCTTTGTCTGATTTCCGATGTGAAGTTTAAGGTGCATGATGTTATGGACGAGAAAGCCGGGATTAAACTGGTGGAGCAGATTAGGAGTGAATTGCCCAATTTGCCTGCTATTCTGCAATCATCGGATGTTGGGAATGCATCTTATGCGAAAAAAATGAAATGCAGTTTTATTGAGAAAAATTCTGATAATCTGCGTCAGGATATTCGTGCGTTTATTGAAGAATATTTGGGCTTTGGCGATTTTGTGTATAAAAATATTCATGGAGATCCTATCGTAACGGCTAAGTCGCTTCGGGAGTTCGAGGAACATTTGTATAATATTCCAGCTGAATCGTTAATCTATCATGCCAATCGTAATAATTTTTCTTTGTGGCTGATGGCTCGTGGCGAAGTGAAGATTGCAAAGATGATTGCCCGCTACAAAACGACAGATTTTAAATCAGCAGAAGATATCAGGGCTTATCTGATCAGTATGATTCATGAGTTTCGGAATGAGAAACAAAAGGGGAAAATTGTTGCTTTTAAAACCCAGCCAGGATTTAATGAAGAAAATATTGTGGCATTGTCATCAGGCTCTTTGGGCGGTAAGGGTAGAGGTTTGGCTTTTATTAATTCCATGCTTTATAATCTGAATTTGAGTAGCTATGTGCCCGGAATTAATGTGAAGGCTCCGATGACTGCCGTTATTGGTATTGATGAGTATATGAATTTTATGGAGCGTAACGATTTGCTCGATAAAATAAAGGAGGCTGCAAACTATGAAGAAATTCAGCAATTGTTTTTGGGAGGTAGTTTGAGGTCTCGATTAAAGAATAGAATTAAGCATATTCTGTCAAATTTTGATCGTCCTCTGGCTATTCGTTCTTCAGGTTTGTTTGAGGATTCTCTTCAGCAGCCGGTTGCCGGAATTTTTCAGACATATTTACTACCCAATAGTAATCCGGATTTAAATATTCGCTTGCAACAAGTTTTGGATGCGATAAAATTGGTTTATGCATCTGTTTTTTCGAATGAATCCCAAACCAGCATTCATGGGAATAATTATTCGGTTGATGAGGAGATGATGGGTATCATTATTCAGGAAGTTGTTGGCAATGTTTATGGCGATTATTTTTATCCGCATATGAGTGGTGTTGCTCAATCCTATAATTATTATCCTTACGGACATATGAAACCTGAGGAAGGGTTTGCTGTTTTGGCAGTCGGTTTGGGGAAGTATGTGGTTGATGGAGAAAAAGCGTATCGTTTTTCGCCTGCCTTTCCGGCAAGTGAAAATAATACAGCTAAAGATCAGTTTAAGAATTCTCAGACTGAATTTTATGCCGTAAATCTTAGGAAAAAAGAATTGAATTTGCTGGAAGGGGATACGGCTGGACTTATTCGATTGGATATTGATGATGCCGAAGATCATGGAACTTTAACGCACTGTGCTTCTGTGTATGATGCTGAAAATGACACAATCAGTCCTGGTTTGGATAAGTATGGGCCTCGAATTGTAAATTTTGCCAATATTTTGAAATACGATTATATCCCATTAGCTAAAACAATTCGAACCTTGTTGGAGATTATAGAAGAAGCGATGGGAGCTGCTGTTGAGATCGAATTTTCTGTCGATTTAAATAGGGATGAAGAGGGGAAATCGTCTTTTTATATCTTGCAAATAAAACCATTGGTGGCAGGTGCCGACGATTATAATATCGATTTGGATACCGTCAACCCTTCAGAAAGCCTGGTGTTTTCAGATGCAGGAATGGGAAATGGCCTGGTTGAAGGAATCAGAGATGTTATTTTTATCGATCCCGATTTGTTTAAAAAAGATATGACAGTAGAAATTGCAGATAAAATTGCCGCGATAAATCAAAAAATGGCAAATAAAGATCGGTATTATATTCTGATTGGGCCAGGGCGATGGGGAACTCGCGATCAATGGATTGGTATTCCGGTACAATGGAAAGATATCTCCAGATCCAAGCTTATAGTTGAAACGAGTTATAAAGATTACCCGCTTGAGGCTTCTTCGGGCTCACACTTCTTTCATAATGTCACATCAATGAATATTGGGTATTGCTCGGTTTATCACCATTCTGAAATGTCGCACATCGAATACGATATTCTTAGGAAACAAGAACTGATTGAGTCTGATGGTGCCATTAAGCATGTGAGGTTTAAGAAACCGATCACAGTTAAAATGGATGGTAAAAAACGACTTGTTGTAGTGACCAATTGATGGGGTGAAATAAAAAAAAGTTCCAAAATGAGTACAACTCATTCAGGAACTTTCTTAATCTTATTTTAATCGATTTATTTTTTTCGGATCATCATCAGACCGTGACGAATAGGAAGTATTAGATTTTCCACCCGATCGTCGTTTTGAATATGTTTGTTGAAATTTAAAATGCCTTGAGTTTGTTTGTCATTGGGGTCGATATCTTCCAAAACCTTGCCATCCCATAGAACATCATCGGCTAAGATAAAGGCGCCCTGGTTTAGACGTGGCATGATGGCTTCGTAATACTCAACATACTGACGCTTGTCGGCATCGATAAAAACCAAATCGAATTTTTCATCAAGCTGAGGGATAATATCTAATGCCTGACCGATATGAAATGTAATTCGATCTTCGTAACCTGACCGATTGAAAAAATTCCTTGTGAACTGTTCAAGCTCATCGTTGCAGTCAATGGTATGTATTTCGCAATCGGAAGATGTGCCCATCGCCATTGATATGGCAGAGTAGCCCGTATAGGTTCCTATTTCCAGAATACGTTTGGGATTTTGAAGCTGGCAGATCATCTTTAGAAATTTGCCTTGTAAGTGTCCCGAAAGCATTCTTGGACGAAGCATTTTCAGGTGAGTTTCTCTATTGAGATCTTTTAGTATCTGCTCTTCGTTTTCAGAATGTCTGAGTATATAGTCTTCCAGTTCTTTATTTACTTCTATCATTATTTATACATCAAAGTGGTCAAATTGTCTTTGTTTAATATCTCGTTTGATACTTCAAGGAGTTCTTCTGCAGTAATGCTTTCGATTTTATCGTAAATAACTTGTTGAGAATCGATTTTGTCGTAAAGGAGATAGCTTTTCCCAACGCTGAGCATCAAGTTTTCGTTGTTTTCACAGGAAATAGCAATCTGACCAAGAATCTGGTTCTTGGCACGTTTTAATTGCATTGCTCCGAGTTTTTTTGTGCAGAGCAAATCCATTTCCTTATAGATAAGAGACAGGCATTTGTCCAGATAACCTTTGTCGGTGCCGAAATAAATGCTGACAACACCGGTATCAACATAAGGTGAATAGTTCGATTCGATATTATAGGCTAAGCCATGTCTTTCTCTCAGGCTTAAATTCAAACGTGAATTCATTCCCGGTCCTCCCAAAAGATTGGTTAAAAGAGATAGGGGAATGCGTTTGTCATCGTTTAAGTCGTAGGCAATGTTTCCTAAAATGCAATGACGCTGGTGTGTATTCTTTTCTACAACCAGTGTTCTGGGCTTGTATATTTGTGGTTTTACTCTCTTGTTTGTGCGTATGTTTTCCGGAATAGATCCAAAGAAGGTGTCTACCATTTTAACCAATTTCTTAAAAGAAATGTTTCCAACTGACGAAATAACCATTTGGTCGGTGTGGTAGTTGTTCTTGATAAAGTTCTGGATATTTCCTTTTTTAAACTTTTTGATGTTTTCAGGTGTTCCCAAAATATTTCGCCCAATAGGATGGTGTTTGAATATTAAATCCTCAAAATCATCAAAAATCAATTCCGAAGGGCTGTCCTTATAAGAGTTAATCTCATCCAAAACAACTTCTTTCTCCTTTTCTAATTCTTTTTCAGGGAAGGTTGAGTTAAAACTGATATCGCTAATTAATTCCAAAGCGCGTTTATAATCCTTATCCAGAAATGTTGCGTAAATACAAGTCTCTTCTTTTGTGGTGTAAGCATTGAGTTCTCCACCCACATCTTCCATTCTGTTTAAGATATGATAGGCCTTACGTTTGCTCGTTCCTTTGAAAATAACATGCTCAATAAAGTGAGCAAGCCCCCATTCAGCATCAGTTTCATCACGGGAACCAGTATTTAGAATGATTCCACAGTGGGCCACTTTTTGATCCACTTGGCGATGAATTAAACGGATACCATTTGATAATGTGTGAGTTTCGAAAAGCATATGAAGTTTTATTAGGCTGCAAAGGTAATAAGAACTTTATATATCGATTAAAATACCCGTTTATTTTCAAGAATTTATTTGGAGGCGATAATTTTTTGCTTACTTTTGTGTCGCTCAAGTAAAGCGGTGCCATAGCTCAGTTGGTAGAGCAATGGACTGAAAATCCATGTGTCCCTGGTTCGATTCCAGGTGGCACCACACTTAAAACTTGATCACAAATTATAATAGGGTACCATAGCTCAGTTGGTAGAGCAATGGACTGAAAATCCATGTGTCCCTGGTTCGATTCCAGGTGGTACCACTTATTATTTTTTGAATCCCATTGGGTGCCATAGCTCAGTTGGTAGAGCAATGGACTGAAAATCCATGTGTCCCTGGTTCGATTCCAGGTGGCACCACCCAAGAAGCCGATCTATCGATCGGCTTTTTTTGTACCCCATCATTTCCTATACTTGGTTTATTGTTATGTATTAGAAAGTTTTAGTTTTATGTTGTAAAGTTTAAACTTTAAGTGTTAAAAATTAGGTGATTGATTTATAAAAGTTGTAATTTAGTTATTCTGTTTTTTGAGAGATTAAATTAATTATGTACCTATAAATCTATGGTTTGCTGTAGATTCTTCTATTGAAACTAATCCTGATAACGAAATCGCATGACTAGTAAATTAAGAATACTGATTCTTGATGATAATCCTCTTTATTTGAAGCTTGCATCTCAAAGGCTGGAAAAAGATTTTATTGTCTTTACGGCATTATGCCCAACTGATGCTTTTGATTTGCTATCTGAAGAAAGAATAGATGTTTTAATTTGTGATTACAATCTGCCAGAAACAAATGGTATTGAGGTTGTGAAGAATATAAAAGCTCTTCATCCCGGAACAGATGTTATCATGATTAGTGGAGGGATTGAGGAACAGTATATTGTTGATGCTTTCGATGCCGGAGTTATTGATTTTTTACCAAAGCCTTTTGATTACACAACTCTGAAAATATCAATAGAACGGACTAAGAATTTTCTTTCCTTGAAAAAGAAAAGCTGGGAAGTGGAGCAGCGGAATTCTTTTCTAACCAGGAAACTTAATGGGCAAGATTCGGTAGGTTTACTCTATTGTAGTGAATCAATGCAATATGTTCAGTCTCAAATTGAGGAATTGGCCAAGGATGATTCTATTTCTGTGATTATAACGGGTGAAATTGGCTTGTATAAAGATTCTATTGCTCGCAAGATTCATAACTTAAGTTGTAGGCGTAAGAAACATTTTGCGGCTGTTAATATGGCTGCTGTGACTGACGCCATGTTTGAGACACGATTTTTTGGCTATGATAAAGCAGTTGTAAAGGAGGCTCGAAAAGATGAATTGGGTTGGTTTGAGATTGCTAAAGGTGGAAGTCTTTTTTTTGATGAGATTGTTGATCTGTCAATTTATCAGCAAACCAAGTTGAATTCGGTACTTCAAAATAGAAGATACTGCAAGATTGGGTCAAGAAGATATGAGGGGGTTGATGCTCGTATAATTACAGCCTGTTCGGTTGATTTAGATGGTTTAAAAGCGAAGAATACTTTGCGTTCCGACTTGCTTCAGAAACTAACTGGATATAATTTGAATATACCTCCACTTCGAGAAAGACGGGAAGATATTCCCCTATTGATGAATTATTTTATCCGTCACTTTTCAGAAAAAATGCGTAAAGTCATTCATGGGTTCGATGTGTTTGCAGAGAGTAAGCTGGTAGAGTATGATTTTCCAGGGAACACACAAGAGTTGTCGAACCTGATTGAAAGAGCTGTTATTCTTTGTGAAGGAGATACTTTAAATTTGGATCACTTCCCTTCGGTTATTGCTCAGAAAGATGAGCAGGTTGCTATTATCAATAGTTTTGATCTGGGTTTGATCGAACGGGATATTATTGTGCGAGCCTTGAAAGAGTGTGGTTATAATAAAACGAAAGCATCCCAACTTCTTAATTTAAACTGGAATGCATTGCACAGGAGGCTGCAGAAATTTAAGATTGTTATTCCTGAGGAGGTCGGGTGATTTGTTTTTAATACGTAATCTCGCTTAGATTTATTATTTTCGGGTATGCTGAAATATCTGTTTCAAATTGTGTTTTTTCTTCAAATTTCAACTGTGGCTCTATTTGCTCAACAGGCTGAGACGAATTTGCCTTTTACTACAGTTCAAGACATTGATGCGCATCTTCAAGATCAGTTTAAGAAGAAGGGGGAGCGGATTCTTCAGATTTATCTGATTCGACATGCAAAACCCAATTTGAAAAAGAAGTTCTTTTGTTCTGCTGATCAAGCGCAGAATTATCTCGAGAATTATAACAGGGCTCCGGTTTGTGAGTTCCCTTCAGGTTATGTGAATATCGCATTAACTAAACCTCACCAAATCTATTGTTCTTCCTTGCCACGGTCACAAGAAACTGCCTTGAGTTTATTTGGGAATTCTTATCCGGTTGTATCCGATAGTGTGTTTAGAGAGTTTGAATTGAAGATTGTAAATGCCAGTTCTATTATAAAAATACCATTGGATTTGTGGAAAGGGATCAGTCGTATTTCCTGGGTTTTGGGTTTTAATCATCAGGGCATAGAGAGTTTCAAAAAAGCTAAAGAACGAGTTGTTTTTTCGACTGATAATTTAGAAAAGCTTGCTAATCAGGAAGAAACTGCTATCTTGGTAGGGCATGGCATGATAAATGCTGCTATTGCAAAAGAATTGAAAAGACGAGGTTGGACTATTGTACAAAAGAAGGGGCATCTTAATTTGGGAGCGACTATCTTGCAAAAGGTTGTTTCTCTTTAAAGATCAGAGCTCAATTTATTTTTGTTGTGCGTTAATGAACACTAGTGTATCTATAGTGAACACCTTGTTTGGTATGAGACTTTTTATATTTGTTTGGATTAGAGAATGTTGCTTATTTTGGTATCGGTATTGATAAATATTGCCTGGTTGATCAAGCCATCTTTTAGGATAAAAGGATTTGTTCTGTTTTTATCTGTTTTTTTGTGTGTTTGTGTTTCTCAGGCCCAGAAGAAAAAACGATTGGACTCAGGTGCGTTTTCTTCCTATGATAAAATATTTAAAGGTGATGTGGATAAGATTAATCTGCCCAATTATGTAGATGGTCCGCATTTCTTTTGGTTGTCAGATGATAGGGTTAAGGTCTGGTATGTTTCGCACAAACATGCAGAGAACTCAATAGATGTTAAAGAAAAGCTTGTAAAGATTAAGAAAGATTCGATCCTGTTTAAGGGCTTATACGGTGATAGAAATCGATATTGGCTTAAGAAAAAGAAAATTGTCTCGCCTAAGGCTGAATATTCAGGGGTCGATTCAATCATGGTTGTGGGCGATGTTCATGGTGAATTTGATACAATGAAGACGCTTTTGATTGCCAATCAGGTTATTGATAAAAAAGGCAATTGGCAGTTTGGTAAGAATCATCTTGTTTTTGTTGGCGATATTTTTGATAGAGGAGATCAGGTGACTGAAGCCTTATATTTTATTCAAATATTATCTCGAAAAGCGCAGGAACAAGGAGGGTGTGTTCATCTGATATTGGGAAATCATGAGGTGATGATATTGATGAATGATACCCGGTATATATCGGGTAAGTATCGGAATATGAGTAAGCGTTTGCTAACGAATTATTATAATTTTTTTGCTGAAAATACAGATATGGGACGTTGGTTGAGATCTTTGAATTCAGTAATAAAAATAAATGATAAGCTTTTTGTTCATGGCGGTTTATCACATGATGTGGTTGAAAAGAATTTATCGATAGATCAAATTAACGAGGATATTCGATACAGTTTGCTCAATGCCAGAAGCATGTCGGCTAAAGAATTGAAGCAAAAGATTTATTTTCCAGGAAACCCATTGTGGTATCGGGGTTATATGAGAGAGTCGAGGTATTATTCTAGAATAACAGATAAGGAACTGGATGAGGTTTTAAGTTTTTATGGTGCGAAACAGATCATGTTTGGTCATACCGAACTTGATGAGATCAAGTTTTTCTACCAGAAAAAAATATGTGCCCTTAATGTTCCAATGGGATATCTACAATTCCGACCACAAATATTATTAATAGTTGGCGATCATTTTTATCGCTGTTTGTTAGATGGAGAGAAGGAGTATATAAAGTAGCAGATTCGACTTCTTTCTTTTTTTAAATTAGATTTAAGTAAAGACAATGAGGCGTTTGATAATTTTGTTGTTTGTGATGGTGTCTGGCATGCATGCTTTTGCTCGTGTTCAGACTCAGGATAGTCTGAGTTTGGTTGGTCTGTTTGATAATGAGGTGCTTTTGGAGATTGATCTTAAAACTGATTTTGAAAGTCTTTTTGCAGATGTTTCAGAGAATAGAGTGTTTCATAATGCCAGTTTGACCGTAAAAAATCCATCTTGTGCGTTTGCAAATATGGCCATTAAGTTGAAACCAAGAGGAGGCTTTCGTCTTCGGAAACAAACCTGTGATTTTCCGCCTTTACGCTTTAAGTTCCATGCAAAAAAAGCAGATGGAACAATTTTTCAAGGTCAAAATAAGCTTAAATATGTGAGTCATTGTCAAAATTTCAAGAAAGATTATGAATTGCACACCCTTGAAGAGTTTTTGGTCTATAAGATGTATAATGTCTTTACGGACTACAGTTATCGGGTTCGTTTGGCAAGAGTCAATTTTATAGATACGAATAAGCTGGATACGCTTCAGCGTTTTGGTTTTTTTGTTGAGGATAAATTGCACTTGGCAAAGCGGATAGGGCGTCATTCTTTAAAATTTCGAAATATAAAACAATACCAGGTTCTCCGTAAGAATATGTTGGTTTTGTCTTTATTCCAGTATATGGTTGGTAATTGTGACTGGGATGTGTCTCGTTTGCATAATATCGATCTGATGTCAGTTGACGAAAACAGCCTGCCTGTAGCTGTTCCTTATGATTTTGACTGGTGTGCTCTGGTTGGTCACGAGTATTTTGTGCCTGATCCTCAGATTGACTTGGATGCAAAATATCAAAGGCGTTATAAAAGCTACCAATGGACCAAAGAAGAATTTGAAACTGCATTTGAAGAATTTAAGGAGCACAAAGATGAATTGTATTCTCTTATTTCTGACTTTACCTATCTCGAGAATAATAATCGTCTTAAATTGTTAGCCTATATTTCTGAGTTCTATGAATTGATTTCATCAAAATCGGATGTTAGGGATTATCTTATGAAGAATGCTAAGAAGATCCCTAATAACTATTAGTAGACATGCTAAACAGATGCATGCAGCTTTTGTTGAAATTGATTTTTCCCCTAATATTAAATTTTTAATTACCACCCCCTGTTTTTACAGGGGTGATTGTTATTTGTTGTGCATAATTTGTAAATCAACCCCTAATTTAATAGGTATGTTTTGAGAAATAAAATATTTTTCTCATCTTTGCATTATGAATTACGGGGGGGTATCTCTGAAAAAGTGTTTTTTTAAACAGTTACCCCCTTTCTCTAACTTATATACCAAATAACCATGTCCACTATTCGTTTTCAAGCTTTAACAGAGCTTTTGTCAAGAGTTCCTAAAGAAGTGCATTTGCCTTCAAATAAGGTGACCGATTATTATGGAGATCTTGTATTCAATACAGACTCTATGAGAAAGTATTTATCTAAAGAAGCATTTAAGGCTGTGATTGACGCTAATCAGAATGGTGGCGCGATTGACAGAAAAATGGCTTCGGGTGTTGCTGCAGGGATGAAAGCCTGGGCAATTGAGAATGGCGTTACGCACTACACGCATTGGTTTCAGCCATTAACAGATGGAACTGCTGAAAAGCACGATGGTTTTATCGACTACGGTGATGGTGGTCATATGATTGAAAATTTTTCAGGCGATTTGCTTACACAGCAAGAACCAGATGCATCATCTTTCCCTTCAGGAGGAATCCGTCAGACATTTGAAGCCCGAGGTTATACGGCTTGGGATGTTTCTTCGCCAGCCTTTATTGTGGGGACAACTCTTTGTATCCCTACTGTCTTTATTTCCTATACCGGAGAAGCTCTTGATTATAAAACACCACTGTTAAAAGCTCTGGCAGCTGTTGATGAAGCTGCTGTAGGTGTTTGTCAGTATTTCGATAAGAATGTCACTAAGGTACACACCAATTTGGGGTGGGAGCAGGAATATTTCTTAATAGATGAGGCTTTGTATCAGGCTCGTCCGGATTTGGCTTTGACAGGGCGTACGCTTATGGGGCACTCTTCGTCGAAAGATCAGCAATTGGATGATCACTACTTTGGTTCGATTCCTGAGCGTGTGACTAATTTTATGATGGAGCTTGAATTGGAATGTCATAAACTGGGGATTCCAGTTAAGACACGTCATAACGAGGTGGCTCCAAGTCAGTTCGAGTTGGCTCCAATTTATGAGGAAGCGAACTTGGCAAATGATCACAATCAGTTGTTGATGGATGTGATGAAGAAGGTTGCTCGCCATCATAAATTCAGAGTTTTGTTTCATGAAAAACCTTTTGCCGGGATAAATGGTTCAGGGAAACACAATAACTGGTCATTGGGAACCGATACAGGGGTTGTGCTTTTAGCTCCTGGTAAAAATCCTAAAGGGAATATTCAGTTTCTTTGTTTTGTTGTGAATACTTTGATGGCTGTATATAAGAATCAGGATTTGTTGCGTGCATCAATTTTAACAGCCTCTAACAGCCATCGTTTGGGAGCAAATGAGGCACCTCCTTCAATTATTTCAGTATTCTTGGGTGACGAAGTTTCTAAGATGTTGGATATGATTGTTGAGGAAGTTGGAGAAAGAAAGATGACCCCGGATGAGAAGACGGCATTGAAATTGGGTATTGGTCGTATTCCTGAGATTATTTTGGATAACACGGATCGTAACCGTACATCTCCTTTTGCTTTTACAGGAAATCGATTCGAATTCCGTGCTGTAGGTTCTAGTTCGAATAATGCTGCAGCTATGACAGCTTTGAATGCTGCAGTTGCTGTTCAGTTAAATGAATTTAAAGCTTCGGTTGACTTCTTAATTGAAGAGGGAATTAAGAAAGATGAGGCTATTTTTCAGGTGATGAAGAAATTGATTATCGAATCAAAACCAATTCGTTTTAATGGTGATGGTTATTCTGGTGATTGGGTTAAAGAAGCTGAAAAAAGAGGACTAACCAATATTACAAGCGTACCTGAGTCTATATCTAAATATTTGGATCTTGAATCGAAAAAGGCGCTTGTCGGTAGTGGGGTGATGACTGAAAAAGAACTGGAAGCTCGTGTTGAAGTCGAGATGGAGAAGTTTACAAAGAAAATCCAGATTGAATCTCGAGTTCTTGGTGATTTGGCTATTAACCACATCGTTCCGGTTGCCGTGGCTTATCAGACAAAATTGATACAGAATGTTCAAGGTTTAAGAGATATCTTCACCAACAGTGAGTTTGATGAATTGGCTGGGGCCAGAAAAGAGTTGATTAAACAAATATCATCTCATATTTCTGCTATTAAAGCTAAGGTTGTTGAAATGGTGGATGCACGTAAAGAGTGTAACCTTATTGAGGATATAAGGGAATCGGCTTTTGCTTACGACAAGAAAGTTTGTCATTATTTAGAAGAGATCAGATACCATATCGATAAACTGGAGTTGGTGGTTGATAATGAAATGTGGCCATTGCCTAAGTATAGAGAATTATTATTTAATAATTAGAGTGGTCTTTAGGACCATTGTATTAAGATAATTGATAAAAAAGAGAGAGCTCCACATTGGGGCTCTCTTTTTATTTTTGTAAAAAATGCATTCTCTTCTCGGTTTGAGACAATAAAAAGGAGATTGATTGTGTTTATCAATATTAATACTTCTGATCTGAGTGAAAAGCTTGTCTGCTTTTGTATCTTTATCAGGATTTCCTAAATTGGACGTTTAAGTTATAATTTGAATAATCTATACCATTTTAATATGAGGATTTTAATCGGAGCTAGTTTAAGTCTTTGTTTGCTACTTAATATTGCCTGTTCGCCCAAATATTACGCCCGAAAAGGCGATGCAATGTTTGATAAGGGCCAATATTATAAAGCACAGTCGTATTTTGATAAGGCTTATAACAAATCAAAAGATCATGATTTCAGATCAGATGTGGCATATAAGGCGGGACTTAGTTTCGAACAAATTAATGAGCTCAGAAAAGCGGCTGGTTGGTATAAAAAAGCTGTTCGAAGAAGAGATTCTTTTCCGGAGGCTTTGATTCATTTGGCTCAGGTAGAGATAAAGAATGGAGATGTTGAGGATGCTGAAGAAACTTTTGCCATTTACAAGGATTATGTGCCCGAAAATTTGAGAGGGGATGAGGAAAGATTGGTTAGCGTTTTTGAGAAACTGAAGGAGTGGAAAGAGAACCCTCAAGCTTATAAGGTTCGTCCGATGGATATGCTTAATACACGAGCGAGCGAATTTGCACCATTGTATTTGAGTGGAGATACAAATATTATCGTTTTTACCAGTACCCGAAAAGGTGGTTTGGGAATTAAGAAAGATGGGGTTACAGGTGATAAGTATTCTAATCTTTTTCGTTCAGAATATACCAATGAGATTAAGCGGGATGTTAAGAATAAAAGAGGTCGGGTTGTTGATGTGAAAACGGTATTTAAGGACGAATTCGCATGGCAAAGACCTGTAAGATTAGGCGATAGTGTAAATTCTGTCCTGAATGATGGGGCTGCATGTATCGATCTTGAAAGGAATGTGTTGTACTTTACATCTTCAAGGAAAGTAGATGGAGAAGACCAAGGGACAAAGATTTATCGCGTAGCGATGCAAGGAGACGAATGGGCTGGTTTGCAGAAAGTAGATTTGGTTCCTGATTCACTATCAGTTGGACATCCTTCGATTTCGGCAGATGGTGAAACGCTTTATTTTGCATCGGATATGGCAGGGGGTTATGGTGGAAATGATATATGGATGGTGAAGTCGGAAGGTGGAAGTTGGGGAAGTCCAATTAATATGGGGTCAGATATTAATACTGATAGGGATGAACTGTTCCCATATATCCGCGATAACGGGATGTTGTATTTTGCATCCGATAGGTTAGACGGAATGGGAGGTCTTGATTTGTATGTTGCTAAACCCAGAGGACAAGTATGGGATGTTGAGAATATGAAATATCCTATAAATTCTGAAGCTGACGATTTTAGTATTGTTTTTCAGTCAGGTCGGAATAAGGGACTTTTTGCATCATCTAGAAATAAGGGGAATGATGATATCTTTTCTTTTGAGAAGCTTGAGATTGATCCTACGATTATAGAAATAGCAGAAGGTAAAATTCATTTTGACGAGGGTTTAGTCGGTAAGAGAGTTCGTGTGCAAGTTGAATCAGATAAAGGAGAGAAATCGAATATCAGTTTGGGAGAAAAGGGTGAGTTTAAATTACCAATTCATGCTGATACAAAATATACAGTGACCGTTTCGGGGGATGATTTTCTTACCGAAAAGAAAGTTATCGATGCTGGAAATATGGATGAAAAGTTGAATGTCGATTTGAACTTTGAGCTTAAAGGAGTTGGGGTTCCAATCCGATTGAAGAACGTTTTGTTTGGATTTAATGAGTGGGTTTTGACTGATGAGGCAAAGGAGGCTTTGAACGATTTAGTTGAAACAATGAAAACGCATTCTGATATTCTGATAGAACTGAGTTCGCATACTGATTTTGTAGGCAATGAACAGGTGAACGATAGTATTTCGAAATTGAGAGCACAGGTTTGTGTTGATTATTTGGTTGACGAAGGGGTTGATTCAGCTCGACTGAAGGCTTTGAGCTATGGGGAAAACAAGCCTTGGGTTGTAAAACAAGAAGGACAAGATAAATATCCATTCTTAAAAGTGGGTGATGTTTTGAGTAAAGAATTTATTGACGGATTAAGTACGGATGAGCAGAAGCAGGTTGCCCTTCAAATGAACAGAAGAACAGAAATCAAAATAAAGAGAATTGATAAGAAGTCAAAGTCAAGATTTGACAGATCAAAAAGATCGAAGAGATAGTTGAGGAATAGGGCTTTCGTTAAAGGGAAAAAATACTAACTTTACGACGGCAAAAAAATAACAAAAGCGTTCTGCCATGCAGGGCGCTTTTTTTACTACTATCCAACCATGAGAAAAGACGAAAGATACAACTTAAGAGGCGTTTCCGCATCGAAGGAAGATGTGCATAATGCAATAAAGAATATTGATAAAGGGCTTTATCCAAAGGCTTTTTGTAAGGTAATTCCTGATTACCTTACTGGAGATGAAGAATATTGTAATATCATGCATGCTGACGGAGCAGGAACAAAATCGTCTCTGGCTTATATGTATTGGAAAGAAACGGGTGATTTATCCGTTTGGAAGGGGATTGCTCAGGATGCGATTATCATGAATCTTGATGATTTACTTTGTGTAGGAGCTGTCGATAATATTCTACTTTCGTCGACTATTGGTCGCAATAAAAACCTGATCCCAGGTGAAGTTATTTCTGAAATTATTAATGGAACAGAAGAATTGCTTGCAGAGTATCGCGATTTAGGGGTGAATATTTATTCAACTGGTGGTGAAACGGCTGATGTGGGTGACTTGGTTCGTACGATCATTGTGGATTCAACTGTAACTTGTCGAATGAAACGCAAAGATGTTATTACCAATGAAAAGATTCAAGCGGGTGATGTCATTGTTGGTTTATCTTCATTTGGTCAAGCGACATACGAAGAAAGCTATAATGGGGGTATGGGGTCGAATGGATTGACTTCTGCTCGTCATGATGTATTCTCAAAATATCTTGCAGAAAAATATCCTGAAAGTTTTGATGGATCAGTCCCTGAAAACTTGGTTTATTCAGGGAATTGTAAATTAACTGATGCCGTTGAAGGCACAGAATTGGATGCTGGAAAATTAGTTTTGTCAGCAACCCGTACTTTTGCTCCTATTGTAAAAGTAGCTTTAGATAAGTATCGTTCTCAAATTCATGGTATGATTCATTGTTCAGGTGGAGCTCAAACAAAAGTTCTTCATTTTGTCGACAATCTTCATATCGTAAAAGATAACCTATTTGATGTGCCACCCTTATTTAAGTTGATTAAGGAGCAAAGTGGAACCTCATGGGATGAGATGTATAAGGTATTCAATATGGGACACCGCTATGAGTTTTATGTGCCTGCTGAAATTGCAAATGATATTATCGAAATTTCGAAAAGTTTTAATGTAGATGCGAAAATTGTTGGGCGAGTTGAAGCTTCTGACAGTAAGAAGTTGACGATTAAAAGTGAATTCGGGCAATTCGAATATTAAATAGAATTTATAATATGAGCCGATCATCCCATTGATGGATGATCGGCTTCTTTGTATTTATAATTCAAGCGACTTCATTATGCTTGGATAAAGTTTAGAGAATTTAGATAGAGTCCTTAGTTTATTATTATTATGATATATTAATTGGTTGAATTGTTTTAATAATAAGGTGCAAATCGATTAATGTGATTTTATTTTCCTAATTTTGTGCAAATTTTAAGAGATTATAGGAATGAGCGATAATGTGTTACTAAGTAAACTGGAAGGTGTTTTTATCCGCTTTAAGGAGGTGAGTCAATTGATTACCGATCCTGAGGTTATGGGTGATATGAAACGCTTTGTTAAGTTGAGCAAAGAATATAAAGAATTGGATTTGGTTGATTCTGCTGCAAGAGAATATAGAAATGCACTTGAGACTATTGCCGAATCAAAAGAAATATTAGCCACAGAGAGCGATGAGGAATTGCGTGAAATGGCAAAAATGGAATTGGAAGAGCTTGAGGAAAGATTACCGGAGATGGAGCAAAATATTAAATTGCTTTTAGTTCCTGCCGATCCTGAAGATTCAAAAAATGCAATTCTTGAAATCCGTGCGGGTGCTGGTGGAGATGAAGCGAGTATTTTTGCAGGGGATTTATATAGAATGTATACCAAATTCTGTGAGAGTAAAGGTTGGAAGGTATCTATGTCTTCGTGCAGCGAAGGAACTTCTGGAGGATACAAAGAGGTGGTGCTGAATGTGACAGGAGCTAATGTTTATGGTGTTCTGAAATATGAATCAGGTGTACACCGTGTTCAGCGTGTGCCTCAAACAGAAACACAAGGTCGTGTGCATACCAGTGCGGCATCGGTAGCGGTTTTACCAGAAGCTGAAGAGTTTGATATTGATGTAAAAGAAAGCGATATCCGTAAGGATACTTATTGTTCTTCAGGACCTGGAGGACAGTCGGTAAATACAACCTATTCTGCAATTCGTTTGACTCACATCCCAACGGGTATTGTGGTGACTTGTCAGGATCAAAAATCTCAGCTTAAGAACTTAGCTAAGGCGATGATTGAGTTGCGTTCTCGTATTTATGCGATGGAGCACCAAAAGTATCTTGATGAGATTTCATCAAAACGTAAGACGATGGTGTCAACAGGAGACCGTTCGGCTAAAATTAGAACATACAATTACCCACAAGGTCGAGTTACCGATCATAGAATTAACTTGACTCTGTATAATTTGAGTGCAATTATGGATGGCGATATTCAGGAGATTATCGATAAACTTCAGGTTGAGGAGAATGCAGAGCGACTTAAGGAAAGTGGTTTATAATAATATTTGGCAGTGGTTTTTAACTACTGCCTTTTTTTTGATCTCATTTTAATGGATCATCATTAATAAGAAATACAAACAACCATTAAATAAATAACAAATGAACTATCAAGCTTTATTCGAGCAAATCAAATTAAAGAAGTCCTTCTTATGTGTTGGTTTGGATACAGATGAGAAAAAGATTCCGGAACATTTACTAAAAGAAGAAGATCCAATTTTTGAATTCAACAAAGCCATTGTTGATGCAACAGCTCATTTGGTTGTCGCTTACAAGCCCAATATTGCTTTTTACGAGTGTAAAGGGGCAAAAGGATGGCTTTCTCTTGAGAAGACTGTTTGTTACATTAAGGAAAATTATCCTGAAGTCTTTCTAATTGCTGATGCTAAGCGCGGTGATATTGGTAATACCTCGAAAATGTATGCCAGTGCATTTTTAGAGAATATGCCTTTTGATTCGATTACGGTTGCGCCATATATGGGTGAAGATTCGGTTACGCCTTTTCTTTCATATAAAGACAAGTGGGTAATTCTATTGGCATTGACATCTAATAAGGGGGCTTTCGATTTTCAATTCTTTCAAGAAGGTGAGCAGAAATTGTTCGAAAAAGTTCTTGAGAAATCACAAGAGTGGGGTTCTCAGGATAATATGATGTATGTAGTAGGTGCTACGAAAGCAGAAATGTTGTCTGATATTCGTAAGATTGCTCCCAATCATTTCCTATTGGTTCCGGGCGTAGGCGCTCAGGGTGGTAGTTTGCAGGAAGTTGCAAAATATGGAATGAATGATCATTGTGGTTTATTGGTTAACTCATCCCGAGGGATTATCTATGCAGATTCAACACCAAAATTTGCAGAAGTGGCTCGCGAAAAAGCACTTGAACTTCAGGAAGAAATGGCAGACTTGATGGATGCTAAAGGGATTTTATAATCTTGATATTAAGAAGATAAAGGAGCGATGATCTTAAGATCATCGCTTTTTTTGTTGTATTCTTAGAAATCATATCATAAATTTAGTATTCTATTTTGACAACTTAGAATTTGTTTTTATGAATGAGGATTTCCTACACTACATCTGGACTTATCGTCTTTTTGATGATCAAAACTTATTCTCTGATCAAGGACATCGATTGTGTCTGATAGATACGGGACGGTTGAATAGAGATTCGGGGCCGGATTTCTTTGAAGCTCGAATTGAAATTGATGGTTTGCTTTGGGTTGGGAATGTTGAAATTCATTTAAAATCTTCTGATTGGTACAAACATCATCACGATAGTGATGCCGCATACAACAATGTCATACTGCATGTTGTTTATGAAAATGATGTTGATGTCGTTTTATCTAATGGTAGACTTTTGCCTTGTCTTAAGTTGGAGATATCTGAGCAATATCTGGATAGATACCAATCTTTAATGTCTTCTCAGTTGTGGATTCCTTGTCAAAGGGATATTCCCAAGTTGAATAATTTTTTTGTAAGTCATTGGCTCGATAGGATGTTGCTGGAACGATTGGAGCGAAAAGCTGTGGGCATTAAGCAGATGTATCACCAAAATTCCAATTCCTGGGAAGAAACGTTTTATCAGGTTTTGGCTCGTTATTTTGGGATGAAACTTAATGCCGATCCTTTTGAGCAACTGGCTCGATCAATTCCCTTGAAAATTCTTGCCAAGCAGAAGAATTCTCCTCTGCAGTTGGAGGCGATTTTATTCGGTCAGGCAGGTTTTCTTCATGATTCTAATTTAAGCGATCCCTATTACTCCAAACTGCAAGCGGAATACAATTTTCTGAGAAACAAATTTGACTTAAAGCCCCTTGAAAAGGGACGATGGAAGTTTATGCGACTGCATCCGGTAAACTTTCCTACAGTCCGAATTGCACAATTGGCTAATCTGATCTACAAATCACAGTCCTTGTTTTCAAAAATTATTCAAATAGAGAATGTTGCAGATTTTCACACCTTATTGCAGGTTGAAGCCTCTCAGTATTGGTTAACGCATTATCGTTTTGGAGAGAAAGCTGATTATAAGCCCAAAGTTTTGGGCCAGGCAACTGTCGATGTTTTAATTATTAATGCAATTGTCCCCATATTATTTGTCTATGGTAAAGAAATTGGAAATCCAATTTATGTTGATAGAGCTTTGTTTATTCTTGAAAGCTTGAAATCCGAAAAGAATAGGATTGTAAATGGTTGGAAAGAAATAGGAATACAACTAAAGTCAGCATATCATTCTCAATCTCTGTTACATTTGAAGTCGGAATATTGTAACGCGTATAGATGTTTGGAGTGTGAATTGGGAAATCGAATTATTCGTTCAGAACAAATGTAGTTTTCCTTATTGTGATTAGATAAGATTGATTAAATTAGTTTTTAATTTTCACATAAAAACGAGCAATGGCATTAAAGGGACGTAAGGTCTGGGAAGAAAATGTTAAAACACTTAGTTTCGCTCTGATTCTGATGTTAGTGGTCATCAGTATTGGAACTGTTGGTTACATGCATCTCAATGATGATTACAATTTTATTGATGCATTATACATGACCGTTATTACCATTTCAACTGTTGGTTTTAAAGAAGTTCATGATCTTTCTGATAATGGAAAGCTTTTTACAATATTCTTGATATTATCCAGTTTTGGTATTTTTGGTTATATTGTTTCAGCAGTAACCCGGTTTATATTAGATGGTGTTTTTCGTAGAAATTTAAAAGATTATAGAGTGGCTAGAAAAATTGAGAAATTAAGCAATCATGTTATCGTTTGTGGTTTTGGTCGTAACGGACGTCAGGCAAGTCTCGAATTACTTAATCATGGTGAGCAGGTTGTAGTGATTGATTCTAAGGAATCCAGTATCGATAAAATACGAATGATTCCTGAACTATTGTTTATTCAGGGGGATGCCACTTTGGAAGAGATCTTAACGTCTGCAAACATTTTAAAAGCCAAGGCGCTGATTACGGCTATTCCTGATGACGCCGCAAATGTCTACGTTTGTCTAACAGCCAGAGAGTTAAATCCTGATATTCGAATCATATCCCGATCTTCCAAGCTTCAGTCTGATAATAAGCTTAAGCGTGCTGGTGCCAATAATGTTATTATGCCTGATCTTCTTGGTGGGCAGCAGATGGCTAAATTGGTTGCCCAGCCTGATATTATTGAATTTGTCGATAAAATTTTGCTCCAATCGATAAAGGGTGTTAAGCTTATAGAAGTTTCCTGTTCTAATCTTGCCAATTGTTTTGTCGGTAAGTCGATTCTTGATTTGAATGTTAGAAATGTTTCCGGAGCCAATATTATAGGTTTAAAGGATGATGAGGGAAACTATATTTATAACCCTTCCCCAGATATTATACTGGATCAAAAGTTTCAACTTTTTGTGTTGGGGGATTCGGATCAATTAGCGCGACTAAATAAGCTCCTTAATACGGGGAAATTGACCAGATAAAAATATTTCGAATTTTATTTCATTATTAATCATCAATAAATCAATTGAATATGATTTATTGATGATTTTTTATTAAAAAACGTTTGGAAATAATAGGGTTTTGCCCTTATATTTGTAGCCACTTTCAACGGAGAGTGGATTTATAAAATGGTTGTTTAGTAGTATTTTATAGGCAGTGGTAGGGTGGTCGTAGGAATTTTTTATTTTTTTTAAAAGATTATTTACACCTACTAAACAACCTCTCGATTCGGGAGTGCTGAGAATTTTGATCTTGTGTCAGGTTCTCATTTTTTATCTCCGGCTTTTTCTTGATGATAATAATAAATCAAAAAAAATGAATCGAACATTTGCAGAATTAGAATTAAGTTTCTTATATTTGCAGCCGCTTTGATAGCGAAAAGTTCTTAAAAAATTTGGTAATGATAACAGGAAGTGGAGTTTGATTTCTTTCGAAAAAAAACTTTAAAAAAACTTCAATTTTGTTTTGGTTTTTA
>NZ_SHKN01000006.1 GCF_004217115.1 Ancylomarina subtilis | reverse complement strand
CAGCGCCTCTCTCTTAAAGCGAGTGCAAATATAGACCTTTTTATTTCAACTTTCCTAATGCGAAGATCCACTTTTTTCAAGTTAAAGCCTAAAGCGCTGATAATCTGAATCAAAATTTCAATATTTTTTTTTTCAAGCCAGTATAACAAAAAGATTTCTCTATAAGTATATCTCAACAAGCAAATTCACTTTAAGACTAAGATTCAATAAAAATCACAACACGTACTACATCTTAATATATGACTCGTTTATCGAAAAACTATAGGCACAGATATAAAAAACAATATCTTAGCGAATAAAGCATCTGAACAACAATCACATAGAATCACCCTCTTCAAAAAATGACAAAATCTGAAGATAAAATAATGAATACTCTATTTGATAATTTTTCTTTTGTCGATAGCTTTGCCAAACGAGGAATACATCAATTATTCCAGACACCAGAAAACCAACAAAACCTTTAACACTCAAAAAAGACCATGATTTTAAAAAAATTAATGATTGGAGCCGGCTTATTACTGCTAAGCGCTAGTAGTTGGGCTCAAACAAATCCGCTATGGATGCGATACCCGAGTATCTCTCCTGATGGAAAAACAGTTGCATTCAATTATATGGGCGACATATATAAGGTAGATGCAAAAGGAGGTGAAGCCATTCGTTTGACTTCAAACCCTGCTTACGATTACAATGCAATTTGGTCGCCAGATGGGAAACAACTTGCATTTGCTTCAGAAAGAAATGGCAATTTCGACATTTTTCTAATGTCGATTAACGGTGGAACCCCCAAACGCTTAACAACAAATTCGGCAAAAGAAATCCCAACATCATTTACTCCTGATGGCAAATCAGTCCTTTTTACTGCAGCAATTGCTGACAATTATAAAAATGCCATGTTTCCAAAGGGATATCTGACTGAATTATACGCCGTATCAGTAGAAGGAGGGCGTCCACAACAAATATTAACGACTCCAGCCGAAGATGCTCGATACAATAAAGAGATGACTCAACTGGTATACACAGACAAAAAAGCTGGAGAGAACACCTGGAGAAAACATCACACATCATCAGTTGCTCGCGACATACGCAAATTCGATGTCAAAACAGGAAAACACAATTTCCTTAGCACATTCGAAGGCGAAGATCGTCAACCCGTTTACAACAATGACGAGTCTGCAATTTATTATTTGAGTGAAAAATCGGGTTCTTTCAATATCTGGAAGATGGATGCTAATGGAGGTACCAACAAAACTCAAATCACAAAATACAGTAAAAACCCAGTTCGCTTTTTATCAGTAAGCGCAAACAACACATTGTGTTTTGGTTTCCGAGGTGAGATTTATACTCAAACAGGTAACAACGAGGCTAAAAAACTAGATGTAAACATCAGAATTGACCATACCGCCTACCAAAATGAGTTCCTGAAAAAATCATCAGGTGCAACCGAAATGTCGGTTTCTCCTGACGGAAAAGAAGTCGCTTTTATTGTGCGTGGAGAAGTTTTCGTGACATCAGTTGAGTATGCAACAACAAAACGTATTACCAACACACCCGAACAAGAGCGCAGTGTCAGTTTTAGTCCTGATGGTAAAAGTTTGATTTACGCCAGTGAGCGAAACGGAAGCTGGAACCTGTATCGTACACGAATCAAAAACGAGACTGAAATCGACTTCACTCATTCTACACTTTTAGAAGAAGACGAAATTCTTGCAAATACAGATGAAACTTTTCGCCCTGTTTTTTCTCCTGACGGAAAAGAAGTGGCCTATTTAGCAAACAGAACAGAATTGCAGGTTATCAACTTAAAAAGCAAAAAGATCAGAACCATATTGGAAGGCAAATGGAACTATTCTTATACCGATGAAGACTTGTATTTTGAATGGTCTCCGGATGGTAAGTGGTTTTTAATGGACTACAATGCCAAAACACGTTGGCCGAATTCTGATATTGGCTTGATAGATGCACAAGGCAATAAAACGGTAACTGATTTAACCAACTCGGGTTATATCGACGGTAATGCCAAGTGGGTTATGGGCGGCAAAGCCATGATCTGGTTTTCTGATCGTTTTGGTATGCGCAACCATGCAAGCTGGGGCTCTCAAAACGATGTATTTGCCATGTTCTTTACTCAGGAAGCTTTCGACAAATTCAATATGAGCAAAGAAGAAGCCGAATTACAAGAGGCTCTTGACAAAGAAAAAAACGAGGCTGACAAAAAAGACGACAAGAAAGATAAAAAGAAGAAAAAGGATGAAAAAAAGCTTAAAGACATTGAGATTGATCTAAATAATTATGAAGATCGCGTCACTCGTTTAACTATTAATTCATCAAATCTTTCTGATGCCGTAATGACACCTAAAGGTGATAAACTTTACTATTTAAGTAAGTTTGAAGATGGCTATGACCTTTGGATGCACAATTTTAAAGAAGATGAAACCAAGAAAGTTCTAAAGCTTTCCGGTTCAAGTTCTGATATGAGCATCACGAAGGATGGTAAATATATATTTTTACGTTCTGGAAGTCGATTAATGCGTATTGCAACAGCTGGAAACAAACGTAAAAATATCAGCTACCAAGCTGAAATGAATTTGAATGAGGATGCCGAACGCGAATACCTATTCGAACATGCATGGAGACAAACCAAAGAGAAATTTTACCGTGTAGATATGCATGGGGTCGATTGGGATGCATACAAACTGGAATACAAGCGATTCCTTCCATACATCAACAACTCATATGATTTTGCAGAACTATTGAGTGAACTTTTGGGTGAGCTAAATGCCTCTCACACCGGAGCCGGTGCCTGGACAAGATATCCAAACGGAGACAAAACGGCGAATCTGGGTGTTTTCTTCGACGACAACTACAAGGGCAAAGGTTTAAGAATTGCCGAAATTGTTGACAAATCGCCTCTTAAGAAAGCTAAATCAAAAGCAACGATTGCTTGCATCATCGAGAAAATTGATGGCGTTGAAATCACTGAAGGAATGGATTACTATCCCCTTTTAAATCACAAAAGCGGTAAAAACACCCTATTAAGTTTTTACAACCCAACAACTAAAAAGCGTTGGGACGAAGTGGTTAAACCAATCTCAAAAAGAAAATTCGATAACCTATTGTATGAGCGTTGGATTAAGCAGCGTCGAGCTGAAACCGAACTGGTATCAAACGGCCGCATTGGCTATGTTCATATCAAAGGAATGAATGATAATAGTTTTAGAACGCTTTACTCTGAAGTAATGGGTCGCTACAACAATATGGAAGCTATCGTTATCGATACACGTTATAATGGTGGTGGACATATGCACGAAGATATCGAAGTTCTTTTCAGCGGAAAGAAGTATCTAACTCAATTGCCACGAGGACAAAAAATCGGCGAACAACCCCGTAAAAGATGGAAGAAACCATCCATTATGTTGGTGAGTGAAGGCAACTACTCAAATGCACACGGCACACCCTGGGTTTACAAAACAATGGGACTTGGAAAGTTAGTTGGAGCACCTGTTGCCGGTACCATGACTTCTGTTTGGTGGGAAAGCCTTATGAATGGTAATATGTATTTTGGGATCCCTCAAATTGGTTATATGGATTCAGAAGGCGATTTCCTAGAAAACAAACAGTTGGAACCAGACTATAAAGTTCTTTATGACTACGATGTAGTTAGCCAGGGAAAGGATCAGCAATTAAGAAAAGCTGTTGATATTTTACTTCAGGAACTTGACCAACAAAAATAGAACTACGAGGCAATAACACTTCTTATTTTATCAAAATAAAAGCCACAAACATATACTTGTTTGTGGCTTTTTACCTTCAATTAAATCAAAAAAAACGAGATAGTCACCCATTTCGTTTTTCTATATCAAATCGTGATCAGCTTAAGCTTTCTTCACATATTGTGTCAGGATAACAATCATTTGACCATTTACACGGCCTTCAATTTGTTCAGCATTATCATAAACCAATGAAATATTACGAACATGTGTCCCACGCTTAGCTGTAAAACCGCCACCTTTCACATTTAAATCTTTGATTAGAACAACTGAATCGCCAGACTCTAAAAGAGCGCCATTACTATCCAGGTGTCTAACTTTATCTTCTTCATTTTCGCCTTCGCCAGTAGCCTGAGCCCATGCCATTGTTTCTTCATCCAAATAAAGCATATCAAGCAAATCCTGAGGCCAACCTTCAGAACGTAAACGATTCAACATACGCCATGCCATCACCTGTACAGCAGGTACCTCACTCCACATGCTATCATTTAAACATCTCCAATGGTTCACATCAACTTTTTCAGGATTATCCAATTGTTCCGAACAGGTTGAACAAAGCAACAGACATTTATCACTTCCTTCTTTCGCGGCAGGTGGCACTTCATAAACATTCAAATCATCAGTAGCTCCACACAGTTCACAAACCGAACCACTTCTTGCTTGCAATTCCTTAATAACACTCATATTTATATTCTGAATTAAATTTCAATTATACTTTAACGACATTGTCGAAATGCATTGTTTCCAATCAGCTAAATCAACATTCAGCTTAATGCGACAAAAATAAGCATTCTAATCGACTTATTGTATCCTTCTCCCCTAGCCAGTCTTAATTCGCAACAAAATCAGACTCTTTAGGATAAAAAAAGCGAGAAGGTTTCCCAACTCGCTTTTATATGGTATCTGAAAGTGATAAACAAAATCATCACGTTTCAATTTATCTACTAATAGAATTTGTAACGCTTATCAACAATATCTGCATTTTCTCTAAGAACTTGCATTGACTGATAGTTTGTACGATACTGATAGTTTTGAGTCATGCGCGATTTAAATACATCGATCGCATCTTGAGTAAGCGCATCTTCTTTTATATCGTTTACCAAAATCATATAAACACCTTGGTTGCCTTTGATAGGAGCAGAAAGCTTACCCTTTTCAATGTTACTTGCATTAGCAATCACATTAGGTTCGATACCTGCACCAGGAATTTGGAATGATTGGAAAGTTACATCAGCAGCATTCTTCACTTCAAGATTTTCTTTCTGAGCAACTGACAATAAAGACTGTGCACCTTTAGAGTTCTTTGCCATTGAAGCAATAATCATTTCTGCTTTCTTATTCTTTCTAACTTCTCTTTCAACAGATGCCTGTACATCAGTTACTGAAGCATAACCTTCTTCTTTGATATCAGAAAGAATAGCAACAACGAATTTATCACCAAACTCAAATACTGCAGAGTTATCATTATTTAAAAGAATAGTTTCCATATTGTCCGTATTATATGCAACACGAACCAATTCTCTTGAACTTTCAAGACCTGGAATCAATTTAGTATCCTTCTTAAGGTTTGCAACACGACGAGTTAAATTCTGCTCTGAAATTGCTTTAAAGAAAGAAGCTCTATCCTGATTTTCACCAGCGAATTTACGAGCTGCTGCATAAGCTGCCTGGAATGTTTTCTGACTCGCCTCAACTTTACGATCTAAAACGGCAATTTGAACTTTTTTAACTGGCTTACTTAATCCCACAACTTGAATTAGGTGAGCTCCAAACTGAGTTTTAACAATCTTCACTTCGTTTTTCTTAGACGAGAATGCAGCATCGTTAAATGCAGGAACCATACGTCCTTGAGTAAACCAGCCTAAATCACCACCATTAACAGCGGAACCTTGATCATCAGAATTTGTCTTAGCCAAATCAGCAAATTTAGCACCTTTATCCAATAGTTGTTTCAAACTGTCAGCTTTAGCTTCAGCAGCCTTGAAATCACCATTAACCGGACGGATTAAAATATGACGCGCTTTTACCGAGTCAGACATCATTCTAATATCAGATATCTTAGCCAATTTGTAAGCATCTTTTTCATCGTAAGGTCCATAAACGTCACCTTTTTTACCAGAAAACATAAATGCATCAAGCGCCTTGTTTGAGTTCTCACCCGCAGCAAAATAATATGTATTGAATTTTGTATCAGAATTCAACTCCAAGAATTGAGCAACATTTTCTTCAGCTGTGAAGTCAGCTTTCATATCGGCGATCCATTTCTCAGTGTATTTGAAATCATCAGTTGATGGCTCAATATTGAAAGGCACGTAATCGATCTTTCTTGATTCGCTCTGTTTGAAAAGCTCTTTATGATCGTTGTAGTACGCTTTAATCTCTTCAGCAGTTACATTAACAGTTGAATCTGAGATTGAGTTATAACTTTTAACAACATAGTCAAAGCTTACTTTCTTAGACCCGTTAGCAGCCATATTCTTAGCATATGCCGCAGGAATATAAAGACCCTTTGCAATCAAAGCATTATACTTAGTCAAAGTTCTTTGAGCAATTAAAGACTCCTCAATATTCAACCAATAAGCTTTTTGAGGTGTTCCATCAGGCGCAGCAATTAACTGCTTAAGTGTTTTTACAACATTGTCTTTATCGAATTGACCATCCTCACCTGTAAATAATTGACGAATTGTAGGATCAATATTTTTCCCTTGAATCATATCGAATAACTCCTGAGAAGTCAAACTAATTCCCAACTCATCGTACTCACGATTCATTACGATCTCTTGAACCATTTGTTGCCAAACTTGCTCTCTGATCTTATCCATTTGGTCAGCAGGAATTGAATTCTGCCCACTCATTAATTTAGTCACTTCAAGATTGTGGTTGAATCTGTTTTGGAAATCACGAATATTTACAGATTCCCCTGCAATTTCAGCCATCTCATTTCGTGAGTTTGTCAAAAGAGAACCACCTGATTTTAAGGCATCACCGGCTATAAATGCCAACAAGGCTCCACCAATGATAATCCCTATAAAAACTCCGCGGTTTCTTATTTTCTGTAATGTTGCCATCTAAAAAGATTTAATTATTCTTAAAATAGGCTACGAATATACAAAAAAATGAACAAGAACAAGGCTTTTATCTAAAGAGCTTTTCGGCTTTTTATAGATAAATATCGAACCAATTAACAATTAGCAAATAAGACGGAAAAATGCTTGTGATAATCTTTTGAAAATGAAAAGATTTAAGCCAATAAGCTTTACAAGATACCGCTATATATTATAAGGAGAAATGACTTTGACATCAGTCAAAATTATAGTTAGGTTTGAGAAAAAGATCATAAATCTAGGATAAAAGAGTCAATTTTACCTTATTGATACGGGTCTTGGAAACTTCAACAATTTGAATTCGGAATTCCTTTATTCGAATAATTTCATTGCTATTAGGAATACTGCCATGATTGAAAATAATGAACCCATTCAAAGTTTCAAAATCATCCGAAACAGGAAGTTCAAGCTTATATTTATCATTTAAGTAGTCAATTTCGATTCTTCCCGAAAAAATAAATTCGGTTTCACTCAATTGTTCCTCTACCAAATCAACACTATCATGTTCGTCCTCAATCTCACCAAATATTTCCTCCATAATGTCCTCAATGGTTACCATACCAGATGTCCCGCCAAATTCATCCACAACCACCGCCACACTTTTTTGTTCTCTGGTAAAAAGATTCAAGAGCTTATGAGCTGCCATTGTCTCCGGTACAATTATAACTCGACTTAGTGCAGCTTTTATACTTTGCGGTTTTCTAAATAATACAGACGAATGCACATAACCAATGATGTTATCGATCGATTCTTTATATATCATGATACGTGAATAACCCGTTTCGATAAATCGCTGGGTCAAATCTTCAATCTCTCCACTAATGTCCATAGCTTCGATCTCTGTTCGTGGTACAAAACACTCACGCAACTTCACATTTGAAAAGTCTAAAGCATTTCTAAAAAGCTTCATATTGTGTTCATCTTCTTCCAATACAGATTGAGCTTCCTGCCCCTCTTGAACCAAATGATCCAAATCAACTTTCCCAAATGCATGCGACGCAACCTCGTCTGAAATTTCTGTCCTTAATATCCGACTAATGATATTTTTCGAAAACATCATCGTTACAACGGTTACGGGATAAAAAATAACATAGAAGAACATCACCGGAACAGCGAACAGGTTTAGAGATAAATTGGGATTTAATCTAAAAAGTGTCTTGGGTAAAAATTCCGCTGTAAAAAGAATCAGGAGTGTTGAAAAGATTGTCTGAATGGTCATTATTAACAATTCGGATTCAACCCAAAGAGCAATGGTTGGTTCAAGAATTTTAGCCATCATGATACCATAGATAACCAAAGCAATATTGTTTCCAACCAACATGGTTGAAATATAATGTCCAGGATGATTTGTAAAAACATTGATGATCCGTGAAGTCACCGTATTTTTACTTTTATCAAGCTCCATTCTCAACTTATTGGCTGCCACAAAGGCAATTTCCATACCCGAGAAAAATGCTGAAAGAGCCAACATACTTAGGATTATAAAGAGCTCGTTCATTATTCCTTATCTTGGTTTATACCGTCTCTTGTTTTTCGTAAATATCGGCGAGAACCATACATTAAAGAGGCTAGCATCGCGATAACATACAACATGATATTCTCTTTGAAACCCAAATTATTAGTTCTAACTATAGCAAATAGGATACTAATGATGGCTACAATCAACCAAATAATTTCTAAAATGAACGGTAATTTTTGTTTCATCTTCTTATTTAAATTTATAAACAGTCCTTTATTAGTCGCATATAAGGACATTTAAAGATGGAGATTTTGATCAAGAATAAAAACCTATATACAAAAAAATTACCTGCATTTTCATACAAGTAATTTTCACAAGCTACTGATGAGCCTTTATTCCTTAATATTTTTGTCTTCAAGAAAAACTTCACCGCTAACCTGACTCAATAAAATCTGATTCAGTTTGTCATCCGCTGTAAAACTATTCCCCTCCAACATTTGTCCGTCTTTTTCCGTAATTCGAACATACTGATCAGAATAGATCTTTCGACTCTTCTGATCCCAATACATAAGCTCTGTATTTATCGTTTTACCATCATCACTAACGGCAACAACATCATTTCGAAGTTCCCAAATCTGATCCTTAACGATATGTTTGGCATAATTGGATTTAATCGTCCACGCCTGAGAGCCATCTTTATTGTATGAAATAACATTCCCTCCCTTAGGAAACTCATCATACTCTTCTTCCTCATTTTTAATTTGCAAAAAAACAATTGCAAATGCTTTATATTGAATTCGAGTTGAATCTGTAAAAATAAATTCTACATTTTCGCCATAAGTCTCTGGGCGTGTTTCCTCAGCAGTTATGCTTTTAACTTCTTTAATACTGTTTTCACAAGACAAAAGCATTGTCACCCCAAGAAGGGCAACAATGCTTTTATATATGAATTCTATTTGAATCGTCTTTTTCAACTGATTACTCGTTTAGTCTAATCTTAGTTGTTTCATTGATCCAATCACCTACTTTATAAGTTTCACCCTCTTTAAGACCTTGCATAAATGCTTCTTCTTTAGCTGGGAAATACTTCGAGTAAGTTTGGATTAGCTTATTCGCTTCTTCAGCACATTCAGGATCTACGCTTTTCGCTTTCATGAATTTGTCAACAGCAACCCAATACACAGCCTGCTTCTCGTGCATTTTACCAGGAAATTCTTTACTTCCTGCAGCATAACACTTACCAATTAACAAGTATGGCTGTCCCCAATTTGGCTTATTTTTGATGGCAGCTAAAGCATTGTTTCTAGAAGCAACAAGATTGTGCTCCATAAGGAGAATACTTGCCAATTTAAAATGTAGATCTGCTTTAACTTCAGCATCTTCTTCTAAACCAATTGACTTAGAAAGGTATTCCTTACTCTTAGAGAATTGCTTTTTCTTAATGAACATTTTAGCTAGGTTGTGAGCGGCATCAGCACTTGGCTCAAGCTTGTATTTTTGCTCTGCTACTTTAGCATATAACGCACCATCTTCACATTCCTGACGATTCAACATTTTCATAATCTTATTGATCAGAACCATATCATCAGGATTTGCTTCGAACTTAGGAGTAAAGATATTACTCAAAGTCTCACAGTCAGCAACACCAGCTGCAAAGAAATCATTTTCAACATTTACAATAGCCGCCTTAATATTAGTTACTTTCTTAGGATACTTTTCCATTTGATTTTTCAGAAGATCCATGAATGATAAGTAGTCATCAATAACGGCTTCAGGAGACAATTTACCAGCTAAAACCAAAAGCTTGCCAGCTTCCATTGTCTTATTAACAACTGCAGCCTCAGAATCAACACCTTGTATCTCGATCGATTTTTTCATGATATCATAAGCCTTCTTGATTAACACAGGCTCTTTCTTACTATATGTGAAAAAATCCCCACCTTTACGTCCAAGAATCCATCCTGTAGGATATTTTCGGTTTGAACCGTAGTATTTGATTCTTTGATCATAAACCATCATCAAAGTATCGATATATTTAGGATTTTTCGTCGAAACGAACATACTACGCATGATATCCACACCCTTCGAATAAGTTGATCTTTGAAATTTAGGAGCATTATTAAAGACATATCTCCAATTTGGAAGAGCGTCTTTATAATTCTTTTGCTTCACCATTTCACTATATAGCGATGCATTCAAAACTGTTTTTGCACTATCTACGCCATACTTCGACTCTTTGGTCTGAGCATTTACTCCGAACATCGTCGATAGCATAAGGACAGCAGTAAGGATTGTAAGTCTAGTTTTCATGATACTCTATTTTATAATCTAGTTAGTTATTTGTGTCGATGGAAGATCTTAATCTTTTTTAAATATAATTAATCTCAGGGCAAACCACATACCATTCTCCGCATCTATTAGTTAAAAAAGCTTAACGAAAGAAAATATAAGAATTCGCCTTGTGGATCTAAAAAATCTGACAAGTGCAAAACTATAAATAAATTAACAAGCTGCAAAGCGATCCAGAATAATCTCGATATTAGGATTTATTATAATTAAGAATGGCATTCAGTCCACCCAACAAAAGCGTCCTAACACAAAAGGTTTCATTTTTCAATTTTGGATGAATAAATTCAGAATCCCCTCCCGTTAAAAATATTTTAGCTCCCGAATGACTCTCTGTAAGCTTATCGATATAGCTATCAATCTCAAATAGAAGACTATTTTGAACCCCGGAGATGATAGCCTGAGATGTATTCTTACCTATTAGGGCATGGGTTTCTGATTTCTCCAACAAGGGCAATTTCTTCGTAAATGTGTTTAATGCTTTAAATCTCATTGCCAATCCAGGTGATATTGTACCACCCAAATATTGATTTTTAGCATTAACAAAGTCAAACGTAATTGCAGTTCCAGCATCAATCACCAATAAATTAACATTCGGATGCAGTGTATTGGCACCTACACATGCTGCTAAGCGGTCGTAGCCTAACGTTTCTTTCGTTTCGTACAGATTTTCAAGCGGAGTTGGTGTGTTCTGATCAAAGAAGATTACACTATCGAACAGAGACTCCAACGACTTAAGAAAAACATCAGGTCTACCTTGAACCGAAGATACAATAAGGGCATCTAATCCGGGATATTTCTTTTGCCAGAGAAGAATCAAATCCATATCTGAAATGTGTGATTCACAAAACTCAAGCATATTCTTACCTTCAAAGATTGCGTATTTTGTTTGCGTATTTCCTATGTCGATAATTAAATTCATCTCTTTTTTATAAAGATACAGGTTCAGAGAATTTCTCCAATACCTCCGTTGCATGTTTAATACTCATCACATTTTCAAAACTCAAGCTTAATCGATGCCTTGCTTCTTTCATCTTACAAGGTATTGTTTGAGACTGAACAAAAGCCAATACTCTTGAAAACTGTGGCGATTGATAATAGGCCGATTGATGATCGTTCACAAAATACAGAACCATCTTCTTCGACTTTAAAATCAGTTTCTCAATTCCTAAGTCTAAAGCATACCATCTCAAACGAACCACATTAAGCAATTCGACAGATGCCTCAGGTATCTCTCCAAAACGGTCTCTCAACTGAATAGCAAACGTTTCGATTTCTTCTTCAGTTTGTAAATTATCCAACTCCCTATACAAACGGATTCGTTCAGAAATACTCTCAATATAAGTCTCAGGGAATAATATCTCCAAGTCCGTATCAATCTGACAGTCCGATATAAATCGTTTAATTTCCTCTTCTTCCTGACTCTTTTCTTCAGCAAAAACATCCTTGAATTCCGTTTCCTTGAGTTCAAGCATAGCTTCATTCAATATTCTTTGATAAGTTTCGTAACCAATATCCGAGATGAAACCACTTTGCTCACCGCCTAAAAGATTACCTGCACCACGAATATCCAAATCCTGCATGGCAATATTAAACCCACTTCCCAACTCAGAAAAGCTTTCAATTGCATTTAATCGCTGGCGAGCTTCTTGCGTCATCGACTCCATAGGTGGCGTCAGCAAATAACAAAAGGCTTTTTTGTTTGATCGACCTACCCGACCTCGCAATTGATGCAATTCACTCAAGCCAAAATTCTGCCCATTGTTAATTATAATGGTATTCGCATTCGGGATATCAAGTCCCGATTCAATTATAGTTGTTGCAATCAGCACGTCGTAGTCACCCCGAATGAATTCCAGCATGATCTTCTCCAACTTGGGGCCATCCATTTGCCCATGAGCAACAATTGTCGAAATTCCAGGTACAGCACGGTGCAGCATGGCTTCAACCTCATGAATATTCTGAACCCTGTTGTGAATAAAAAAGACCTGTCCATTTCGCTCCACCTCGTAAGTTATGGCTTCGCGAATGATATCTTCATTAAAATTGTGAATTTCAGTTACAATCGGATACCGGTTAGGCGGTGGTGTGTTGATAATCGATAAATCTCGAGCACCCATCAGTGAAAACTGGAGGGTACGTGGGATAGGTGTTGCCGTTAAAGTCAAGGTATCCACATTAACTTTCATCTGTTTCAATTTCTCTTTTACAGATACACCAAATTTTTGCTCCTCATCAACAATCAAAAGCCCCATATCCTTAAACCGGATATCCTTACCAATGATGCGATGCGTTCCGATTAAAATATCAATCTGACCAGCAGCCAAATCTTTCAAGATTTCTTTTTGATCTTTTGCCTTTCGCATTCGCGAGATATAATCAATTCGACAAGGAAAATCCTTAAGTCGATCGCTAAAGGTTTTATAGTGTTGAAAAGCCAAAATGGTTGTCGGTACAAGAATTGCGACTTGTTTATTATCGGCCACAGCCTTAAAGGCGGCACGAACTGCAATTTCGGTTTTCCCAAAACCTACGTCACCACAAACCAATCGGTCCATTGGGGTTGGCGATTCCATGCCCTCTTTAACCGATTGAGTTGCCTTAACCTGATCTGGTGTATCCTCGTAAATAAAAGAAGCCTCAAGTTCCTGCTGCATATAACTATCCGGACTGAATTGAAATCCACGTTCAGCTTTTCGCTTTGAATACAAAAGAATCAGATCCTTAGCAATATCTTTAATCTTAGACTTCGTTTTGTCTTTCAACTTTTGCCAGGCACCTGTACCCAACTTATATATTTTAGGAGCACTCCCGTCCTTACCTTTGTACTTCGATATTTTATGCAAAGAATGTAAACTCACATAAAGAATATCATCATCCTTATAAACCAAACGAATCACTTCTTGTGATTTCCCATTGGTTTCGATACGCTGCAAGCCACCAAAACGACCAATCCCATGATCGGAATGAACGATAAAATCTCCCGGATGAAGTCGATTAATCTCCTTTAGAGTTACGGTTTCCTTGCCCTTGTGAACCGTAGCATTCTTTAAACGAAACTTATGATGCCTGTCAAAAATCTGATGATCGGTATAACACGCAATTCTAAGGTCTGCATCAGAGAAGCCCTGATGAAGGGTTCGATTCACATCAGTGAAAATGACCTCAATTCCTTTATCATCAAATATATTGTGAATCCGTTCAATCTGCTTGGAGTTATCTGAAAAAATATAATTCTCCAGAGCTTTTGCATTGTTATTCTGCAATTCCTGTCCCAACAGATCAAAATTCTTATTAAAAGCTGGCTGAGGACTCTGATTAAACTCAATAATATTTTCAGCCGGAAAATAGAATTTCTGTCCAAATTCCAAACCTTTAAAAGCATTAATATGATCTATAAAATCGGGCCCTTGAATTAGGTAATCCTGAACCGAAATTCGATCCTCACCAAACTCAACATAGGCCTTTTTCTCAATCGTCTTTTCATAAATGGAATTAATTCTATCCGCTATAAAAGCAACATTCTTAATCCAACAAATCGAGTTTTCAGGCAAAAATTTGAAGAATGAAATACGTGCCTCATCATTCAAATTTTCTTGAATATTAGGGATAATATCAACCGTATTCAACTTCTCTTTTGATAATTGATTTTCCACATCGAACAAGCGAATTGAATCCACTTCTTCTCCAAAAAAGTCAATTCGATAAGGGTATTCATCAGAAAAAGAGAAAATATCGATAATGGAGCCACGAATAGAATATTGACCGGGTTCTACAACAAAATCAGACCTTTCGAATTTATAATCGACCAGAACCTCTTCGATAAACTCGGGAGATAATTTTTCGCCCACGGTAATCTTAAGCGTATTCTCCTCCAACTGTTCAGGGCTAATGACTTTCTCAGCTATAGCCTCAGGGAAAGTCACAATATAACACGGATTCTTTTTCGAAAGCAAGCGATTTAAAACTTCGGCACGAAGAATAATATTTGAATTATCTGTGCTTTCATATTGAGCCGAACGCTTAAATGAAGAAGGGAAATACAAAACCTGTTCTTCATCAAGCAAAGTACTTAGGTCATTGTAGAAATAAGCAGCTTCTTCCTTGTCATTCAGAACAAAAACCTGTGCCCTTTTATCATTAGGAAGTGAAGCAGCTAAAATAGCTAAAGATGAGCCTTGCATTCCCTTTAAATGAAGCTTCGTCTGAGATTCCTGATCTAAAAATTTCTGTATTGAATAACGAGCCGGATGCTCTTTAAATAAGTTTATAATTTGATCTAATTCCAATTTTTCTCCTTTTTGTAATGCACACAAATTTAGGGAAATTGTTTGGGAATAGATAATTGTACCCTTTCATAAGAAATTTGAATCCTCCTAAAAGCAAAAAAGCAGAACCACTATCGGCTCTGCTTTCTTGATATTTTAAAGATAAAATCTCTTATATATTATTAAAGAAATCCAAAAAATCTTCGGCTTTCTTTACCATTGCTGATGAACCCGTGTAGAAAGGTACACGTTGGTGAATGGAATCTGGCTTAATTTTCAAGATACGCTCAACCCCGTTGGTTGCCTTTCCTCCAGCCTGTTCGGCGATAAAAGCAATTGGATTGCATTCGTAAAGCAAACGTAGTTTGCCATTACTATTAGCACTTGTATTAGGATAGATGAAAATTCCACCCTTAAGTAAATTTCTATGAAAATCTGCTACCAATGATCCAATATATCGGGATGTATAAGGTCGATTGGTCTTTGGATCTTTTTCCTGGCAATATTTGATGTATTTCTTCACACCGCCAGGTAAGTTGATATAATTCCCCTCGTTAATGGAATAAATTTTTCCATTTTTTGGGGTCTTAATATTAGGATGCGACAAACAGAATTCTCCAATTGAAGGATCAAGCGTAAATCCGTTTACTCCATTTCCTGTTGTATAAACCAACATGGTTGAAGATCCATAAATCACGTAACCTGCAGCAACCTGCTTAGTCCCTTCTTGTAAGAAATCTTCCTTGGTTGGCAATTCCCCTTTTTTACTTACACGCTGATAAATAGAAAAGATTGTTCCAATAGAAACATTGACATCAATATTTGAAGAACCATCCAAAGGATCCATACAAAAAACATACTTTGCATTTCGTCCCATTGCATCATCAAAAATGATGATATCTTCGTTCTCTTCCGAAGCAATAGCAGCGCACTCCCCACTCCCTCTAAGAGCATTTATAAAATGAGTATCTGCAAAAACATCAAGCTTCTGTTGATCTTCACCTTGTACATTTTGATCTCCATGAGCTCCTAAAACATCAACTAAACCCGCTTTATTAACAGCTCGGTTCACAATTTTAGAAGCAATTCCAATGTGATGAAGCAGTCGTGATAACTCTCCTGAAGCATTGGGGTATTCAGCTTGACGCTGAATAATAAACTGATTCAGGGTTTGAACATTGTTGTGTTCGGTCATTTTGTTTGGCTTTTTAATACGTTTGGTTTTGTTTGGTGGCATAAAGTTAGCTTTTTTTATCGAACCTCCTAAAGCTTATTTCAAACGTGTGCGACAAACTTTTGTGTTAAAAAAACAGAACAGAAGCCCCTCGCTTCAGTTTATTTATTAATTTCAAATACTGATCTATTTTATGACGTCTGGTATAATTTACATTCCTTACATTAAGATAAGATCTCAAATTAATTATCAGATATATCAGCCATATATTGGCTCTTATTATAGAATTAAACAATAGAACGAATGGATGTTTTCAAATTCGGAGGAGCTTCAGTAAATTCTGCTGAAGGCGTTATGAATTTTTTCAAGATTGTACAATCGTATAAAAATGAAAGCTTAATTGTGGTTTCTGCCATGGGGAAAACCACGAACGCATTGGAAGAAATAGTCGCCAATTTTTTCAACAAAAAAAATGATTTGGTTTTAAAACAATTTAATGAAATTAAAACCTACCATCTGGATATTATAAACACCTTATTTGCAAAAACGGAAACAGCTTCAATATCCAAAATTGAAAAACTTTTCGATGAGCTTAGTGCTTATCTGCAAAAACCAGCATCGCTTAATTATGAATTCGAATACGATCAAATCGTCGCATATGGCGAACTTTTATCGACAAAGATTATATCCGAATACTTAAAATGCAATGGCATTAACAACCAATGGATTGATATCAGAAGGTATTTAAAAACAAACGACACATTCGGAGAGGCAAAAGTTGACTGGGCACTTTCACGTCAGCTACTTCCTAAAGCCTTCACATTTCAAGATACATTTATGTATATCACTCAAGGTTTTATTGGTGGGACCTCATCAAATTTAACAACAACACTGGGGCGCGAAGGCTCTGATTATACCGCCGCTATACTTGCTAATATTTTAGATGCCGAAGAAGTTTCAATTTGGAAAGATGTGCCCGGTGTGATGAATGCTGACCCCAAATGGATACCTGAAGCCAAACAACTGAAACGGATCTCTTATCAGGAAGCCATTGAACTTGCTTTTTTTGGAGCAAAGGTTATTCATCCCAAAACCATTCAGCCCTTACGGGAAAAAAGTATCCCTATGTATGTTAAATCATTCATCAATTATTTTGATCAGGGAACTTTAGTTAGTGAAGCCTCCATTGAAAAAACAGGTAAAATCCCCATATTCATTCAAAAAGAGAAACAACGTTTGATTTCAATTCGTCCCAAAGATTATTCATTTGTTATCGAAGAAAATCTCGGACCCATTTTCTCACTTATTGCAAAATACCGTTTAAAAGTAAATCTGACTCAGAATTCTGCAATTAGTTTTTCACTTTGTGTGGATAACAGCAAAAACATTGACAAATTAATTGAAGCGCTTAAGGTTGATTATGAGGTTAGATACAACGAAAACCTTGAGTTGATTACAATTCGTCACTACGATATCGATTCAATTAAACAAATGACTGATGATCGCACTATTCTTCTGGAACAGAAGAGTAGAGATACAGCTCAGTATGTATTGGAATCCAAGTCATAAAAAAAGGGAAAAGATCATTTGGTCTTTTCCCTTTTTTACGGCTCAATTTATTCTTGAAACCAGTTGAAATTTTATTTCGAACATATCGTGAATCATATTATCTCCTAAATCATCAAAAAATGACCCCGAACCATATTTAATATCCCATTTTGTTCTGTCAACAGAAAGCAATGCATCAACCCAAAGGGCATCATTCCTCATCTCCAATTTTGCAGGAAAAGTAATTTCATGGCTAATTCCCTTAATACTCAAAATCCCTTTGACGGTATAATTAGCTTCATCAGGCTTGGCATTCTGAATTTTAGTAAACTGAGTTGTTTTAAAATTTGACTCCGGAAACTTTTCAACAGAGAAAAAATCATCAGATTTTAAATGTCCTATCAGTTTCTTATTCCATTGTTCATTGGTAATATCCGAGCAAATAATGGAAGACATATCGATATTAATGTTTGCACTGACAAACTTATTCCCATTTAAAACAATCTCACCATCCTTAAGTGAAATTTCACCTGTATGTTTACCTGAGACTTTTTTCCCAGTCCAAAACACCTTACTTTCTTTTGTCTGAACGTTAAACGCTTTTACATTCTTAACCGGCTGTTCTGCATCCACTTTATTAATGAATATGAGGCCCATTAATATAAAAAATCCTATTCTTTTCATATCTCTTTATTTTTAATGTTTCAACACTGCAAACATACGAGACCTCATTTGCGGAAAAAATAAACTAGTTTAATAAATTCAGATCTTTTATTTCTTTCTTGCTCTTTTTGCCATAATCTGACTTAAAAAAACAGGTGTAACTCCTAAATAAGACGAAATATGATACTGTGGAAGACGCTGTACCAAATCGGGGTATTCAGCAATAAGTTCTTCATAATTCTCTTCGGCCGTTTTTGATAAAATGGAAATGAAGCGTTTCTGTAAAAAGATATAGGACCGCTTTAATGTCTCTGTAATCTTTGAGAAATTATCCGTTAATTTTCTAAACTGATCGTCATCAATCGAAAAAACACGACTATCTTCAATAGCTTCTAAAAAGAAGGAGGTTGGTAATGGAGTAGAAAGATCCCCTATCACCTGATTTTCTTTGGCAAAAAGAATATTGAATTCCTTTCCTGAAGGATCGATAATATACAAACGTAACAAGCCTTTTTCAACAATATAATGCCTGGTATTCGCGTCTCCACTTGAAAACAAAAGTTGTTTTTTCTTGAAACTTTCATATTTCGATGAGTCTTTGATAAACACTTTTTCATCAAGAGAAAGCTTACGCTCAAAAATTCTTTCGTAATACGCGAATAAAATATTTTCCATCTTAAATCCCTCAATTTATCAGTTTTTTAATCCAGCTCTTTCAGAGCCGAACAGGCAAATACCAATGGGTACATGTCTTCGTAATACCACAACGAAGCAAAATAAAGGCCAATAGGTGTTGCTTTTATCTCATCTAAATTCTCCGGAATAATCTGCATCAAGCATTCTGCGGCTCTATGTGCAAGGCTCTCCTTACCACAAGCAGCCATCGCTCTTAATGCCAAAGAAGTTTCTTCAATACTCGGTGGCAAATCTTTATCGCCTCCCCAACCTCCATGATGATGTTGAGTCATTGATAAAAAACGAATCGCCTTTTCAATCATCGTATTGAGACCCTCATAACCGGATTTCTGAAGTTCAGCAAGCCCATATAAAACAATAGAAGTCCCGTAAACCGGATTCTGGTGGTGCTCTCCAAGCTCATTTCCAAACCAAAGAGGTTGAAAAGAGCCATCTTGCAATTGAGCTTTCTTCAAATAGCTTACAGCTTTCTTCAAGCTTTTATTTATTTTCTTTTGAAACTTCTTATCAAATTCATCTCTCCAAATCACAAATGATTTAAGAGCATGAGCAGAAATATCAGGACAAGAACAATCAAATGGCAATTTACCCCAGCCCTTACAAAAAGTGGGGAAACCACCATCTTTGTTTTGTAAGCTGATTAACCAACTGATACCATTACGAGCGGCCTCCAAAGCAAGCCCCTTATCCTTACTTAATCGATGTAAAGCAATAAGAGCACCGGAGGTATCATCGGTATCGGGAACACCACCCTGTAAATTGGTCCATGCCCAGCCTCCGGGTTTTGTTCGGGTAAAAGGATGTATCTTTTTATATTGTTGTTCCAATAAATTCGCCTGCATATCCGACTGACTATCAATCAAACTTAGAGAAGCATCACTCAAAGCATTTAAGGATAAACTACTCACCCAGGTTGAAAGATTTGTATCAATTGGCCAACTGCCATCTTCACGAATTGAATGACTCAGGAATTGAGCCGCCTTTTCACAAATATCTAATTCTTGATAATCGGCATGTACCATGCTCATCAAAACAAAAGCCGTTAAAGGTGTTGCCTCAAGAAATCCCCCATTATCGGGCTGTTTAGATTTAAGTACATTTAAAACTCTTTTTCGACAGGTCGCTCTAACCGCACGTCTGAAGATATTCTTTTTCGAGTGTTGACTTTTCACTAAACCGATAGCAATTAGTGCTGGAATGGCGTAACTCACCACTGATAATTTTAACCAACGGAATAAACGATGCGGAAAAATAGCTAAATGATAAGGTAGTTGTGGAACCAACTTCCATCCATTCTCACCCAATCGACCCGATATGGCACACATAGCCAATATAGGTACAGAAAAGGTTTGGTCACTTTTATAATGATCGAGTATAGCCTGACTAAGCATCTCCGGCTCTAAGCTTCCCACTCGTCTTTTCAACCAGGCTTCTGCTTCATGAATCGGCTCCTGAAATTTCTCATCCTCCTCGACAATAGAAAAAGTCGCCCAGCTTATCAATGTTGTACTCAAATTACTCTGACTTCGTATGGTATCACCCCAGGCGCCATCAGCATTTCTGTTAGCAACCAGCCAATTCAGACCATGAGTAATTTGTTGCTTATATTTTTGTTTATCGTATTTCCATAAAGCAAAAACGGCAAGTGCTGTCGACAAAGCACTACTTGATAATCGCCCCGTCCACAGGTTGTTTTCGTTTCTTAACGAAAGAATTTTTTGTTCCAGGTTCTGAAAAAGTTGTTTCCTTTTCTCATTCATAAAGTCACTCGAATTAGATTAGTATCCCAATACCCAAAAGAGCATAATATGTATACTCAACATCACATGTCATATCGGCGATACTTCCAAAAAAGCCTCCTGACTCATCCCAATGCAAATTAATAAAATCGATAGATTTTTCAGACAGATCCTGTAAATTCTCTCCAACCATATAAAGAGCTAATAATGCCGTACTTGTGGAAAGAAGGTCGGCAATTGGCAAACCAGAAGCAGCTTTAAAACCACCTCTGGACGTGTAATTCTGCTTTAAATATGTAATAGAATCGTCATAATTCCGATCATTATTCGCTGTCATAATTAAACCTGCAGCGGTTGCTGAAGTCACACCCGTTTGTGAAGAATGATCATTAGCAAATGAAGCATCATCACATTTTAAGGTATCAAGCTGATTGGTTATTCGATTTAAAACGGCTTCATCTTCATTCAAATCCTGATAAAGCGTCCAAACCAAAAATGAAGCATAAACAGTCGCTTGATCAGCCTGTTTTTTATTGTGATTATAACCTCCATCTTTGGACTTGTAAGTTTCAAGCAACTCAAGCAAAGCCTGACAATCTTTTTTCACCTTTTTTATTAAACCTTTCATCAGAACCTTCCCCAGAAAGCTGTCGAAATCCCTAATCTCAGGTTTAAAACCAAACTTTTGTTTTTGCTGAATTAATAGAAGCAACAAATAACAGCGAATGTAACAAACTGCATGTATCAAATCCAACTCTTGGACGTTCTGAAAGGATTTTAAGAATCTGAATTCCTTTTCGATATCCAATTCAATATCGTAAACAAAAGCCAGAGTATAAGCAAAAACAGAGTAATACAGATCAGGCTTCCCCGATCTATCCTTGAAGCCTCCCGTATCGCATTTTTGAGAACTGACAAAAGATTGAATCTCCCGCAAAGCCTCATCGCTTAACAAGCTCTTCGATTTTAAAAGAGCCTTTAATATCTCCTGATTGCAGTTTGTCATCCGTTCAGAATTTTATTCAAGAGGCGAGTCAATAATATTTTTAGGGCTGGACTTTTCAGATCTGTAATACTACTGAGAGCTTTTAGCTTATAATTCTCGAGCATCTGCTCAGCTTCTTTTATACCTTCCCGGATTTCAGTTTGCTTCCAAATCTCTTTTTTGCATAAATCATTCCCTTTCTGAAAATCCTCAAACCAAACTTTCATCTTGTCAGGATGTTCCCGATTGACAATAGCTGTAACCAATGAAGGCTGAATGGTATTAAAAGCATTATCGATATTCCCTAAATTGAAATCATCCAAATCATCTTTAATCTGATAGGCAATTCCTAATGCAGAACTGTAAGTTGTCAAAACTTGCATCACCTCGTCCCCGGCATCTGAAATAATCGCACCAAACTGCAAAGCGACTTCAAAAGCCGGTGAAGTCTTCAAACTGAAAATTTTCAGAATATCCTCAACAGATAAAAGGGCTTTGTTTCTTCGCCACAATAGTTCTTCGCCTTGCCCTATAGCCAAATCACGATGACCATACGAAGCAATTTTTAATAATTTTCGAATATGCTTTGCGCCTGACTCTGCAATAAACTGATAGCCAAAACCCAAAATCAAATCACCCACATTTATAGCAACAGGTGTATCATATTGCCTGTGAAGAGTTGGTTGAGCGTAACGTTCATGGTCTTCATCAACAATATCATCGTGAACCAACGACGCCTTATGAAAACACTCAATTGAAACGGCCAGTTTCTGAATACATTCATCCATTACAGCTTCTGATCCCATCAATGCTTTATATACAGCAAGCATAATCAGAGGACGCCAGCGTTTCCCACCTTGTGCTAACCAATCAATTGCAATTTGAGAACTTTCATCCTCACCATTTATATAAACTGCAAGCTGATCTTTTTCAAACCAGGAATTAACTTCAGACCTAAGCGCATCAATATTAATCCAGCCGTACCAATTGCTTTCTTTGCGAATTGGCAAAATTTCGTCCAGCCATAACTTATCCACTTTTGAATTCTTACAGTCGTTGTTATACAATGGAATTGCAATTGAAGGAACAGCTTCTTTTACAGCCAAGGGAAAAGATTTCTCGAAAGAATGCAAACAGCCAACGCCTATGACACATTCAACCTTGCCCGATCCCAAAAGAGTACTGACTGTTGTTGTCCCTTCGCTAACGAGCGTGTGGTAACCCAATTCATCCGCCCGAGTCGTAATATCAGCAATATCACACTTGCCACACTGTTCGCAAAGCAAACCCAATTCGTCAAATTGAGCCGGGCATTCTGTCGCATGAGCAATACATTTGGGAAGTAATAAAATACGTCGGTTGAACGGAATACCTGAAACGATATCGCGCCACGAATGATTATTGATCATGACTGCCAAAAGCTTTTGATATAAAAAAAGCTCAGGATGTTTCTTAATCAATTCACCCGAATGAAAAATCACCTCCTCCTCTTGCAAAGGAGGAATCAGTTCCCTTTCAGCTGTATAATCACAAATTAAATCCCGAATTTGTTTCAGTTTATCAGGTGATTGAGGCAAACTGTTTCCTAATCCTCCCGAAGGATTATTATTTTTTAATATCATTTTACAAATAGCTAAATGGTACGATTATTAAAACTTCCACTCACTTCAACTACACTTTTCCTCCCTTTATAATCCACTTCGACTCCACTCAGTGAGCACGTTTGATATGTTTTTATCCGTAGGCTCCGAATCCAAAAAAAGAATATTTCTTAGCAAAGCGATAAACAAAACTTTTTTCCGGAATTTCCTTACCCGGTATATGATGCCCGGCACATGGGCGCATTTGGCTTAACTCCTGAAAGCTCGCATTTCTGTTAGACGAATCGTAAGCCTCAGTGTCTTTCAATATTGTGTTTAAATACTCAGGATCATCAAGTAAAATACAACCTTGGGTTTTATCACTGATTCGAGTCCGCATATTCCTTAGGAAAGTCGAATTTTCAATCACGCCATCCAAATCTTTTCCATTCCCAATATTTTCTCTGGCAAACTGAATGGGTGGGCAAAATTCAATATCGCCAAAAGGATTAATATGATGGCTCAGACCAATGGCTCCGGGACATAATGCTTTCCCTTTTTCATCCCAATAGGTATCAATAATCATCAGGGGGGCTTTCACACGAATATCAACCACAAACTGTCTCAACTCCAGAATTTCTTCTTCGGACAAAGCAAGTTCTGTTGTTGGGCGCGCTCCAACAGGTCTGTAAATATAGTACCACAAATAATGAACTCCTTTTTCGATACATGCATTTACAAAATCCTCACTGACTAATTCCTTAAAATTCGATTTACAAACCGAAGTCGCAACCCCGGTAAACAACTTATTATTCACAGAGGCTTCGATGCCTTTCATCGTTCGGCCGTAAACATCATTGGCTCCCCGGCGAACATCGCTAACATCTTTTAATCCCTCAACACTAATCAGTGGAGATACATTTCCTAATTTTCGCATACGCTGAGCATATTCGTCGGACAATAAGGTTCCGTTTGTAAACAGCTGAAAGTAACAATCAGAATGCTTCTCTATCACATCAAACAGATGGGGATACATCAGAGGTTCTCCTCCCAGAAGTCCGAAGAAATACGATCCCTTTTTCTTTCCCGATTCAATCACATTATTGAGGGTTTCAACATCCATCCCCTGGGATTTATTGTTGATGCTCACCCAACAGCCCTGACAATTCAGATTGCAATTATCGGTTAATGAAATCATTAAAAACGCAGGAAATAACTCACCCTTCTTCAATCGTTTCTTATGCTTTGCCACAGTGCGCATGCCTTTCCATCCCAAGTTATAGCCAAGCTTCCAAAGTAATCGGAAGTCCACCTGTCGCATTATTCTATTCCCTAATTTTAAAATCATATTCGAGTTCTCTTATTAGCAGCAACAGTTTTTATCCGAATCCTCATCCTTACATGCACAATCTGGCTCAATCTCCGTTTTGCAGTTACAATTGCAATCACAAGCCTTTTCTTCTACTTCTTCTGTAGTACTGCAGTTTTTTCTTTCTTCCTCAGCCATTTTCAGTTGCTCCTTTTTCAAAAGAGAAACTTTAAAATTATTGCGTCGAGCACTTAAAACCGAATACACATCATCGTTCTGAATTTGTTCCAAAACATTGTCTCCTGATAACATTTCTCCTTCACCCCCATCGATTGGACTATCGGCATGCTTGGGGAAAATAATTGCATTTTGCGGACACACACGAGCACAAGCCGGGCACATATCTTTGCAATTTGCCGATGCTGAGACCACAACCGATCCATCATCTTCCACAGAATAAACACTAAAGAGACAAAAGTTAAGACATTTTCGACAACCATTACAACGCTCATAGTCAATCACCGGATACCAGGGGTTCCATTCATCGGCATATTTAATTTTCAGAGCTTTAGGATTATCTGTTCTAACCGATTCAACAAGCTTATTGCCATCCTTATCGTCTATATGATAATACTCTGTTCTATTCTCTTGAACTTTCTTCCCACTATTGCCTATTAAATTCTGCATGGCACGAGACTGACAACCAAAAACAAGGGCATCTTCAGCTGTAAATAAACTCTCCAAGTCGTCAGGGTTTTTAAGTACCGTTCCACAAAGATCCTCGATATAGGTGTAGCCGATGTTCTTCTCCTCCAGACTCTGAATCAATCTTTCTACAGATTCCTTCTCAATCTTACCATCTTTCTCACAACCACAAATAAATATTTTCTTAGTCATATTTTTAGATTTGAATCATTGGAAATAAGCTGTGAAATCTCACAGCTTATAACTCATCTCTATCCTTGAGATTTAATATCATATGCCAATAAGACATTCCCATGACGGATGTACAAGATACCCTTATTAATTACCGGTTGGGCAAAGTGCTCTTTGGTCCCTTTTCTCACTTTAAAAGAACTCACAATCTCCATTTTAGGTTCCGTTTTTACTAAGGCCACTTTTCCTTGCTCGTTGTAACAATACAAGAATCCATTTGCGGCAATAGTCGCTCCACGTCCAAATTTAAGACTGTCAACCATCTCACCAGAATTGGCATCAATGGCTTTCCATTTCTTTCTACGATGACCGGAAGCATAAATCCTATTATTCACTTTTACAGCTCCCCCCATAATATTATCAAGCTGCTTATTTCTCCATATTTCGGTAATCTGACTTCCATCTTTAGAAATCTGAAGTTTCACAGTACCATTTCCACATCCTGCAACATAATACAAATAGCCATTTTCATAAATAGGCGTATTCCCATGAATATCGCAAAGCGTATCCTGCATATGAGACCATAGCAATTCACCTGTCTGAGATTCCAAGCCGAAAAGTGCATTGTCAGAAAAGGTAACCAAAACATTTCGGGTAGGAAACTCTAACAAAGTAGGCGAACAATAAGCAGGAATTTCTCCAAAAGCTTTATTCGTCCACTTGGTTTCACCGGTAAAACGATCTAAGGCAACAATATTCACCTCTTCACCACCCGGAGCGCAGTATACCAAATCACCATCAATTTCAAGAGATTGTGAATAGCCAAATCGGGTATTCTTCCCCTTAAATTTATCAATCATGTTCAAGCCCCATTTTTTCTCACCCGTCTCCGTATTGATACAAGCGATATCGCCCATACTGGATGCCACATAAACCAAACCATCTACGACCGTTGGTGCCGAACGCGACCCAATAAAATTCTTCATCCAGTCGGTTCCAAACTCAGTCTTCCAAAGCATTTTCCCTTCCATATCAAAGGCCATCAAATAGGCTAAACTGTCAATTTCACCATTCACAAAAAGTTTATCATTCGAAACCACTGGCGAACCATATCCATTTCCAACGCCATTGAATTCCCATAGCAAAGCAGGCCCATTCTCTGGCCATTCAGTTAATAAATCAGGCTCATCGTAAATTCCAGTTCGATTTTCACCACGCCATTGGCTGACTTCTTTCTTTTTCGGGGTACATGAGAAAAACAGTACCAAACAGATTAACAAGCTTAAATTTTTCATTTTTCTTTGGGTTAGTTTATTGATTTTGGTCGGTTATTCTTTGAACTATATCTGGTGTATTTTTATTCATTTTTTAAACTCTCGATCAGATTTTGTTTCATAGCCAATTTTGCCGGGATATAAATCGATATCAAAGCAAAAAACAGAATGGCGAGTGTTACCTGTAAAACAAAAGCCACCGGCATACTAAAGGCATCGGAAAACAAGGAAGGCAACATGCCTACCCAAGCCGCTAAAGCACCACTCGATAAACCGACAACTAATAAAAACAAGTTCTCAATCATCACCAGCCTAAAGATGTCTTTTTGCTCAAATCCCAATGCTTTCAATAGAGCCAACTCTTTTTTCCGCTCAAGCATGTTTCTTAATAAAACAATTCCCAAACCAAGAGTCCCAATCATCACGCCAAGAGCACCCAACAACATAAACATATTCAAATAGGTGTTCTCTACAGAATAAAAAGCTGCCAAACGTTGGCTGGCTTTTTGAACCTGAGGTCCATAATCCTGTAATTGATCTTCAATCATCTGAATACCCTGTTTATTGACTCCATCAACCAGAATCAATTTCGATCCGCTTACCGATGGGTAATGTGCTTGAAAGTTTTGATCTGAAATCAGAATATTTCCTTGAAAGATGGAATTATTCAATCCACCTATCAGAAGCAACTTGATTGTTTTTCCAAATTCATCCTTATACTGAAGCGTGTCCCCCACAGCTTTTTTAAGTCCCCAAACAATAACAGTTTGGTCAGCATAGGCAGGTATGACATCGGGACCAAAATCCTGATTTAAGGCTAACCAAGGGTGATTCTTATCTACTCTTTCATGTAATGATGCGAATGAGAAAGCAGATCGCTGATTAAAATGACCAAGCTTAAACCCCAGTACTCGTGGACGTTGAACCTGATTCAGATTTAAACAAGATGCATCGTCACCCGCCAAACTTCGGAATTGCACAAAATCAGCTGAATTCATCAAGGAATCTTCTGTCAAACCAAGCTTCTCTTTTCCCTCATCGGTATTGATATCATTCAAAACAGGCAAACTCGTCTCTATCCAATATTTATAAGCTCCCGTTCCAGACTGTGGGGAATCTTCGGCATCAACAAAAGTTTTACGATTGGCTCCGGTAATCATCACCGAGAAACAGCCTAAAGCCAATAAAATAATTGTGCTCAGACTTCGCCCTTTATTTCTGGCAGCATTCTTAATAGCCAATTCCACTAAAGATGGTACAGACATCCTATTTTGCTCATCTTTTAAAATCAGGAAATAGTAAAAAGTGGCAAAACAAGCGATCATCAACAAACCACCTGATGACATCAATAATTCAGCATTAAGAATATCTGAACTTGCAAAAGCATAAGCTGCAATTAAAATTGAAATCACAAAAGTCAATCCTGCAATCAGAAGTGACAGGCTTTTCTTCTTTTTTAAGTTAGAGCTTAAATTTGTATTTTGAATCAACCCAACTACCGATTTTTTCAGATGCTTACGACTCACCCAATAAACAGATAACAGGGCAATGAGCATTCCGATTACAGCACCAGTCATTAAGGTTTGAGTTTGAACATCTAACTGAATCATGTTGGTGCGAACCACATCCTGCCAAACAGAATTCAATCCCCAAATAATCGCTTGATTGTAGGCTATTCCCATTAAACTCCCTAAAATTCCACCCAAAATTATTGTAGGCAAAGACTCAAAAAAACGAATCTTTAATATTTTTCTATCACTAAACCCCAATCCCTTTAAAATACCTGTTTCCTGATTTCTATTTTCCAGATTTAAAGCGTAAATCAATAAAGTAAGTAGAATACCGGCAGCAATTATGAAGAAACTCAGACTTAAAAACAGCTCTCCAAAATCGACCATATTATTAGCCGCATTCTCACCTTGGTTTCGAACGGAGATAAAGGTCAAATTTAGCATTGAGGGATGCAAACGCTTCAGGATTTGTTTCTCCAAAACAGGCAAAGTCAACTCATCCTTATGAAAGCGAAAAGCGGTGTATTGGCCATATTTATTACTCCACATGTTTAAGGCACTCGACATGCCTATCATCGCCTTAGGTGTGCCTTTATATTTTTTCCAATAGGCCTCATCCTTATCGCGAATCTGACTAAAATCGATAGGAATACCCGCATCCCATTCGTTGCAACTTCCTGCATTCGAAAGCCCCGGGAACGAAGGCATCATGGCCTGATCCAACTTCTTTGTATTCTCCGAAAATATGCCCGAAACAAGAAAACTCCGACTCTCTTCCTCCAGAGAACGCAGGGGACCAATCACAAAATAATCCAACTTCAAACTGTCACCAACTTTCAGTTTGAGATCTTTAGCCAACCACGAACTGATATGAATTCGATCGGTTCGAATATCAGAAAACACATCTTCATTCTCTATCGCCGTTACAAATGAATAGGGGGTTCTTTCCGTTTTCGATTCCAGTCCATTTACAAAATAAGTAAGCAAAGCATCTTTGGGCAAAGACATTTTCTGAATTTCGTTGGCGATGGGTTCATCAATAAAAATGCGATCGGAACTCAATTCAAAAACAGATTGTTCGTTCAGTTCATTCAAATGTAAACCCGCATCGGCAAGTTGCCACTTCTTAGCCAGGCTTTCATTCATGTTTGCCTCAGTAATTTCTGCTTTAGCATGAGAACTTGCCAGCAACAAATTGACTTTCCCCTGCAATTCCATTTCTTCAGCAAGAAATGCTCTCGACATGAAAATATTATAGGGTGCAACCTGATTGCTTCTCAAACTAAAACGTCCGAGTTGTTTGTCATCAAGAATCGCTTTTACACTTAGGCGCAGGGCTAATGATTGATCCTCATCAGAAACAAAAGGTGCATTTACCGGAACCAAATTTGCCTTTTCAACCCTCAGTAAAAATTCATTCCCTGGAACCAAACCCAGCTTTTCTGCCAGATTTTCGCTAATTGCGACTTCATCCTCATTCAGTTCTGGCAAAACCTCTTCTGATAATTCTGAAAAAGCATTGTCGATACCATAAACCTGAACGCCATTAACCCGTGTTTGTGATTCAGACTCGATAGCCAAACCTTTTACACTTAAAACAGACTCGACTTTAATCCCCAAATCCTCGGAAATATCTTTTGCCAAGTCGGCTCGAACAAATCGATCACCCGTTGGCATGGCGAAATCAATTTCACCCAATCGCATATTCAGCAATTGGTGCAAACTATATTTTACGGAATCGCCAATAATTAGAGCCCCGGTTAAAACTGCTGTACTGATAAGGGTGCCCAGCAAAACAGCCAAGTGCTGTTTCCTGAAAAACCAAAGACTTCTTAATATGTATCGATATAAATTCATCTTCAAAATTCGCTATTCCTTAATTTTACCATTTTCAATACGGCAAATACGTTTCATATGTGCTGCCAAATCCTGTGAATGCGTCACAACAACCATCGTCACTCCCTGCTCTTCGTTAATCCGAACAAACAGTTTTGCGAGTTGATCAGCACTCTCCTTATCCAGCGAGCCAGTTGGTTCATCAGCTAAAATCAACTTAGGCTCATGAATTAAGGCTCTCACAACTGCTGCGCGCTGACATTCTCCGCCTGACATTTGCCCCGGACGTTGATGAATATGGTTTGATAAACCTACAAAATCCAATAATTCCAACGCTCTTGTCTCAGCCTCTTTTTTCGTGGCTTTATCCTTTTCGGGCAGGTAGGGTAACAAAACGTTTTCCAGCAAACTCAACTGAGGCAACAAATGATGAGCTTGAAACACAAATCCAATTTTCTGATTTCGAAACTGAGCCAATTGATTTGAATCATAAGATGAAATTTCTTCATGATCAAATAGAACTGTACCAGAATTGGGAAGATCAAGAGAACTCATTACATTAAGCAGTGTACTTTTACCCGAGCCCGATGGTCCCAATATGGCAACACGATCTCCCTTAGAAATTTCAAGAGAAAGCTCATCCAGAACCATTCTTCGGATAGTCGATTCGGTTGCTTCGTAATATTTTGTGATTTTATCGAGTTTTAACATCCGTCCTATTATTAAATTATTTCTTTCCAAAAGCATAAATTCGGCCATCCATTGCCGTTACAACAATCATATCTTCTATCACAGCCGGAGTTGATACAATCGCTCGTCCAATTTCATAAGACCATATTTTGGCACCAGTATTCAAATTCAGTTGATAAATTCGGCCATCACCTGAAGCGATCAAAACTGAGTTTTTTGTGATCACTGGTGAACCCTCAATTTTCCCCTTCGTTTTATATTGCCAAATGAGATCACCTGTTTTCTTATTGTAGCAATATACCACTCTATTCGTTGCACCAATAATCACCTTATCTTTGTTGACAGATGGCGAACCCAAAAAGGACATCCCCCCTTCTTTCTGCCAAAGCACTTTTCCAGCCTTCAGATCAGCACAATAAAATAGCCCATCGTAATTACCGAAATAAGCCTTTTGCCCGTCCAGAGCTGTCGACGAAGCAATATAGGATCCCGCATTTAAAGTATCTTTAACCAATCCGGTTTTCACATCAACTTGATGAATAAAACCATCGCAACCACCAAACACCGCAATTTTTCCGTTGCAAGCTGGTGCACCGTTGATATAATTATTCGATTCATATTTCCAAAGCCCTTTACCTGTCTTGGCATCCACGCAATGCAGGAAGTAATCGTAGCTACCAAAAAGGAGTCGCTTTTTCTTTTCTTCTGAGGAATAAAACCATGAAGCCGATCCTGAAATTTGTCCTTCAGTTGTGTATTCCCATCTCTCCTCGCCAGAACTGGCATTCAAACAAAAGAACTTGCCTTCTAATGAACCAAAGTAAATATTTCCATCCAAGTATAAAGGTGCTGCTTCAACCGAAGTTTTAGCATCGAATGTCCATTTCAACTTGCCTTCGCTCGTAATAGCATAAAGCTTCCCATCATTTGATCCAACATAAACAGTTCCATTACTTATAATGGGGGATGATTTAATGGCATCTCCCGTTTTATAAGTCCAAAGTAATTTTGGAGCCTTGGGAATCTCAGCATTGGTACAGCCTGTTAATTCCGAGTTGCCTCGAAAAGACAACCAGTTAGACTGGTTTTGAGCTGAGCCTCCAAAACTTAGACAAATAAGTATTACAAATATTAATTGTTTCATATTTCGGTTCTTACTTCAAAGCCAAAGCACCCGTTGGGCAAGCTTCAGCACATTTTTGAGCCGTTTTAGTTAAAGCCTGATTCATATTCTGATTAAAAGGGACTGCCATTTCTACATCGAAACCTCGACCAATAAAAGTCACACCTGTTAATTCATTATTCTTTTGAGCAATTTCAATGCACAAGCCACATTTAATACACTTCTCTGGTTCGTAAACGATACTCTCGTGATTAAAATGCTTCTTAAGAGATTCTCGATCCCCCAATAAAAACTTTCTTCGATCAGCCTGATAGATTTCTGCACAATCTCTCAATTTACAATTGTCCATCTTTCGACAATCACAGTGCAAACATCTTTTTGCTTCAGCAATTGCGTCTTCTCTACTATTGATATCTTTTCTCTCTCCCTCTACTGATTCTTTCAGATATTCCAAAGCTTCAGTTTGACTTAAGACTCCAAAACGAGAATTGAATTTTCTCTTAGGCGTTTCAACCTCTTGCCCCCTCAAGTATAGGTTAACAGAATGCGCTGCCTCTTTTCCCTGAGCCAAAGCTTTCACAGCCATCTTTTGTAATCGGAGCAGACTGCCACAAGCAAAAACATCAGGTAAATTGGTTTTAAAAGCTTCCTTTTCACCCTTAAAATCGAGATTCAAGTTACTTATTTCATCGGAAATCGAACCGGTTGCTAAAATCACAGCATCATATTCCTTTCGAATATTCTCAAAGCTCTCTAATGATAATGGTGTGTTTAAATTTATCTCTAGACCCAATTGCTGAAGAATCCTAATTTCTGAATCCAAGACCTCCTGAGGCATTTTTCCATCAGCTATTTCAGTTTGTAAGCTTCCTCCCCAAACAGACTCTCTTTCAAAAAGACTGCAAGCATGGCCTTCTTTTAGAATATGAAAGCTCGCTGCCAAACCAGCAACTCCTGAACCAATCACTGCAACTTTTTTTCCACTTACTGCGTTCAATTCAGGTAAGTAAGTATTTTCTGATTCTTCGGCAACGGTTCGCTTCAAAACACAAATTGAAACAGCTTCATCCACATCCTTTCTACGACAAACTTTCTCGCAAGGCGCTGAGCAGATATAACCCAATATATGTGGCAAGGCGATTTCTTCTTTCACAATCAGAATGGCCTCATCGAATTTCCCATCAGCAATAAAACGGTTCATTTTTGGAATATCCATAAAAGCAGGACAAGCCACCCGACATGGTGCTTCACAATCGCCAACATGATCGCTCAAAAGAAGTTCTACGGCCTCTTTCCTGGCACCAAACACTTCTTCGTCCTCACTAGCCAACTCCATGCCCTCAACAACTTTCGTTGCGCAGGATGGCATCATCTTTCCCGATTTAATATCCTTCACCATGCAAACCATACAAGTTGGATGATTTGAACATCCATCTAAATAGCACATGGAAGGAATGTGGATCCCTAAAGATTCAGCAGCCTTTAAAACCGTTGTATCTGCAGATACCTCTATATCTTTATTGTCAATTTTTATTCTTACCATAATCGGTATCTATCAGATTACTGATTTTAAATTGAATTCCTTTTTATCGTACAACGACTGCATCAACCGGACAAATTTGCCTGCAAATGTCACATTTAATACAAAGTTCATTATCAACTTCGTGCAATTCATAAGGCTTGGCCTTTATAGCATCAACCGGACATCGCTGTGCACATTTGGTACAACCTGTGCATTCATCCTTTATTTCATACTTAATCAAACGTTCACACTTTCCTGATGGACAAATCCCATTAATATGGGCTTCATATTCGTGTCTAAAATATTTCAAGGTCGATAAAACGGGATTCGGCGCTGTTTGTCCCAAACCACAAATACTCCCTTTCTTGGTATTGATTGCCAATTTTTCAAGCAGATCCAGATCTTCGAGTTTGCCCTTACCTGTTTTTATTTTCTCCAAAATTTCAAGCATCCGACGCGTTCCAATTCGACAAAAAGTGCATCGACCACAAGATTCATCCTGAGTAAAAGACAAAAAGTAATGAGCAATATCCACCATGCAATCCGATTCATCAAGAACAATTAATCCTCCTGATCCCATCATGGCACCAATTTCTTTCAAAGAGTCGAAATCAATTGTTGTATCCGCCATTGAAGCAGGAATACATCCCCCTGAAGGACCTCCAATTTGCACGGCTTTAAATTTCTTTCCACCGGCTATACCACCCCCAATTTCTTCAACAATCTGACGAATCGATATCCCCATAGGAACCTCTATCAGTCCTCCTCGATTGATCTTACCGGCCAAGGCAAAAACTTTTGTTCCTTTACTTTTATCCGTTCCAATCTCACTGAACTTATTCGATCCGTTTCTTAGTATCCAGGGAACAAGAGAAAAGGTCTCCGTATTATTTATAAGTGTGGGTTGATTCCAAAGTCCTTTTTCAGCCGGATAGGGCGGACGCAATTGTGGAATACCTCGCTTGCCTTCAATAGAAGCAATCAAGGCTGTTTCTTCGCCACATACAAAAGCACCTGCTCCTTCGAAAATTTCCATATCAAAAGAAAAATCAGAACCTAATATGTTTTCACCAAGTATACCCTGTTCTCTACAGATTTTTATGCCTTCCCGAATCCGCTCTACCGCCAAAGGATACTCTGCTCTAATATATAAACGTCCTTCCGTAGCACCTACAGCATAAGCACCAATAATAATCCCTTCAATCACTCTAAATGGGTAAGATTCCAAGAGCATTCTATCCATAAAGGCACCTGGGTCTCCCTCATCGCCATTGCAAATGATGAATTTCTTATCGGCTTGAGCTTTCTGTACCAAGCGCCATTTTATAGCAGACGGAAAACCAGCTCCTCCCCGTCCTTTTAAGCCGCTTTTTTCAATCTCATCAATAATTTGATCGGGGGACAGTTCTTTCAAACATTTTTTCAGAGCCGAAAAGCCTTCCTTACTTTTATATTCATCAAAATCAGATGGCTTGATCAGGCCTCTAAATTCTGTTGCAATATTCACTTGCCCTTTTAGAAACTCAGCAATAGGCGTTTTTTCTTCATTAGCTCGATACCTGCCAGAAGTTTGAGGCATGTCGCTGAAAGTTAAATTCTCAGCATAATTGTAAAATCGACTTTTGAATCGATTCAAAAATCCTTTGGACTGAAAATGCTTTTGAATAATATCCCCAACATCTTCAGATTTTAATTTTGTATAAAAGACAGCTTCCTCTCCAGGTTTGTGAATTTCCATCATCGGTACCTGATTGCAAACACCAACACAACCGACTTGTTTCACATCGACATTGATACCACTGCTATCCAAGCTTTCCTCCAAAGCTTCTTTCACTCCAGAACTGCCACTTGCAATACAACAAGACCCCAATCCGATTCGGATTTCACCTTGAGGCAAACCTTTTTCTGAGAGCGTTCTTATTTTCTCTTCTTCTTGAATTCCCTCCTTCGAAAGAAAATCTTCAAGCACATCCTTAACGGTTCCGGTTTCGACATGCCCATAGGTCACATCGTCTATCTGCACCACAGGAGCCAGCGTACAACAGCCCAAACAGGCGACTTCTTCAAGCGTGAATTTTTTATCCGTATCTGTATCTTTCCCATCAGGCAAACTCAATTCTCTTCGAAAAGCATCGTAAACCTGACCTGCACCCTTAACATGACAAGCTGTCCCCACACAAACACGAACGATATGTTCACCTACCGGTTGATGACGGAATTGAGAATAAAAGGTTGAGATCCCGGAAATCTGAGCTTGAGTAATCTCTGTGATTTCGCAAACACGTTTTAAAGCCTCTTCTGGCAAATAGTTGAGCTCAGCTTGAATGGCCTGCAAAATGGAAATCACTTTTTCAGGTGACTTCCCTTTCTCTTCAACAATTCTATCTACTATGTCGGTTATCTTATTCATGGTTTCTTTTTCAAATCATCAGAATCTTTACTTTCCAATACAATAAAGGTTCTTTCCTGCTCGGATAAAAATATGACCATCTGCAAAGGCAGGTGTTGAATCTGTCTTTTCACCTATATTTGATGTCGCAATGGAAACAAATTCCTTATCAGCCTTAAAAATATGCATGCTTCCTACTCTATCTATTAAATATATTTTACCATCAACCAAGATTGGCGAGGCATAAAAACCATTATCAAACTCATGCTCCCAATAAAGTTCTCCTGATAAAGCATCGTAACAAGCCACAAGACCATAGGATGTCACTACAAATAGATATTTGTCCGTGGCAACAGGACTTGGAACATCCGATAAATAATCGTAAGCCTCCCAAAGAATTTCCGGCTGATCACCTGTTTTGATAGCTACCAAACTGGCATATTCATTAAGAGCAAAGACGATTCCATTGGCATAAGCCACAGATGGGCCCACTTCACCAGTTATACAATCCAGCTTCCACAACTCTTCACCAGTCAACGCATCATAGGAAGCCACACAAGGATCAGCAGCTAACAAAACCTCCGCTCGGTCGCCATTTTTAACGACAACCGGAGATGCCCACGATACTTTCACTTTTCTGGCTGTGCTCCACAATTCATCACCTGTTTTAGTCGAAAAAGCCATCACTTTTCCTCCTTTTTTATGATCATACTGAACAATCAACTTATCCTCAAAAACAACTAAAGAAGATGAATGTCCATAATGATTATCAGGTAATCCTAAATTCTTAGACCAAACGGGTTTCCCATTCATATCAAGAGCAATCAGATCACCATTAGAAAAAATAGCAAAAACGGATTCCCCATCGGTGCTTAAACTTGATGCTGCATATCCGGTATCAGGGGTTACATCAGGTACCTGATCAGGTGAACCTGGAATCTGGCCAATTTTGGCTGTCCAGACTAATTTCCCAGATTGTGTATTGTAGCAATACACTTCTCTTTGGTTCGCATCAGCTCCTGATAAAAAAAGCTTATCTCCCCAAATGACGGGTGAATTATATGCATGTAAAGCTATCGTCACTTTCCACTTGATATTCTTTCCGCTAGCTCCATCCCACTCTGTCGGTATATTTTTGTGATAAGCAATTCCATTTCCTCCTGGTCCCCTGAAGGAAGGGAAGTTTGCCATCATCTCTTTACTCGGATATTGGCCTGTATATTTTTTAGCATCAGGCGTTTTTTTAGCTTCTTCTACTTTTTCAACAGGCTTTGCTTGTGCTGTCTCTTCAACAGGTGTCTCAACAGTCTTTTTAATCTCTTTGTTTTCAGATTTTACTTCTGATCCAGCAAGCTCTTTCTCAACTTCTTTGGATTTATCAGCCACTGCGTCATCCGGCGTCACTTCATTGGCACGTTCAGTTTTTGCCTTTGCGATTTTCGCCGCATCGGTAAATCGTGTTCCCAAATCTTTATGCGTGATAAAAGCCAATATCAAAGTCACAAGTACTAAGGCTGAACCTCCAAGACCAACCCATTTTCTGGCATTTTGCTGATAGCTGATTATATTTTGGCTATACGCTTCATCAACTGAAGGCAATGTTTTTTTGCCCATTCTCATAATCTGCATGGCAATAATCATCACAATAAGAGAAAGCAATAACAGGTAAGCTCCCGTTCGCACCTCCCACTGGTTGGTGAAAAAAGCTTTACGAACCAATAAATCCATCTCTCTGATTTGCTCTCGCAATTGATTATCGCCAGGGTTGTCATTCAATCGTTCCACCAAAGAATTAATCACTTCGGTATTAACCGGATCAACCTTATTAATTTGAATATAGTTGACAATAACCATGGTACAAATCAATATGGCAAAAATGCCGGATACAATAGCGACTCCTCGCCAAAGAGGAAGATTGATTGTTTTATTTGAAAATTTAGTATTCATATTTTTATCTAATTCCTAAGTCAATTCAAGTATAAATTTGAGATCACTTCTCAACCGGACAATATTTTAAACAACGGGCACAACTCACACATTCCCCTTTATCTGGCGTATAGTCTTCACGATATTTAAATACCGATAAACTTGATAAAGTCAGCCCGAAAACCAGACCTAAAAAGGCACCCAAAATCCAGGCTCCTACATAAAACTGCTCAATAATAATTGCCGCCTGAGAATACAATTCTTCAACCGGAGTCCCCGCTGATTTAAAAGCTTCAATTTCAACAGAAGGCAACATCACATCAGGATTGAATGACATCAATTCATTTGCCAAACGAACCTTAGAATTCACCTTAGCCAAATTCTCATGAAAGTTTGAAAGCGTCCAACCACCCAAAAGCATAAGCAAGGGTATGATCAAACTCAACCTTATGAATCTTTTAGTTGCAGATGGTCTGTCTTCCATCACCTTTACCGGAACGGGCTTATTAATAGCGCCCAAAGGACAAGAATCTTCACACAGGCGACATTGGATGCATTTATTAGGCGTAATCGTCAAATGATGTTTAGAGAAACGACTCATCCAATTCAAAAGAACACCATAAGGGCAAAAGAATCGACAATAAGGACGAGCAACAAAAGCACTCAAAAGAAGAAAAACAGCTCCGATAGAGAACATGAAAAAGGTGGCATCAAATCGGTAAATTCCCACAAAAGGATCGTATCTGCAAATGATAAAATCGGTAGCTGTTGCAGCATACAAAACAGACAGGCCTAAATAGATATAAGGAATTAAACCCAAAACTTTTTGCAACCAGGTTTTCATTGTCACCGGACGCAATAACAGAACATCCTGTATGGCTCCCAAAGGACAAACTCCGGCACAAAAGGTTCGACCCAAAAATAAGGTGTAAACCAAAGGGATGACAAAAAATGCCAAGGCCGATAATGGAATACTGTACTCCGGTTGGAAGAGTGCCAATGTCACATTCTGCAAAGAACCCACCGCACAGATACAGCCTTCACGAAAAAAACCGAAATAAAGAATTGAGAATACGGATACAGCCAAAACACCTTTTCTGGATCTTCTTTTTAATATCAACCAGGAAATAAGCGAAAGTGCAAATATGAGTACAAAAACATCGAAAATTGCAAAAAATTCAGAGCGCGCTTCAGGCATTGAAGTCACAGGCTGCGTATAACCGGATTCAAACTCTGGTTTTGGGAATCGCTGCTGTTGTGCAAAAAGGGGAAAACCTGAAGTCATGAATAAAATAAACATTGACAGCACCATGACAAGCTTCTTAATATTCCAGGTTCGAAATATGTATTTTAAAATTTCTGACATTTAGAAATCTATTTTAGGTATTGAGTTAGGTTAAGCTTTCTTTTCTTTTTTGAAGCCTGAAAACTTATACGGCTCATCAGCTGGCACGCGCGAAAAAGCTCCCGAAGGACAATCGCGTGCAATAGCGCATTGGTTGCAATTCACGCACAAATCGTGACTCACCTGCAATTGAAGCGATCCGTTTCCGAAGGCACCACAGCCTTTTACACATTTACCACAACCAATACACAAGTCTTCAATTATTTCGTATTCAAAAAATGGATCTTCAACATACTTTCTTTTAATCGCTCCGGTTGGGCAAAGTTGGTTTTCAGCTCCCGTAGTAATATTCTTCACATTCGGACGCAAATAGCCGCCACACAAATCACAGTAGCCGCACATATCGTATACATGAATACATTTCACTGCTGATGGGCTCATCACACAAGAAGTTGCACAACGTCCACATTGTGTACACTTTGTGGTATCAATTTGCCAAAGCGTATTCCCGGATACTGTTTTATGGGCTAAAACACCAGTCACGCCGACTAAAGTGGCACCAGCCGCAAAACGAAAACAGGTGTTTATAAACTCTCTTCTATTTTTTCCTTTATCATCCATTCTTCTACAAGTTATTGTATCGAATTCTTATTCTTATAGTCAATCCCATCAGGTAAACGACAGCTCTTAACTTTTTTACAATTACGACATACAAAATCGAATTCACAGCTTTCTCCATCGGAGTTTAGATTTCGATAAATCATCGTTCCTGAAAAAATTGCTAATACGCTTAAAATCGTACCTCTACCAATTTGATGTAAAAAACGTCTTCTATTCATTGTATTATAACTTAACTGGTTCCGATCTAATGTATCTCTGACTACAGTTTTATTCTTTAAGTTCAAAAATTCGAACCATCTTACGGGAAGGATCCAAAACAAGAATTCTATCCTTGGAATCAACTGCCAAATCCAAACCTTTAGTGCCCTCATCGAATTGACTCGGAGCTGCCACTACCGATTTAAAATCGCCGGATGGCAAATGAATTTTCACTCTCTCTAATCCTTTTTCGCTGGTCACAAACGAACCATCCGACAGCATGGCTACATGACTGGGATTGCAACAACCACCAAAACCATCAAGCTGCATAGACGTTCGCTCCCAGGTTGATATCAAATCACCTTCTTTATTATAGGCCTCCAATGCATGTCGCCCAGGGTTGACAACCCAAAGCTCACCTTGACGCCCCAAAATGAGATCAAAATAAGGACTTGGAATCACAAAGCCCCGAATCCCTTTTTCAAGATTTTTAGCCCCGATAATATTGATTTTTTTTCCGTCGATAGTATATTGATGAACGATTTTCTGTCCGGCATCGGCAATATAAACCCGACCACCTTTTTCAACCAAACTACTGATATATGCTTTCGCTCCTTTTATCTGAAAACTATTATTCAAACTGCCATCGGGTTTGCGAACATCAACTCTGTTCCCGACACCCAGAAGAATATTCCCCGACTCGGAAATACAAACCGCATGAGCATCCCCTCTAACTTTCATTCTCGATTGCAATTCCCCTTGCGAATCAAAAATCCAAAGCATATCGGTACCACTCACATAGATTCGATCTTTAGTATCTAAAGCAATTCCGAAAACAGCCTCTGAATTAATTTTAAAAGAGAAAACTTCCTTATAAGCAATCAATGATGAATCAACCTGCCTCAATGCCTTAAGATCATACTCATAAATATTCTTTTGACTATTGGGTTTATCAAGAAATAGATCACCAGCAATTAATGCCACCAGAAGTAGGAGGAGCACAATAGAAAAAATTAATGTTAGCTTATTCTTCATAGTCTCGTCTTTTCAAAGTCCAATCTTAATTTGCACGCAAATCAATACAAAGCATGTGTTTTGAATCTCGCATCAACAACCGGCCATCGGTTATAACCATAGGCCCCCAGGCATCGTGCCCGTCAAGAAGCTTCACTTTATCCAATATCTCAAATCTCTCTGTTGAAGCTCTGGCAATCGTTAGTTCACCATCATCTTTCAGAATAAAAAACTTACCATCTGCTACCAAATAGGGACCTAATCCAAAACGATCGGTCTTTCCACTGGTCCATAATATTTTAGTACAATCATTCGGATCACAACAGACAAACTGATTTCGCATAGCACCCGCATCTTTAGGCAGTATGGTAAACATCCGACCATTGTATAAAAGTGGCGTCTGCTGTTCGGATGCCATTCCATCCTTAGGTTTGTATTTCTGAAGGGTTTCTACCTGATAGGTTTCACCCGTTTTTTTCACTTGAAAAAGAGCAGCACCCGCACCGTAACCAGCTGTCATAAACAATTTGCCATCATCATAAATCAATGGCGAAGGCGCAACTACTGAGGGAGAAAAGTCTTTGGTTTTCCAGAGAATTTGTCCTAAATCGTCGCCTTCGGCTGAAACGCCACAAATTCCGCCGACTGCAGCATAAACCCACATTTTCTTACCATCTAAAACCATTGGCATCACCGAAGAATGTGACATCTTCCATCCGTCAGGATTAGGCGTTTCCCATAAAACATTACCTGTAGCGCAATCAACACCTATTAATAAAGCTTTACCGCCAGGAGCAATTATGGCAACATTATTATCGATAATTGGACATTGTCCTGTGTACCAAAAGGGGACTTCAGATTGATAATCCTTCACTAAATCGAGTCCCCACAAGAAATCACCTGAATCAGGGTTCACACACATCACATGGCAACGCGGCCCCATACTCACAATATACTTATCATTTATTGCCGGAATGGTCCTCGACATGCCATGATTTCTTTTCACGTGAACCTTATAGGAACGCTTCCAAATCTCTTCTCCACTTTCTAAAGAAAAACAACGTAGAGCATCAGCTTTTTTCACCTCATCGTAATCGAGCAAATATACCTTCCCATTATAAACAACAGGCGCAGCATGCCCTTCCCCCAAATCTTGCTCCCACAATATCTTAGGTTCAGGACCAATTTTATCGACCAGTTTGATTTTCTCGTTTGATATATTATCCGATTCAGCGCCTCTAAACTGAGTCCATTTCCCCTTTAAATTTGAAGTGTATTCTGTATATAATTTGAATTTCTCTCCAATTTTCACCTCGTCCACAGCTTCACTTCCTGCCTTGGGTCGATTATCTAAACCCGGAACGCTCGCTTTGAAGTCCTGAACCGGATCATAACGTAACCAAATAATAAATATGGCGATCGCGATACCAACAATCAAAGACAGAAAAAAAATATTTAGGGATTTTTTGCTCATTGCTTCTCAGACTACGCTTTAATATTATAGGCCATTAAGGCATCCTCATGACGGACATACAAAACACCATCCTTTATCACCAAGTGTGACCAATTAGGCCCTTTGCCTAGAGGCACTTTAAAGGAACTGATCACTTTAAAACCATCAGGACTTGCTTTTGATAGAGCGATATTACCACCTTTCTCATCGTAGCAATACAACATGCCTTCAGCAGAAATAATGGAACCCTTATTTTCCCATTCGGTCTCATACATTGGCTTACCAGTTTCCCATTCAAGGCAAACCCATTTACCCATTCGGTTGTGTATCCAGTTAGAACCGTATACGTAATCGCCTAAACGAACTGCACCACCATGATGTACATCCATTAATGAATCGACATAAGCTAGTTTCACCGAAGATGCGTCTTCACTCAAATTCAGCATAACAGACTTGTGATCATAACCATTCGTTACGAATATTTTTCCATTATAATAAAGTGGTGTGTTGGTTTGAATATTTGCTTTCCATTCTCCACCCGCATATGCTGCATAGTCGAAAGTCCAAACCATTTCTCCATTTTCAGGATTCACTCCTATGATATGATTCTCTGTTACGGTTACAATCAAATTCTTACCATTTCGCTCAACCATCAAAGGAGAAACATAGGCGGGTTTATCTTTCAAACTTTTAGATTCCCAAACCGTTTCGCCCGTATTTTTATCCAGAGCAATCATCGTCGTTTTTTCGCCGCAAGGGGTATAAAAAACCAAATCCTTATATAAAAGAAGAGATTCAGAGATTCCCCATTCACCATAAGTTCCTTCAAATTTCTCACTGGCTTTTACCTGCCAAAAGATTTCTCCAGTCAACGCATTCAAACAAGCCAAATCACCTTTCCCACTTGAAAGATAAATTCGATCATTTTCAATAGTGGGCGTACATCGACTATCGGGGAAAGTACTATCCCAACAACGACCATAAGGAACTTCCCACTTTATTTGTCCCTTCATATCAACAGCCAATAAAACATCCATGGAATCTTTAATGCCAGTCAAATAAACAAGATCGCCAACCACAGCAACCGAAGAATATCCCTTAGGAATATCTGTTAAAGACCAAAGCATTTGAGGCCCTTCTTTCGGCCATTCTTTTAACAAGCCTGTTTCATTATAAACACCGGTTCGATTCGGGCCTCGCCATTCACTTTTTTGTTTGGGAGAGTTGCATTGAGTAAAAATTGTAATAGCGGCAAAGCCTAAAAAAAGCAGTCGTTTCATTTTTATATTTTTTATTTTCTTAATTATCAGAATGAACTGTTAAATTTCAAAAAAACAGGTCTTTCAAACCTATTCATTTCGCAGGAAAACTAAACAAATAACAAGCTCGTTAACATTTGATTAACACGATTTAATTCTTAATAAATCTAAAGAAAAACAGTATTAAGAACGAGTCTTATTAAGAGATATTTTGCCCCCTATAATCTCTTAAATTTCATACACCATAAATGCGTTTCCATGACGGACATACATTCTGTTTTTATGAATCACCAGGTGCGCCCAATGCTGTTTGCTTCCATATGGTACACGAAATGAACTCACTTTATTAAAAGCTCCCGCTTTGACATCAACCAATCCAATCTCTCCATTATCGCCATAACAATACAACATCCCATCAGCAAAAATCACGTTCCCTTTAGCCAAAGCCTTTGAAGAGTAGATTTCTTGACCTGTTTTCCAATCCAAACAAAACCACATCCGATTATTGTGGCCCGACACATAGATTTTCCCATCAACCAAAACAGCACCGCCCATTTGGTTGTCGACAGAGGCATTTCGCCATAGCTCTTTCACGCTAGAACCATCTTCAGATAACTGAAGCATTACGCCCCCCTTACCATAGCCGCTAAAACAGAATAAAAGACCATCCTTATACAAAGGCGTATTGGGATGAATATTATATTGATTCTTATGCTCAAAACGCCACATCATTTCGCCATTCTGAGTATCAACTCCAACAATTGAGTTAGCAGTATGTGTCACCATCAATGAGCGATTTGCCAATTTCACCAACAAAGGAGAGCAATATGCCGATTTTTCACCATTTGCTTTTGTTTTCCAGATCAAATCACCTGTCTTTTTATTTAATGCAATGATATTAATCTCTTCTCCCCCAGGCGTACAAAAAATCTTATCCCCTTCTATCAAGAGATTCTCTGTCATTCCGAAACGAAGATTCCTCCCTCCATATTCAGTCAACATATTTTTAGACCAGACTTTCTCACCATTCTCTGCAGAAATAGCCACCAACTCACCATGTCCACTCATAATATAGAGCATCCCATCATCAAGCAATGGTGTTCCTCTGACGCCATCATAATTTTCAAGCCATTCTTTTGCATAATTTGTTTTCCACAATTGCTTACCCGAATAATCAAAAGCTATTACAAAACCTTGTTCCCCATCAACCCCTGCTGTATAAATTCGTGTATCAGTCACGGCAGCTGAGGCATGTCCATCACCTAAATCATCATAATGCCACAACAATTTCGGGCCGGATTCAGGCCATTTTTTCAACAGGTTTTTCGCTGGATATTTCCCATCTCTATTCGGACCACGCCACTGCGTTCCCTCCTGAGCATGAGACTGGAAAGCGAACAAAAAACTCAACACCAACAAAAACAAAGATTTCATATTTAGATATTTAGGTTCAAAATCGGACTTAACATTTACACGATTCTAAAGATAAGGTCTATTCGAGTTAAATATCAATGATATTTACACGCAATTAGAAATCCATTATAGGTCTAAATAAAAACAAGAAAACACCTTTCCCACAGCTGAAACAAGCCTGGAAAATCGAAAATAAAAAAGGCTTGCTGATAAAAACCAACAAGCCCTCAAAATTAAATCGTTTTATTTTAGCGAAGCAATTTCGTAAAAATGATAATATCAGTGTCAACAAACTCTAATTTTGCTCCCCAACGGACAGCAAGAAATTCAAAGCTCTTTTGAGAAAACAAACACACATGTGTCGTATCGCGCTTGTAATACCATTGTGGAAAATCATCAACACTGGGTAACATCTGAGTTTTAATTGCAAGCACACCTCCAACATTCAACAAGTTGAATAAACGATCAAGTTCCATTTTGGGATCGTGAAAATGCTCAACAACCTCCGAAGCTGTAATAAAATCGTATTTATTTTGAAAAACCTCAGAATTGGGGGCATAAAACACATCATAGATATCCATTTCAAATCCACACTTTTCAAACAGCAGAGACAAAGCCGGTCCCGGACCACAGCCAAAATCCAAACCTTTGGCTCCAGAGCCAATGCGATCCATAACCGGGTCCATCAATCGCTTCAGATATTTTTGATAAACCACATCGTCAATCGAATTTTGATGCTTATCATACATCTCTTTTTCAATCAAATCAGAATGAAAAAACGTTTCAGGAACAAAAACGACATGACAAGCAGAGCAAAGGAAATACTCCCGAGACTCTCCCTCATAATAGAGAGATGTCTCTCCAGAATGGCATAATGAACAAATATTCCCCATAATTTCTATTTAACCGAGACTCAACAAACAAGCCTTAAATATTAATTCTCTCTAAACAATTTAACTTGCCTAAAACCTAAAACGAACAGCGCAACAACTTTCAAAACTTCCATCACAATATATGTCATATGAACAGAACTTTTCTCAGGCTTCATACCTTGCATAATCAATTGCGCATGCTCATTCAACTCTGGCAGCAAATAGCCGGACTGCGCAACAATAAAGGTGAAAATCAAGACTCCACTCACCACTATCAGCTTATCAGTATATTCGTAAAAAAGAACTACCAATAGAAAAACAGAAAACACTCTCTCAACGCCATTTAAGGCTCCAAAAACATGTCGACCTACATCAAGAGCAGTGGGCAAATCCAAACTCTCAGCCCGAAACTTCACCCAAGCTTCCATAAAGCTGATAGACAATATAAAACCTACCCAAATAAAACTCACTACAAACCCATACTTTGCCAGTTTTTTCATACTTATATTTTTATAATTTTGCAGTATTCCAGAGCAGAAAACTGCTAAGCGTTATTTTTATTGAGTAAAAATAATAAAAAGACACTTCAATCTTCTTCTCTGAGAAATTAATGACAAAATGAATTTTCAAATGGGGCATAAAACAAATCGAAAGCCCCGCTTAACAAAGAAACTAAATTGTAGAAAACCAAACCCATAACATCCTCAAACGCCACTAAAGAGCATTTCAAATAAAAAGTTTTCAACAAATGCAGTAAAGTGGTTAGAAGTGGTTGAAAGTGGTAAGGAAATTTCTTACTTTTACAAATGAAAACCAATTTTGTCAATGTTAACATTCATAGGTGATTATCCATGCAAACTAGACGCAAAGGGACGAGTTTTACTCCCCTCTGCTTTTCGAAAGTTACTTACCGCTTCTTCCGAAGACAGATTTGTTATGCGAAAAAATCTATATGAAGATTGTTTGGATCTTTTTCCAATGTCGGAATGGAACCAACAATTAACAATGATTCGGAGCCAATTAAATCCATTCAATCGCAAACATGCGACTTTCTTAAGAGAGTTTTTTAGAGGAACTGCCGAAGTTCAAATCGATGGTAACGGACGCATCCTTATCCCTAAAAAGTTTTTTGCAGATACCAATCTTTCTGATGGGCTAACCCTTGTTGGCCAGGATGGTAAAATTGAAATCTGGGATTCAAAACAATACAAAGACTCCGGAATGAACCTAAAGGAGTTCAACCAATTGGCAAATGACATTTTTGGCGGCAATATGGCAGAATAAGCCAAAAACCAATTAGAATATATTTTCAAATTTTGTAACACTCATACAATATGACATCATATCACGTACCTGTACTTTTAAACGAAAGCATTGAAGCTTTGGACATTAAACCCGATGGGATATATGTCGACCTAACCTTTGGAGGTGGAGGGCACTCACGTGAGATCATAAAACACCTGACTACAGGCAAACTAATCGGTTTCGATCAGGATGTTGATGCCGAGAGAAACATCATCGACGACGAAAGATTCATCTTCATTCGTCACAATTTCAGATATTTCAAAAATTTCCTGAAATATATCGGCTACGAAAAAGTTGATGGAATCCTGGCTGACTTAGGTGTATCATCGCATGAATTTGATGTGGCCGAACGCGGTTTTTCATTCCGATTTGATGGCGATTTGGATATGAGAATGAATCAAAGTGCTGAATTCAATGCAGCAGATCTTCTCAACACCTATTCCTCAGACGAATTATTCCGAGTTTTCAAATATTATGGTGAGGTTAAAAACCCAGGAAAACTCGTTCGATTAATTTTAGCGTACCGTGCCGATAACGAATTCAAAACCATACAGCAACTGAAAGAGGTCATCATGCCTTGTACGCCAAAATTCAAGGAGCACAGATATTGGGCTCAGGTTTTCCAGGCTTTACGTATCGAAGTCAATGCTGAAATGGATGTTCTAAAAGACATGCTGAATCAGATTCCTGACGCACTTAAACCAAACGGCAGATTAGCCGTCATCACCTACCATTCTCTTGAAGATAGATTGGTGAAAAATTTCATTAGAGATGGCAAATTTGCAGGGGGTGCTGAAAAAGATTTCTATGGGAAAACCAATGCGCCGCTCGAAGCTGTTAACCGAAAAGTCATTCTTCCTAGCGAAGAAGAACTGGAACTGAATAACAGATCGAGAAGTGCCAAACTGAGAATTGCACAACCAAGAACAAAATAAAACCGCTTAAAGCGAAAGATAATGTTTGGATTCAAGCGAAAATATAAAGATTTCATTAGCCCAAAAGAAGAAATTAAAGAAACCCCCTCAGGATCCTTTAAAGATATTCTTTCAGGTAGTGTCTTGTCTAAAGATGTGGTCGTACACCACCTCCCATTCATCCTCTTCATTGCAATATTGGGTATTTATTACATCAGCAACCGATATCAATCAGAAAGGGTTTATCGCGATATGGTCAGTCTTGAAAAAGAACTTAAAGAACTTCGGTTTGAATCCATCACAACTGCATCCGATTTGATGTATATGAGTAAACAATCAGAAGTGGTCAAACGAGTAGAAAAAGAGGGATTAGATTTGATTGAATCAACAGAACCTCCAGTAAAAATATATTTAGAAAAGTAAGCTGTGCAAATAAAGAACGACATCATGTGGCGAGTGGGCGTCTGTTACACTCTGATTTTACTTTTCGCATTCTGTGTGGTGGGACGAGTTATCTACCTGCAGGTTTTTGAAGGAGAGAAATGGAAAGGACGTGCACAATCCATCAGCAAAAAAGATATTACTGTTTATGCCAACAGGGGTGACATCTGTGCGGCAGATGGTCGTCTGCTAGCCAGTTCAATCCCCTATTACGAACTGCGAATGGATTTTCAGGCTCCCGGACTGACGGATGTTCTTTTCAAGAGAAAAGTTGATTCATTAGCTCTTTGTCTGTCACGATTTTTTGGTGACAGAAGCAAATCGGCTTATCACAGACTCTTGTGGAATGCAAAATTTCATTCAAAAAAGAACCGTTACGTACTCATTAATCGCCGAAAAATAAATTACAACGAACTCAAGCAAATCAAAACATTCCCTCTTTTCAGACTATCTCCAAACAAAGGGGGATTAATCTGCATACAAGAAAATAAGAGGGTACAACCCCATATCAACTTAGCCAGTCGTACCATTGGTTATCTGAATAAAGGAAATGGTAACGAACTGATAGGTAAAGTTGGACTTGAGGGTTTATTTGAAAATGAACTCAAAGGTGTTGACGGCATCTCTATGATGCAAAAGATGTCAGGCAAATGGCTACCGGTCAATCAGGTTGACCCCAAAGATGGCAACGATATTATTACAACAATAGATGTCAATTTTCAAGATGTTGCAGAATCTGCCCTTCTGCAGCAATTACAGGTTTACCATGCAGACCATGGTTCTGCAATTCTGATGGAAGTTGAAACAGGAGCCATAAAAGCCATTGCAAATCTGGGATTAAATCAAAAAACAAATACCTACGAAGAGATATACAATTATGCTATTGGTGAAGCCACTGAACCCGGTTCAACTTTCAAATTAGCATCTATGATGGCCCTACTCGAAGATGGCTATATTGAACCCACCGACACAATTGATACGGGCAATGGTGTTCATCGTTACTATAATGATAAAATGCGCGACTCGCATATAGGTGGCTATGGAAAAATAACGGTTCAGCAAGCCTTTGAAAAATCTTCAAATGTTGGGATTTCAAAATTAGTAAACCAATTTTACAAGGATAAACCTCGTAATTTCATCAATCGCTTATATGAGTTTCGATTGAATAAAACTTTGGACCTGGATATTAAAGGTGAAGGAATACCCAAAATAAAATACCCGGGTGAAGAAGGTTGGTCAGGCATTTCTCTTCCATGGATGTCCATTGGCTACGAGGTACAACAAACGCCATTACAAACATTAAGTCTCTACAATGCTATAGCCAATAATGGACGAATGATGAAACCCATGTTTGTGAATGAAATTAAATATCATGGGAAAGTATTAAAACACTTTGATGAAGAGGTTTTAAACAATAGCCTTTGTTCCAGAGAAACACTGCGCAAAATCAAAAAAATGCTCGAAGGGGTGGTCTTAAGAGGGACGGCAACAAATTTGAGAAATTCCAGTTATAGCATTGCAGGAAAAACAGGAACAGCTCAAATTGCAGATAAGAATAAGGGCTATGGACATAAAGTCTATCAGGCTTCATTTGCGGGCTATTTCCCCGCAGACAACCCTAAATATTCGTGCATAGTGGTCATCAATAGTCCTGATAAGAAGAAAGGCTTTTACGGAAACCAGGTTGCAGGCCCGGTTTTTAAAACTATTGCAGATAAGGTTTATGCCATGACTTATGCCATGCATCCACCCAAGCAAGATGAACAAGAGTACGAAGTAAAAGTACCGATTTCATTGAATGGGAATAAAGAAGATCTGGATAAAGTATTCAAGGAATTAGAAGTTACAGTTGATGATAAAGATATTTATAGCGATTGGGTTTTAACCTCTCGTCAAGATTCCATAATCAGATACAAAAACAGATCTGTCAACAATCACCTTGTCCCCAATGTAAAAGGAATGGGACTACAAGATGCGCTCTATATCCTGGAAAATGCAGGATTAAAAGTTAACATTAGTGGTTTTGGATCTGTAAAAAAACAATCGCTGCGTCCAGGATCTAATTATAGAAGCGGTGATAGAATTTACATTGAACTGTCTTAAGTAGAAATTAAGATCGTATTGAAGAGAGAACAAAAAAAAAGACTGACATCATAAATAAGAAACAGTTAAGATGACAAAAAAAATAACAGATCTGCTGGGATCCATAAATATAATTGAAAGTATAGGTAACCTGGAAAGAGAGATCAATACCATACATTTCGATTCAAGAAAAGTAGAGAAAGGAGATTTCTTCATTGCACAAGTCGGCACTCAATCCGATGGCCATGATTATATATCAGGAGCGATTGAACAAGGTGCTAAAGCTATTTTATGTGAGCGTTTACCCGAGAATATTCATCCCGAGGTAAGCTATATTAAAGTTGAAAACACATCTAAAGCCCTTTCTGCATTAGCACATAATTATTACAATCGTCCATCGGATCACCTTAAACTTGTGGGTGTAACAGGAACAAATGGCAAAACAACCATTGCCAGTCTGCTTTATGAACTATTCAGAAAATTGGGTTACAAAGTTGGTCTACTATCAACAGTAACCAATTATATCGATACCAAAGCAGTTAAAGCAACACACACAACACCTGATGCCATTCAAATTTCAAAGCTTTTAAATGAAATGGTTGATGCAGGCTGCGAATATTGCTTTATGGAAGTTAGTTCACATGCCATTGATCAGTATAGAACTGCCAATTTGAATTTCAAAGGTGGAATTTTCACAAATCTGACTCACGATCATCTGGATTATCACAAGACCTTCGATTCATATCTAAGAGCAAAAAAAGGCTTTTTCGATCAGTTGGGTAAAACAGCATTTGCGATTACAAATGCGGATGATAAGAATGGAAAAATCATGCTTCAAAATACCAAAGCACATAAATTCACCTACTCAACCCGTGCCTTTGCCGACTTTAGAGCTCAAATTCTTGAAAAACATTTCAATGGCATGCTATTGGAAATGGATGGGATGGAATTGTGGACCAATTTCATTGGCGATTTCAATGCACACAACCTTTTGGCGGTCTATAGTGCCGCTCGACTTCTCGATCAATCAAAAGAAGAAGTCTTGATGAAAATGAGTGAACTTAAATCTGTGGCTGGTCGTTTCGAGAGTCTGATTTCGCCAAATGGTGTGATGGCAATTGTTGACTATGCACATACACCTGATGCGCTGAAGAATGTTTTACAGACAATCGACCAACTCAGAACCAGAAACGAAACAGTTATTACTGTTGTTGGCGCTGGTGGCGATAGAGATAAAACCAAACGCCCTTTAATGGCTCAAGTTGCAGCTGAATATAGCGATAAGGTTATTTTAACTTCTGACAATCCACGATCAGAAGACCCTGATACAATCATTTCTGAAATGAGAGAAGGTGTTTCAGCGGACAACCTCAGAAAAGTTTTGGCCATTTCGGATAGAAAAGAGGCAATTCGCACAGCGATAATGTTAGCGCAAAAAGATGATATTATTCTTGTTGCGGGAAAAGGTCACGAAGATTATCAAGAAATTAAAGGCGTCAAACACCACTTTGACGACAAAGAAATTATAAACGAAATATTTAACCAATAAGCATGTTATACTATCTCTTTAAATACCTAAACGAACTCGATTTTCCAGGAGCTGGAATGTTTGATTATATCTCATTTCGCGCCGCATTAAGTATCATGACTTCGCTGTTTATTGCAACTGTTTTTGGTAAAAAAATCATCTACTATCTGCAAAAGCAACAAATTGGTGAAATCGTAAGAGATCTGGGTTTGGCAGGTCAAATCGAGAAAAAAGGAACGCCTACCATGGGGGGACTCATTATATTGATTTCTATTTTAGTACCTGTTTTATTATTCGCCAAACTTGAAAACATTTATATCATCTTAATGATTATCACAACCGTTTGGTTGGGGCTGATTGGCTTTATAGATGACTATATCAAAGTTTTTAAAAAGGACAAAGAAGGCCTAAAGGGGCGATTTAAAATTGCAGGACAGATTGGTTTGGGTTTAATTGTTGGTTTAACCTTATACATCAATGATGATGTTGTAATTCGTGAAAGAGCTAATATCTATGATATTGGCACAAAAACCGAAGTTGTTGATGAAGGCTTCACCAATGATCACGCCAATGCAACAGCCATGACCAAGGATATCAAGTCAACCAAAACGACTATTCCGTTCTTTAAAAACAATGAATTTGATTACGAGAGTCTTGTCCGTTTCGGAGGGGAGTATTCATCACTACTGGCATGGATCCTTTTTATTATTGTGACCATATTTATTGTAACTGCAGTGTCAAATGGCGCTAATATGACGGATGGATTAGATGGTCTGGCAACCGGGACCTCTGCTATTGTTGGCGCAACGCTTGGGATTTTGGCTTATGTATCGGGGCACTTGGTCTATGCCAGCTACCTCAACATCATGTACATTCCACTTTCGGGAGAACTTGTAGTTTACATATCAGCCTTTATTGGTGCAACCATTGGTTTCCTTTGGTACAACTCCTACCCTGCTCAAGTATTTATGGGTGATACAGGAAGTCTGTCATTGGGCGGTATTATTGCGGTTTTGGCAATCATTATCCATAAAGAACTTCTGATTCCTATACTTTGCGGGATTTTCCTTGTAGAAAATGTTTCTGTTATGATGCAGGTTTCGTGGTTTAAATACACAAAGAAGAAATTTGGTGAAGGACGACGCATCTTCAGAATGGCGCCTCTGCATCACCATTATCAATTAAAGGGGTATCCTGAGGCTAAAATTGTAACTCGCTTTTGGATCATTGGTATTTTCTTAGCAGTTATCACTATTGTGACCCTTAAAATCAGATAAATGAATAGTCAGAAAAACATCGTTGTTTTAGGCGCTGGTGAAAGTGGTGTTGGAGCTGCAATTTTAGCTCAGAGCAAGGGATTCCCCGTTTTTGTTTCGGACAAAGGGGAAATTACGTCCAACTACAGCAAAATTCTTAAGCAATACAATATTCCTTTCGAAGAAGGAAAACATAGTGAGGAGCTTATCTTAAAAGCTAGTGAAGTCATTAAAAGTCCGGGGATTCCCGATACGGCTCCACTAATTAAAAAGCTAAACAGTTTAAATATTCCTGTCATTTCAGAGATTGAATTCGCAGGACGCTATTCGGATGCAAAAATGATTTGCATAACGGGTAGCAACGGCAAAACAACAACGACTTTGCTTTTGTATCATATGCTGAAAAAAGCGGGTATCCATGTTGGCTTAGCCGGTAATGTTGGACACAGCCTGGCACGTCAGGTTGCAGAAAATGATTATACACACTTTGTTGTTGAGTTGAGCAGTTTCCAACTGGATGGTATGAAACAGTTCAAAGCTGACATCGCTATTTTAATGAATATTACTCCTGACCATTTGGATCGTTACGATTATAAAATGAAGAATTATATCGATTCAAAATTCAGAATTATTCAAAATCAGACAGAAAACGATGCCTTCATCTTCTGCCAGGATGATGAAATCATCACCAAAGAATTGGAACAAATTTCTGTTCAGGTACAAAAGCACCCATTTAGTATTTATGAATGTTTGCCAAAGGGGGCTAGCCTTAAGAACGATGAATTAATTATTAAGAATGAAAACATCAATCTTAATATGAAACAAAAAGAACTTTCCCTAAAAGGGAAACACAATACTTACAACTCAATGGCTGCCGGGATAGCGGGCAGCATACTGGGAATTCGCAACGAGGTGATCAGAGAAAGTTTAAGTGATTTTAAAGGTGTAGAGCACCGTCTTGAAAAGCTTTCAAATGTGAATGGGGTCGATTTTATAAACGATTCAAAAGCGACCAACATCAATTCAACCTGGTATGCGCTTGAAAGTATGGATGACGAAACCGTTTGGATTGTTGGTGGAATTGATAAAGGCAATGACTATGCCGAATTGATGGATTTGGTAAAAGAAAAAGTGAAGGCAATAGTTTGTTTAGGAACCGACAATTCCAAGATCCACCAGGCTTTTGATGGCGTCATCGAAACAATTGCAGATACAACATCGATGCATGATGCTGTTCAAACAGCCTATAAAATTGCTGATGGTGAAGCAACCGTGCTATTGTCACCTGCTTGTGCCAGCTTCGATCTGTTTAAGAGTTACGAAGACAGGGGCCAACAATTTAAAGAAGAAGTGCTAAAACTATAGTTAAAACTTAGATGGGACGATTTATCAACAATTTTAAATTACAAGGTGATAAGGTCATATGGATCATCATATTTCTCCTTTCGATCATTTCGCTTTTAGTAGTCTACAGTTCAACCGGAACCCTGGCGTATAAGGTGAAAGGGGGAAATACGTCCTATTTTTTCATCAAACAACTGGTCTTATTGCTGGGGTGTTACTTCATCATTTGGGTCACCCACAAAATTCCATACAAGCACTATTCCAGCTGGGCCAACATGGGCTTAGTTGTGGCTGTAGGTATGTTATTACTAGCAAAAATTGTCGGCGTAAACTTAAATCAGGCTTCAAGATGGATTACCATCCCGGTCATTGGTTTTAATTTTCAGCCCTCTGAACTTGCCAAACTTGCTTTAATTCTGTTTGTGTCAAGAATTCTCTCTAAGTTTCAAACCGATAAAGAATGTCAGAAAGAGGCCTTCTGGAAAATCATTGCTTCAATTGGAGTGGTATGCGGCATTATCTTTCTCGATGACTTTTCAACCTCTGCCCTCTTAGGTGGCATTTGTTTGATGCTCATGTTTATTGGACGTATTTCAGCCAAGTATCTGCTAGGGACCATGGGAATTGGTTTGGGTTTAATCATTGTATTACTAATCATAGCCCCATTCCTACCCGATAGCTTCGGGCGTATTCATACCGTTAGAAACAGGATTCTTAATTTTGCCGGACTTGGAGAGCAAAAAGAAGATAATGGACAAAACTATCAGGTTGATCAGGCAAAAATAGCAGTCGTTTCAGGTGGTATTTTAGGTAAAGGACCAGGTAACAGCGATCAAAGAAATTTCTTACCACATCCATATTCCGATTTTATCTACGCCATTATTCTTGAAGAATGGGGCTGGGTTGGCGGATTTGGGATTCTGGCTTTGTACCTATTCCTAATATATCGGGCGGGCTCAATTGTCCGGAAATGTGATCGAACGTTCCCGGCCTTTCTCGTCATCGGGCTCAGTTTAAGTATTGTCGCACAAGCCTTAACAAATATGGCCGTTTCGATAAATCTAATACCCGTAACAGGACAACCCCTGCCACTGGTCAGTATGGGGGGAACCTCATTAATATTTACAAGTGCGGCCCTGGGAATGATTTTAAGTGTTAGCCGATCAGTTAAAGAACAAGAAATAGTAAACCATGTCGAAAATTAAAATAATAGTTAGCGGAGGAGGAACCGGAGGACACATTTATCCGGCAATTTCTATTGCCAATGCCTTAAAAGCCAAACAAGACGATATCGAGATTCTTTTCGTAGGTGCCGAAGGTAAAATGGAAATGGAAAAAGTTCCGGCAGCTGGTTACAAAATTGTTGGTCTTCCCATAAGAGGATTACAACGAAATTTTAGCAAAGAGAATCTTAAGTTTTTCTCGCGATTATTCAAAAGTCTTCGCAAGGCTAAAAAAATCATAAAAGAATTTAAGCCTAATGCTGTAGTTGGGGTAGGTGGTTATGCCAGTGGACCTTTATTGCATACTGCAAACAAAATGGGCATCCCATCTCTAATTCAGGAACAGAATTCCTATGCAGGAATCACCAATAAACTGTTAGCTAAGAAAGCCAATAAAATTTGTGTGGCTTACAAGGGGATGGATCGCTTTTTTCCTGCCGATAAGATATTATTCACTGGAAATCCGGTAAGGAAAGACCTTGCCAAACTAGATGATTTAAGATTGGAAGCACAACAATTTTTCAATCTTGATCCAAACAAAAAAACACTTTTGGTTATTGGAGGAAGCTTAGGAGCAAGAACTATTAATCACAGTATTATCGAAAATATTGAGGCTTTGAGAGATGAGACTGTTCAAGTCATTTGGCAGTGTGGTAAATTCTATCATCAGGAGATGAAAGAAAAACTTTCAAAAGCCAATATGGACAATATTCAGCTTTATGATTTCGTTTCCCGAATGGATTTAGCATATGCCTGTGCCGACCTTGTTATCTCAAGAGCGGGTGCAGGAACAATTTCAGAACTTTGTTTAGTAAGAAAGGCTTGCATTTTAGTCCCATCTCCTAATGTTTCGGAAGATCATCAAACAAAAAATGCCATGGCTTTGGTTAATCAGGACGCAGCCCTGATGATTCCGGATATTGAATCGAAAGAACGATTGGTCGACGAATCCTTATTGCTATTACATGATGAATCCAAATTAGCAAAGCTTCGTGAGAATATTGCTTTATTGGCAAAACCAAATGCTGCAGACGAAATTGCAGAAGAGATATTAAAAATGATTAAGCAATAAATTTAGGTCTTGCAGACTTAAATGAATTCACATACAGGCAGAGAAATGATGAATATCAAGGATTTTAAGAACATCTATTTTGTTGGCATTGGAGGCATTGGCATGAGTGCAATTGCACGCTATTTCAAGGCCATTGGGAAAAATGTGTATGGTTATGACAAAACTCAAACCTTACTTACGGGTGAATTAGAGAAAGAAGGCATTGGTATTGTATTTAACGATGGCATTCAGCAAATTCCAGAAATTTATCTCAACAAAGAGGAGACCTTGGTGGTCTACACCCCCGCCATTCCATCCAACCACGAACAGTTGACTTTCTTCAAAAAGGAAAATTTTCTTCTGATGAAGAGAGCCCAGGTTTTGGGTTTTTTGTCTGATCCTTTGAATGGCGTCGGTATTGCTGGTACACATGGTAAAACGACCGTATCCAGTTTAACTGCCCATATATTTAAAAGTTCTGCTTTGGATTGCAACGCCTTTTTAGGTGGTATTTCAAGAAATTACAACACCAACCTGCTTTTGTCAAAAACAAGTCCCTGGGTGGTTTTAGAAGCGGATGAATTCGACCGATCCTTTCTTCAACTTCATCCTCAGGTAGCCGTTGTCACATCAATGGATGCTGACCATCTGGATATCTATGGTAAGAAAGAGGAATTGGAGAAAACATTCCAAGATTATGTCAGACAAATAAAGAAAGGTGGTCATTTGGTACACAAAAAAGGCCTGCCTCTAAAGCCATCTGATGTCAATCTTTATTCATATTCCTTAGAGGAAGAAGCTGATTTCTATGCCAAAAACCTAAAGTTGGTTCAAGGTTTATATCAATTCGATCTGGTACATCCGGAAGGATGTATCGAAGGATTAAAGCTTTCATATCCGGGTCGGATAAATGTTGAAAATGCAATTGCCGCAAGCGCCGTTGCATTAATTTGTGGGGTCAGTCAGGATGAACTCCGATTTGCTCTGAATAATTTTAAGGGCGTTCGTCGACGCTTCGACTATCGAATCAAGAGTGAAAATTTAGTCTTTATTGATGACTATGCACATCATCCAAAGGAACTTTGGGAAAGTATTTCATCGGTCAAAGCTATTTATCCTAATAAAAAAATCACAGGCATATTTCAGCCTCATCTGTATACCCGAACTCGTGATTTTGCCGATGGATTTGCGGAAAGTTTAGATCTGTTAGATGAAATTATTTTGTTGGATATTTACCCTGCCCGGGAATTACCGATTGAGGGTATCAGCTCTAATTTAATCTTAGATAAGATGACAAAAAAGGGCAGAATTTGCTCAAAAGAAGAATTAATTGAACAAATTGAACAGAGCGAAATAGAAGTATTATTAACTTTGGGAGCAGGTGACATCGACAAGCTCGTTAAACCACTGGAACACACTATGAATCAAAGAATAAAATGCTAAAAAAAATCAAACCCATATTAATCACTTTGGCATTATTAGCCTACATCATTTTTACGTTTGCCTTCGTGAACAAGAAAAGTGATGCCATGCTGATTACTGGTATTGATATCAATATTATTGATAGTTTAAACACGCATTTTATTTCCGATTCAGAAATCAAAAAGCTTATTCTTAAAAATCATCCCAACATTATAGGTAGTAATGCTGCAAGTATCAATAAGGAAAATTTAGAAAATTTAATTAACAAAATCCCATCAGTTAAAAATGCCGAAGCTTTTAATTCCCTTTCGGGTTGCTTACATCTCGATATCGAGCAACGCAAACCGATTGTTCGATTATTAAAAGGTAAAGGCTTTTATATTGACGAGGAAGGGAAACGAATGCCACTATCTTCGAACTATACAGCAAGAGTTTTGGTTATTTCAGGTCACATCAAAGATAAAATGATTGAGACTGAACTGATCCCCCTCGTAAATTTTATCACAAAAGATGAATTTTGGTCTTCACAAATCAACCAAATCTATGTAGATTCGAATGATGAATACATTTTAATCCCAAGAGTTGGTGGTCAAAAGATTGAACTCGGGAAAATCGACAATTTTGAAAGGAAATTTTCAAAACTCTTTGCATTATACAAAGATGGGTTTTCAACCGTAGGTTGGAACAAATACAAAAAGATAAATTTGAAATACGAGAATCAGATCGTATGTACAAAAAGGCAATAGGATGATCAACACAAATGAAATTATAGCGGCCATAGATATTGGAACAACCAAAATTGTTGCCATTGCGGGGAAAGTTACATCCAACGGAGAACTTCAAATACTGGGTTTAGAAAAAACCAAATCGACAGGAGTTGTTAAGGGAGTTATCCAAAATATTAATCAAACCATTGAAGCCATCCGCGAAGTGGTTGACAAGTTACAAAAGAATACAAATCTTAGAATTGATAAGGCATACGTTGGTATCGCCGGACAACATATTAGAAGTTTAAAGAACCGACAGTTTAAATACATCCAAAACGGTTCTGAAATTATTACTCAGGAAGATATTGATACCATCTTGAAAGAAAATTTCAGAATCCCAATTCAGGTTGGCGAACAAATTCTTCATGTCATTCCACAAGACTATGTGGTTGACAAGGATAAGGGCATCACCAACCCTCTGGGGATGGCAGGACGCCGACTTGATGGTAATTTTAATATCATTATTGGAAGAACGGCTTCAGCCAGAAATATCGAAAATTGTGTAAAAGCTGTTGATATTGATATAGAAGAACTCGTTCTGGAACCTTTGGCATCTTCTCTTGCTGTATTAACTCAGGAAGAAAAAGAGGCTGGAGTTGTATTGGTTGATATAGGTGGCGGAACAACAGATATTACACTTTATTTTGATGGTGTTCTTCGTCACACCGCCGTTATTCCATTTGGTGGCGATGTGGTAACAAAGGATATCAAAGAAGGTTGCCATTTATTGCTGAAACAGGCTGAAGCTCTAAAGATTCAATTTGGTGAGGCTGTTGAGCAATTAGCTGATAGCGACAAGGTGGTCAATATTCCGCAAACCGGAGGTTGGGATCCTAAAGAGATTGCATTTAAAACCGTCGCACAAATCATACAGTGTCGCATGGAAGAGATTTTGGATCGCGTGAAATACCAGATTGATATGACACCTTATGGCGATAAACTCGGTGCAGGAATTGTCCTTACCGGTGGGGGTGCAATGCTGAAAAATCTGGATATCTTAACCAAGGAAACGTTAGGTTTAGATGTTCGAATTGGTTACCCTAATGCGTCATCTATGATTAAGGTTGACGAAGCGATAAACCTTCCAATGTACGCAACCAGTATTGGTTTGCTATTGAATGGTTTAAACAAACTTCAACACAAACCCAGCGATGGTGTAGCGAACCAAACAACTACTAAAACAAGAAAAAGAGGTTTAAAGCAATTCTTTGAAACCCTTTTTGATAATTAATATGAGAATCTGAAAAAACAAATTAGTGTGGATTATGAATTCCCCTGGATATCACTATCAAATTCTAATTTCATTTATTTGTATTTTATTAAAAAACACAATAAACCCTAAGTTATGATTGACGATTTACTACCTGTTGATTTCGAAGAAAAAGAAGAATCAATGATCAAAGTTATTGGTGTAGGAGGCGGTGGAAGTAACGCTGTCAATCACATGTATAAGGAAGGTATTAAGGATGTCGGTTTTGTGATTTGCAATACCGATTCACAGGCTTTAATTGACAGCCCCATTCCTTTTAAAATACAATTGGGGAAAAGCTTAACCGAAGGTCGAGGCGCAGGAAATAAACCTGAGAAGGGTCGACAATCGGCTATAGAAAGCATCGAAGAAGTTAATAAGATTTTGGGTGAAAAAACCAAAATGGTTTTCATCACTTCTGGTATGGGTGGTGGTACAGGTACTGGTGCAGCACCTGTTATTGCTGAGCTGGCTAAGGAAAGAGATATCCTTACCGTTGGCATTGTTACCATTCCGTTTTTATTTGAAGGGAAACGCCGGGTTCAGCAAGCTCTTGAGGGGATCGAAAATTTAGAAAAACATGTCGATGCCTTATTGATTATCAACAATGAGAAACTCAGAAGTATGTTTGGGGACTTAAAACTCTCCGAAGCTTTTGCACAGGCCGACAGTGTTTTGTCTATAGCCGCCAAATCTATTGCTGAAATCATTACAGTTCATGGCTATGTTAATGTCGACTTTGCCGATGTTGAAACCGTGATGCGTAACTCGGGTGTTGCCATAATGGGATCGGCTAGCATAGCAGGTGAAGACAGAGCTATTAAAGCAATTAAGCAGGCGCTGAATTCACCATTATTAAACAGCAACAATATTTACGGTGCCCGTAATATTCTGCTTAATATCATTTCAGGGAAAGAGGAAGCAACCATGATGGAAGTAACTGAAATCACCGAATATGTTCAAGCAGTTGTTGGGAATGATGTGAATATTATTTGGGGAAATGGTTATAGTGAATCCTGTCAGGATGAGTTAAGTGTAACCATTATAGCTACGGGATTCTCGGACAATCCGATTCCTGAACTAAATATTCAGCCTCGACAGCATGAGCAAAATAAGGCTCCTCAGCTCGAACTGATTATTGAAAACCCGGAGATGCTTGAAGCTGAAGCCAATCACTCAAAAAGAAAAAATACAAACTCAAGAATAAAAAATTCGAGTCAAACAGAAGTGATTGAGGAAGAGGAAACGGTTGATAATTTTAAAGAAAAACAGGCCTCAAAAAAATCGAATGACTCCTTTGTTGCACCCGAAGCAGAAAAAGAAAAGAAGGAGAAGAAATCCGGTTGGTTTAAAGATACTTTAGGTTCTCTATTCGATACAGAAGATACTTCAATGTAAACTTACAATGAAGTCATAATTAGTTCGTCCTGCAAAATTTCATTTAGAAAATTGATCCGGAAGGTCAAGGCATAACTAATTAAGCGTTAAATTCGCAACGCAAAAATGCGAGGTACTATTATTTTACAATTACATATCCAACCAGGATAAATACAATAGATTAATGAGCGAGGAATTAATGGACTTTGGCTTAGTAGAAGACGAATCTTCAATTATTAAAGTAATTGGAGTTGGTGGTGGTGGTGGCAATGCTGTAAACTACATGTATCAGCAGGGCATTAAAGATGTTGATTTTGTTATCTGCAATACCGATGCACAGGCATTAGCAAAAAGTAGCGTGCCGAAAAAAATTCAACTTGGCGAATCTTTAACCGAAGGACGAGGTGCTGGTAACAAGCCTGAAAAAGGAGAGCAATCAGCTATTGAAAACTTAGACGATGTCAGCGAAGTATTGGCTGATAATACCAAAATGGTATTCATCACAGCTGGTATGGGCGGTGGTACGGGTACCGGTGCTGCACCAATCATAGCCAAAGCAGCAAAAGATATGAATATCCTAACAGTTGGTATTGTTACCATTCCTTTTCGATTCGAAGGAAGACAACGTATCAACCAGGCTATCGAAGGAATTAGAAAACTGAAAGAAAGTGTTGATTCACTTCTGGTAATTGACAACGCTAAACTTTCTGAAATATATGGTGATCTAAAATTATCAACAGCATTCTCAAAAGCCGATGATGTTTTAGCTACAGCAGCAAAAGGAATTGCTGAAATTATCACACTGCATGGTTATATCAATGTTGACTTCGAAGATGTTAAAACCGTGATGACTGACAGTGGTGTGGCTGTAATGGGATCAGCAAGTGCTGAAGGCGAAGGTCGTGCAGTCACAGCTATTCGTGAGGCATTAACCTCTCCTCTACTAGACAACAACGATGTCCGTGGGGCTAAATCAATCCTACTAAACATTACATCAGGTACCGAAGAGGTAACGATGGACGAAGTGGGTGAAATTACAGACTATGTTTATGAAGCAGTAGGTGATAGTGGTAATATCATCTGGGGTACCGGTCAGGATGAAAGTTTGGGTAATAAGGTTTCTGTAACCATTATTGCAACAGGTTTCGATCATGAAGAGTCCGAAGATTATCAAGCCAAACCACAAACTGTAACTGCTAGTAAACCCAACGCTTTTAAAGGAGGGAAAGGCCCGGCTAAAGTCACAGAGACACAGAAACTGCAGCTGGAACTTGATCCTGTACCAGAGCCAGAAAAGAAGCTTAACGAAAAACTTGATGCCAGCATGATGAACGAAGCTGAAATCCAAGAAAACGAAGATATTCCTGCATACAAACGCAAGCAAATTAACTTGCATCGAACAGAACCGCCAAGAACATCGAATGTGGTTCATTTCGATTTAGATGATTTCGATAATTAATAACAAATCTGTATAAGTTCGGTTTTTCCAAACTCGACCTTATGCAATAATCTGATATATCATGACATTATTAGAACAAGTAAACGGCGATATAAAGGCTGCAATGAAAGCCAAAGATAAGGAAAAGCTTCAGGCTCTAAGAGCTGTAAAAACAGCTTTCACTCTTGAAATGACAAAAACAGGTAGTACTGAAATTGCTGATGCAGATGCTTTAAAAATTGTACAAAAACTTGCTAAACAAAGGAAAGACTCCGCTGATACATATATCACGGGTGGCCGTCAGGAACTAGCAGATGTTGAGCTAAAAGAAATGGCTTATATTGAAGCTTATCTTCCTGCACAAATCACAGATGAAGAACTGACTGAAATTATTAAAGGTTTAATTGAAAAAACGGGTGCAAGCTCAATAAAAGATATGGGTAAGGTTGTAGGAATGGCATCGAAAGAATTAGCCGGACGTGCCGATGGAAAAACCATTGCCGATAAAGTAAAATCATTACTTGCTTAAGCAAATACCTACAGCAAATAGAAGAGGCTGCCAGTTAAAACTGACAGCCTCTTTTTATATATTCCGGATATAGAAAATACTTATTCCACAATCTCGCCAATCATAGTTGCAGAGTTGCAACTCACCGCTTTAACTTTTACAAAATCGCCAACTTTAAAATTTTTCTTGGGTAAAATAAAAGCCTTATTCTGTGAACTGCGTCCATATAACTCCTGATCTGATTTTTTAGAAACACCCTCAATTAGAATCTCAAAGGTTTTACCCAAATCACGCTGATTACTTTCTAAAGATAGTTGTCTTTGTAAAGCAATCATCTCATCCAATCGCTTCGATTTAACATCCTCAGGAATATTATCCTTTAAGTTTTTATAAGCATATGTACCAGGGCGTTCCGAATACTTAAACATATAAGCATAATCGTACTTAGCCCACTGCATCAAATCTAATGTTTCCTGAAATTCTTCTTCAGTTTCATTGTGGAAACCCACAAAAATATCAGACGTTAAACCACAATCCGGCAAATATTTGCGAATGGCTTCCACACGATCCATATACCACTCGCGGGTATATTTTCGACGCATATTCTTAAGAACTTCGTTGCTTCCTGACTGAACGGGTAAATGTATGCATCTGCAAATATTCGAATGAGCAGCCATCACTTTCAAGGTATCATCACTCATATCTTTGGGATGCGAGGTTGCAAAACGAATACGCATGTTGGGCTCAGCCTTCGCTACCATTTCCAGCAACTCGGGAAAAGTAATTTCCGAAACAGAATTTTTAAAGTGGTAAGAGTTCACATTCTGTCCCAAAAGAGTTACTTCTTTGTAGCCCTTTGAAGCTAAATCATGAACTTCCTTAAGAATACTCTCGAAGTTGCGACTTCTCTCTCTCCCTCTGGTATAAGGAACAATACAATATGTACAGAAATTGTTGCATCCACGCATAATTGAAACAAAACCCGAGATGGCCGTTTCATCAATACGCGCAGGACAAATATCTTTATAAGTTTCAGTTAACGACAAATCAATATTAATGGCTTTTTCTCCCTGCTCAGCCTTCTTTACCAACGAGGGTAAGTCCATATAAGCATCGGGGCCAACAACAATATTCACATTCTTCTCCTGCTCAAAAAGTTTCTCACCCAAACGCTCAGCCATGCAGCCTATAACACCTACTAAAAGTTTCGGATTTTTCTTCTTCAACTCACTAAAACCTTGAACCCTACCCCGAACTCTTTGCTCGGCATTTTCACGCACAGAACATGTATTTACCAAAATCACATCTGCCTCAGTTCTATCTTCAGTTCTCTCAAAACCATCGTGCTCCATAATAGCAGCCACGACTTCACTATCGGCAACATTCATTTGACAACCATAGGTTTCCATGAATAATTTCTTATTGCTTTTGCTCATTGTATTCTTCCGATTATCCTTACCCTTCAACATTACTGAAGGACCATTATTGTTTTTTATGACGTGCAAAGATAGATCTTATTAGCTGAATGACAATTGAAGAAGTCTAAAATATCCTGATATAGACTCAGTAAACACAAGCATTCAAACAAAAAAATAAACACTTTGTGTACTTTTAGATAGATTGATTCTCTGTTTTTTGAGGAAGTCAATATAAAATTCCGATATTTAGGCCATAATTGAGTTTATTGCGTTCAAATCAACTATTTATTGATCACAATAAATCACAACTAAGCTATATTTTAGAATCATAGACAAATGCAAGACCAGTCAAAATCTCAGGATTTTCAAAAGATAGATCTCAAACAGGTATTTGCCAGTAAAAGCGAAAAAGTCGCTCGATTAATTCCTGGTTTCATCATCTCATATTTAAAACGCATTATTCATCAGGATGAACTGAACGATTTCCTAAGCAGAAACCACCAAAAACAAGGTATCGATTTCTCTCAATCTGTTTTGGATGAATTATCAATTACCTACGATATTCGCGGATTGGAAAAACTTGATCCAGGCAAACGCTACCTTTTGGTGGCCAATCACCCTCTTGGTGGCCCTGATGGACTGATTCTTATCAGCCTCTTTGGGAAACATTTTAAAAGTATTCGCTTTTTAGTAAACGATATTCTGATGAATATTAAAAACATGGGCAATGTTTTTGTTCCTATAAATAAACACGGCGGACAAGCAAAGGAAGCGGCTAAAATTATAGAATCAGCCTACCAATCGGATTCGACCATCTTAACCTTCCCTGCTGGCTTAGTCTCCAGAAAACAAAAGGGAATAATTAAAGATCTGGAATGGAAAAAAAGTTTTATTGTAAAAGCAAAAAAACATCAGCGTGATATTGTTCCGATTCATATTAGCGGACGAAACTCAAATTTCTTTTACAATTTAGCCAACTTCAGAAAATTTATTCGACTTAAAGCCAATATTGAGATGCTTTATCTTGTGAATGAATTATTCAAACAAAGAGGTAAACAATTTAAAATTACGATTGGTGAGCCTATCCCATATACAAATCTTGATAGTAGCTTAACCCCAAACCAGTGGGCTGAAGAAATAAAGAAACAATGTTACGATCTTGCCGATTAATTATTTTAATCACAAATCCACAAGATACATTATATTTGTCCGAATTTAAGTCAATTATCATAGTCCATCAATAAAAATAACTATGGTGATTCCCTTATTTTCACTTATATTGCTTTAAATACACCACAAGCGAATTTCTTTATTCTTAATTTAAGAATTGAAACGTCGTCACCAAATAAAAAGAAAACAGATGAAAGAGATTATCCCTCCAGTAGACAGAGAGCTTCTTGAAAAAGAACTCACCGAGGATAGATTTGTAAGAAAGACCAATAAGGGATCGAACGAAATTTATTGCTTTACACATCACGATTCGCCAAATTTAATGCGCGAAGTGGGACGTTTACGAGAAATTACATTTAGAAAAGCTGGTGGTGGAACAGGCAAGGAAACCGATATCGATCATTATGATCTGGATGAAAAGCCTTATCACCAACTCATCGTTTGGGACCCCAGTGCAAAAGAAATCCTAGGTGGTTATCGCTATATCATTTGTAAAGATGCCCACACCAATAAACAAGGTGATTATTTACTAGCAACATCAAGATTATTTGACTTCTCTGATGAATTCAAAACTCAGTATATCCCGAATATGATTGAATTAGGCCGTTCATTTGTTCAGCCTGAATACCAATCAATTCTAAAAGGCAGAAAGAGTCTATATGCTCTCGACAATTTATGGGATGGACTGGGTGCTCTAATTGTAGAGTATCCTGAGATTAAATATTTCTTTGGGAAAGTGACCATGTACCCTCATTTTAACACCGAGGCTCGTAATCACATTCTTTATTTCATGAACCGTATGTTTAACGATCCTGATAATCTTGCGTGGCCATTGAATCCGCTTAAAACAAATACGGACACAGCCACCATGGACGCCACTTACAACGGGGTTGATTTCAAAGAAAACTACAAGATCTTATCCAGAATTGTACGCGAAAACGGAGCTAATATCCCACCACTTATTAATGCATACATGGGTTTATCTCCATCAATGAGAAGCTTTGGAACAGCTGTAAATACTCACTTTGGTGACGTAGAAGAAACGGGTATCATGATTACAATTGACGATGTCTATGAAAATAAAGTTGAGCGACATATCTCATCTTATCTAAACTTCTTGAAAATCCGTTTGCCGAGAACAAAATTTCATTTGTTCAAGAAAAAACATTAAGCAATTCGAATTGCAAAAAAAAAAGTCATCCACGAGGATGACTTTTTTTTGTATCAAATTTCGAAAATTGGTGGCGTCTTAAGAATTCACCAACTTATAGCTTAATAGGCTCTCTTTGTATTTCCTTCAACATAGTTGATGAATGAAGTATTCACAACCTTGTTTCCACCAGGCGTTGGATAGTCGCCCGTAAAATACCAATCCCCATTATTTTCAGGACATGCTGCGTGTAAGTTATCAACCGACTGGAATACAATTTTCACCTCAGCGTGCATTTCATCCGGAGTTAACTGCTCCGATATCTTATCTGAGATTTCTTCAGGAGTAAATGGTTTGTAAATTTCAGTCACATAATTCATCACCTCCTCCTTAGGCAAGTTCTCCTGAGCCTTACATTTCTGATAAACCTCATCGATGATATTCTCCATATTTCGCTCTTTTAGCAAAGCAATTGCTGCATTAAAAGCACAGAAATCCCCCATTCGTGTCATATCAATACCATAACAGTCCGGGTAACGAATCTGTGGTGCCGATGACACAACCACAATTTTCTTTGGATGTAATCGATCTAAGATTCTTAAGATACTTTTCTTAAGAGTTGTACCGCGAACAATTGAATCGTCAATAATAACCAAGTTATCAACATCGTTACGAACAATACCATAAGTCACATCGTAAACATGACCAACTAAGTCATCACGCCCCTCATCACCTGAAATAAAAGTTCTGAGTTTGACATCTTTTACGGCTATTTTCTCAACACGAGGCTCAACGGAAATAATCTCTTGAAGCTTTTCTTCAGTCCATTCACCATTTAGTTCGTGAATCTTTCGCATTTTATCTTCCTGTAAGTGATTACGAACACCTTCCATCATTCCATAGAAAGCTGTTTCAGCAGTATTAGGAATAAAAGAGAAAACTGAATTCGCAATATCGTGATCGATACTATCAAGGATAGCCGGCGTTAATAACTGGCCTAACTTTTTTCTCTCTAAATAGATATCTTTATCAGATCCTCTTGAGAAATAAATACGTTCAAATGAACAAGATCTTCTTTTCTGTGGAACACGAACAGGAACTTCTGCTACATCACCATTCTTACGAATAATAACACCATTACCCGGTTCGATTTCTTTAATATCTTTAGCTCTAACATTTAAAGCAGTTTGAATCACCGGACGTTCCGAAGCAACCACCACAATCTCATCATCCTGATAGTAGTATGCTGGACGAATTCCCCATGGATCGCGCATCACAAATGAATCACCATGTCCGAACATCCCTGCAATGGCATAACCACCATCCCAGTCACGAGACGCACTCGCCAAAACCTTCTGAACATCGAGATTATCCTCGATAAGAGGAGAAATAGCTTGAGAGCTATAACCTTCGTTTTTATATTGTCTGAATTTCAGTTGGTTTTCTTCATCAAGATAATGACCAACCTTTTCAAGAATAGTAACTGTATCCGTATAGTCACTTGGACTTTGGCCCAGTGATACCAATAGATTAAACAACTCATCAACATTAGTCAGGTTGAAATTCCCTGCCAAAACCAAATTACGAGAACGCCAGTTATTTTCACGCTTAACCGGGTGAACAAAATCGATACTATTACGACCAAAAGTTCCGTAACGAAGGTGACCTAAATAAACTTCACCTGCAAAAGGAACGTTTTCTTTTGCCCATTTTGCATCTTCAAATTTTTCGGGATTAGTTGCTCTTACTGTTGCCAAATCGCCATAAATACTATCGAATACATCTTTGATAGGTTGATTCCCGTTTGAACGATGGCGATGAATATATTTCGTACCCGGCTGTTGATCGATTTTTATACTTGCGGCTCCTGCTCCTTCTTGTCCTCTATTATGCTGCTTCTCCATCAACAGACAAAGCTTCTGAATTCCATACTGCCAAGTCCCATACTTTTCCTGATAATACTCAAGAGGTTTACGCAAACGGACTAAAGCTATTCCGCACTCGTGTTTAAGTTGATCACTCATTTCGATTTATTATAATGGTTATTTAGTACTTTCCTTAATTCTCGCAAAGGGCAAAATTACAATTTCCTTTACAATTTTTTTATAAAAAAAACCGCTTAGAATCATCCAAGCAGTTCAATATTATTCTATTTCGTCAGTCACACTTTTTTGTTCCAACTCAAGATCAACTAAATTTATTTGATCCTTCACTAGATAACAATAAGGATATAATTTCACACATTGTTTATACAAGTACATGGCTTCGAATTTATTCCTAAAGTTGCCAATACGCACTCTAAAATCAGGGGCTTGATATTTCACATACACCCTTTCACCAGGAAAGTGTTCTTCCAAATCCTGACGAATGGAAAATGCCTTCTCCCGATCACGTCCTCCTCCTGAGAAAACCTGAATTCGATACCCTTGAAATCCAGGCGACTCTGAATTTTCAGCTCGATCTATTTTAAGCAGATCATCAATCCGATAATCCTCAAGAATTCTTACTTTTCCTTGCCCCTCTTCATCCTGTCTCAGTCTCTCAATAAATTCAACGTCTCCCTTATAGAACTGCGTCTTTTTCATATGAATGGTATCCTGAACTTGCTGATCAAGAGAATCGTGACTCTGACTTGTTTCATATGTTTGTGCATCCAGGGATGATATACAAAAAACAAATACTAAGCTAAGTAAATAAAAAGGATACTTCATTTGATATGTATTTTTCCAAAACGAATTACTAATCTACTCATTCAATTCCAGGGATGTATCACACAAACACAACTGATTATCAACACCTTTTAAATTTCCTGAATAGATCTCAAAAATAATCAAAAATATCAAGCTTCAAATATAATTTAACGATTGATAAGATTTCTCTTTAAAATGGTTAAAAAACACAAATACAAAACACAGCGAAATCACTATTAATCAGACCACTTAAAAGCAGTAATCCATAATAAAACTCTTATTATGGAGAGAAGAAAAAGGCATTTATTTGAGATTCGACTTAAATGCATCTAATTAAGCAAGTCTGCTTATGCTGGAATAAAGCAAGTATAAATCTAATTAAAGATAGAAACCAAAAAGAAAAAGGATGGTAACCACAACCATCCTTTCTTCTAACTATTAACCAAAATTTGAAGATGAATACCAAAAATTCAATCTTCGTGAGCAAAAATAAGCTCTAGAAATTAAATTCAACATTATAATCGTGAAAAATAAGACAAAATGCCCTATAACATATTATCAATCAACACAGGGTCGATGAAAAATCTTGTTTATTTATAATAAACATGTGGATATTCCCCTTTTAGATTTTAAGCAAAAAAACAACTTATTCTTATTTATTAATCTTAGGAACAAAGGCTTTCAATCGAAAATCAAGAAATTTTATTAACCATATATACTTTTAAGCTTTCATCCTCCGTTAAAGATTGTTAAGCATGAATTAGCTCATGAGTATTTTTATATATTTGTATCAATGAGAAAGGATTTTTAATTGAATATCAATAAGAAATTCATTTTTAGTTTCCACTAAATCCCAGTCTATAAGGGACCGAAAGTCAGAATTACATTTATGAGCAAAAAATACATATGGTTAGTAACAATCGTTTTAGCGATATCATTATGTGGTCTGATCTTTATTCAGATCAAATACTACCAATCTACAGCAAAGATTAAGGAAGACCAGTTTATACTTACAGTAAGTAAAGCGCTCGACGAGGTTGTTGATGAATTGGAATCGGATGATGAAGCCAAAAGTATTCTCGAAGGCAGTAGCAGCAATCAACCGACAAATGGTGTCAACAGAAAGAAGAAAATTTATAGTTCCGGATACAAAATAGATTTACCTCTGAATCCTGGTCAACACCCAACTGCTGAGGTCAGTTACTATCAGGAGAATAAAATTCTTTACAAAAAGGAAACCGAACTTAACTCAAAAAGTTTCAATGAGTTAATAAAGAAAATGCAGGACCCTCAGTCTCTGTACTCAATTATGGGAAATCAATTTCAGACATCCCGAATGGCCACCCATATGGCTCGTTCAAACATGCCTCTGAAAGAACGAATTGATCTGAATTCAATCCAGAAACTGATTAAAGAAAAATTAAAAAATAATGGAATTAAATTAGATTTTGAATTCGCTGTAAAATCAGATAATAATTTATTTGTAAAGAAATCAAAAGACTATTTTAACTATAACCATCTTGAGAAATATTCCAAGCAATTGTTTCCCAATGATTTATTCAAAAACTCACATTATTTATACATCTTTTTCCCAGGATTGCATAAATATATTCTGAGGTCGTACACCATGCTATTTCCTTCATTGATTCTATCAATGATCTTGATTTTATGCTGTGCCTTCACAATCTTCATCATATTCAGACAGAAGCGTTTATCCAAAATAAAGAACGACTTCATCAATAATATGACGCATGAGTTTAAAACGCCTATTTCAACCATCTCGTTAGCCTCTCAAATGCTTAGGGATAGCTCAGTAACAACGACAGCTACCAGCATCAATAATATGGCTAAAATCATCAACGATGAGAGTAGAAGATTAAGTTATCAGGTTGAAAAAGTCTTACAAATGGCTATCTTTAACGAGGGGCGTTTGAAACTGAAATTAAAAGCTGTTAACGTTCATAAGATTATTGAGAATCTAATGCCTAACTTCACCATTAGAGTTGAAGATAGAAAAGGAAACACTTACCAGCATCTTGATGCCAGAGAGGATCTTGTCATGCTGGATGAAGTTCATATAGGCAACCTCATATCGAACCTACTTGACAATGCCATAAAATACAGTAAGGATGCTCCTGAGATAAGCATCAGTACAAGAAATAAGGATAAAGGAATTGTAATCTCAATTACCGATAATGGGATTGGCATATCAAAAGAAGATCAAAGAATGGTTTTCGAACGTTTTTACAGAGTACACACTGGAAATGTTCACGATGTTAAAGGCTTTGGACTGGGACTATCCTACGTAAAAAGAATTGCCGATGCTCACGGTGGACACGTTAGTGTTGAGAGTAGCCTTGGAAAGGGCACAAAATTTGAAGTATACCTGCCATTTAAAAAATAGACATTATGGAAAAAGAAATAAAAGTCTTATTGGCTGAAGATGATGCAAATCTCGGCCTTTTGCTTAAAGAATATCTAGTAGCTAAAGGCTACAACACGACCTTATGCGAAGATGGAGATAAGGCATACGATGCATTTTTAAAAAACCCTTTTGATATTGGTATCTTCGACGTGATGATGCCTCATCGTGATGGCTTCACATTGGCTAAAGATATTCGCTTGATCAACTCTGAAATTCCAATTATCTTCCTGACTGCAAAATCGATGAAAGATGATGTTTTGGAAGGATTCAAGCTAGGAGCAGATGATTATATGACCAAACCATTTAGTATGGAAGAACTTTTGGTTCGTATTGAGGCTGTGCTAAGAAGAGCGGGAGGAAAATCTGAAAATAAGCAGGAAGAATTCAAATTAGGTCGCTTCCTTTTCGATTCAAAAAAGCAATTGTTACATGACGGTGACAAAACGATTAAGCTCACTACCAAAGAATCGGAACTTCTTAAATTGCTTTGCAACAATGCCAATGAAGTACTGGAGCGTAATTTTGCACTTAAAACCATATGGCTCGACGATAACTATTTTAATGCACGAAGCATGGATGTTTACATTACAAAACTTCGTAAACATCTTAAACCGGAGACAAACATCGAAATTATTAACGTACATGGTAAAGGCTATAAGCTGATCATGTAATGTTCAAAATATAATGCCACTAAAAAATCCTCTCTGCTAATGCTTTGAGGATTTTTTTTAGATGAAACTACTATTTTTATAGTAGAAAATTTGTTATTCTCATCACATACTACTAAGTTTGTAGTAGATAATGAATTCAAAATCTATAATTACAATTAAATAAAGAGTACCGTTATGAAACAAATGACGAAAGCCGAAGAACAGGTGATGCAAATATTATGGGATCTGAAAGAAAGCAACGTGAGAAGTATTGTGGATAGATTTGATACCCCAAAACCTGCTTACACAACTGTAGCAACAGTTCTAAAGGTTCTGGAGAAAAAAGGTTTCGTAACTAAAATAGCACAAGGAAAGACACACTTATTCCTTCCTCAAATTACAAAAGAGGAATATTCCGGACAACAAATGGGGAGTTTATTAAAAGACTATTTTAATGGATCATTTTCAAAAATGGCATCCTTTTTTGCTAAGGAAAACAACTTGAGTATTTCTGATTTGGAAGAGATGATTGAGATGACGAAGAAGGAAATCAATAAAAACAAATGATATGAACGACCTGTATATCTATCTGTTAAAATCATCAGCTGCTTTAGCTTTGTTTTATGGGGTTTATCATTTCTTTTTACAAGATGAAAAATTCTATAAAGGGATTCGGTTTTATCTAAGCTCTTCTCTTCTAATGGCTTTTATATTACCGCTTATCAAGATGAATTTTGAAGTTGCTGGTTCTGCAAATCATTCGAATATTGTTCTTCTTCTAAACGCAATCAATTTAAGCAGTAAAGCAAACGAATCAGCAGCCTTATTAGAAAACATCTCAACAACACAATTAATCACCGGATTTTACGCTTTTATTAGTTTCATCTTAATCCTAAGATCCGTTGTTCGAATCTGCAAAACCCAAAAGATTATAAAAAACAATCCAAAAGATGAATTTGAAGGACAAGAATTAATTAAAGTTAACGAGGATACGCCAAATTTCTCATTCCTTGGAAAAATTGCAATAAACAATCAAAATTTTAATACCGAATCATTTAAAAATATTATAGCACACGAAAAAGTACATGTGGAACAAAAGCATTGGATCGATCTGCTTTTGGTGGAATTAACAAGCATTATTTTGTGGTTTAATCCCTTTGTCTGGCTCTTTGAGCGTGCTATAAAACAAACGCATGAATTATTAGCTGATGAAGGAGTTATTGCGCAAGGCTGCGACATCGGACAATATCAGGCGAGTATTTTAAACCAAATAATGGGTATTGAAGTGATGGGCCTGGCCAATAACTTCAATTGCTCTATTACTAAAAAACGAATGATAATGATGACGAAAACCAATACATCAAAAAACAGAATGTTAAGACTCCTGTTTATCATACCGGCAATAGCGATTGCTTTAACACTTAATCTGAAGTGTACATCTGAAACTGAAAAGCCAGTTGAAGAAGACCTTATTACAATGTCAAAAGGGGATCAGACCACAATTAAATCAGAAATGGTAAATGGAGAGCAAATTTTTGCTATATGCGAAGACATGCCCCAATTCCCGGGAGGAGATAAAGCCTTGCAAACCTGGATTGCTCAAAACGTAAAATACCCTGCTGAAGCACAGAAAAATAATATTGAAGGCCGTGTTTACATCAGCTTTGTTGTTAATAAAGATGGTGCTGTTAAAGATGTAAAAATCGCAAGAGGAGCATCACCATCAATAGATGCAGAAGCGCTTCGTGTTATAAGTGCAATGCCTAAATGGACTCCTGGCAAACAAAGAGGTGAAGCAGTAAGTGTACAATACACAGTCCCAATCAATTTCTCATTGCAATAGCAATAAAAATTTATAAGTTTAAGTATGCAAAAAAAGCTCTCAGATTGTTGTCCTGAGAGCTTTTCGCTTATTTATTATTTCTTGCTTTTTCCATTATGACATCCTGCACAGGGCGTTTCTCAATCTTTGAATCCAACCACGAAATCAGATCGAGATAAAGGAAAGCTCTCTTTTCAAATGGATCATTTACCCATTTCATTAAATCTCGCCTCGATTTTATAAACTCCTCTTTCAACTGATCTGGGCTAATAACACTTAAGCGTCGGATAAAACGAAGGATGTATTTTTGTACCTCTTGCAAATCTTCCATCTTTGCCAAGAACCGATAAGTCGACCTAATTTGATAATCCAAATGATCGGTATGCTCCAATTCATAATGGCTAATCAGGTTCAAAATACGGGCAAAACAATGAATATCGCTTCTGAGCGAGGTGTCTTTCTCATCAATAATCCGATTCAGATATTTAATCGCCTCACGATATTCGCCACATCCAAAGTAAAGACAAGCTATTTTGTAATAGAAAACCAGATTTCGATGCTTATCCAAACTGTATTTATTGGCCTCAATAAAGCTCTCAATTTTTGGAACAACTGATATCCCGGCTTTAAACTGCCCCTCCATAAAATACTGATTAATTTGATGCATGAAGGAAAACTGCTGCTGCAAAATACAAAGATTGGAGTTTGCCTTAACCTGTTCAACCGCCTCGAGATTCTTAAGAATTTTTAAATTCTTCTTAAACTTACTTAAATGATTGGTGTAGAATAAAGCGACCAAAACATTATTCAAAGCTTTCAGATACAAATCACACTGACTGGTGATCATATCGGGATTCATCTGAAATAAGTCGACCCATTTTTGTGCGTACTTGTAACACATCAGAAAATCCTGAATGATCAGATAATACCAAACATAGGACTGATAGAGATACAGCTTTTCGTAGAAACTCAATTTCGTCAGATCCACCGATCGGATATTGGCATTAAAAAACTCACTCACCATCAAAAGATCCTTATCGTTGCGAGCATAGCCAACCTTAAGGTATAAGGCATACAAACGAATGGACATATTGGAGAAATAAATGGTCCCTCCCATCTCCTGATTAAGCCCTTTCGACTCAGAGGTAATCTCATCTGCTCTAGTCTCCATACTCTTAGTGATGTATTGAGATTCAATCAACTTCTCGAATTCAACAATCTCAAGATGAAGTAGTTTACGCTCATATTTCTCAGCTAAAGCCTTACTCTTTTCCAACATTCGCAGACTTTGTTGATACAAACCTTTGTTGTATAAAACCTTGGCATGATCAATCTGTTCACGAATACTAATGCTAATATCGTGATTCACTTGTGTGAGCCGCAAACTCGTTAACAACTGCTTGTAAAGATGAGCTTTCAGGTTGGGAAGTTGTGACAACTTAATATCCTTTGCCCGTTTAACAATGAGTTCTTCCTTATAAACCTCCATCTTATCTATAGAGTCGAAAACCTGTATGAATTTGCTCTCTTTACCACTCCCTATCCGATTGGCATAGAGTTTAAAATTCCTCTTTTCTGACTTAGTCATCGATTTGATAAGCTGAAATAAGGGTTCAATTTGATGCTTAGACATAGTAGTTTTTTTTCTGTATCTAACTAATAAACAAGTTATTTATCGCACAAACGAACTTTGAACTTCGGAAAAAATCCACAAAAGTGATTTTCCAGAGCCTAAGCTATGTGCTACATTCATGTCGTTTTTCAAATTAACACAGTAAGCAACATAGGATATGCGTTCAAATGTAATAAAATTCGGCAAACCTGTTTTAACTAATGCGATTGAATCCAATTCAATCAACACAAGTCAAAAACAATCTCTTCATAAAATGATCTTAGACAAACTATCCGGCATTCTAAATCAGGATATCGATAAAGGACTAAGATTGATTGAACAATTGATTAGTAAAGAAGAAATGGATGATTTCAGATCAGAATTGGAATTAAAATTCTCATCAAAACAGACAAGCGAACATCAAACTGTCAACTACAACAGACGTCTTAAAACTCTAAGATCTTGTTTCGAGGGGCTCTCTGCTGACAGTATATTATAACTTATTTAAAATATCAGTAAATCGACTCTTTCAATTTATATCTTGATGAAATAATAGCTAAAAGTCAATCAAATACTGAGATATCAGGAATTGAAAAAACGATTTAATGATGCAATTCGGCTGGAACAGTTTTCCCTCTGTTTTAGTTGTCTAACTAGTAACCAAATCTGAAGAAAACTAAGTTGTGAGGAAAGTGAATACATCGCTTCGTAGGGTCATATTAGATACGATTGTGAATCACCCCTTTGTTAGAATTAGTAGTTTATTTCTGAAGCATAAAACACTGCTCCGATCACTTAGCTTCTTCAAGATTTAAAAATCTCAAAAACCAAGTCTTAAGAATAAACGCACCGAAAAAGGAGTCGTTTTTTCGTTTATACTCAAAATCGTTTCCTGTCCTATTTTAACCTGCTCTGAGTCGAAATAATTAAGATTTTCTCTATCAAACACATTTAGAAACATCACCCCAAACTCTGTTTTAAATCTTTGGGGCTTCATTTTATAAATGATAGAAGCATCCAATCGACTGTAATCCTGCTCTGACACAATTGTGTTTTGCAATTCATCATAGGATGGAAAACCGGACCCCCATATATAATTAGCAGAACAATAAAACCGTCCAATATTAACCAGACCGGCAAACTTTAACTCGTGAGTTTGATCGTGAAGAGCTCTCTGGTACGTTTGTACCTTCCCATATTCAAATTTCTCTTCGGTTCTGCCAAGTGTGTATGCCAACCAAAATGCATGCTTATCAATCGTCTTTTTTAGATATAAATCGAGCCCATAGGTTTGACTTCTACCAATTGTTATCCCTTCAATTCTTCTATTTCGGAAATAACGCGTGTGACCTTTTGTATATTTGTGATACGCTTCCAGACTCATAGTAAAATCATCCTGATGATAAGAGCTTCCAAAAACCCAATGCTGAGAATTTAAAACAGGAATGGTTTCATTATCTGCTCCAACCCAAAATTCACGGCGATTTCCTTCATCATCCAAAATAATGCTGCGGCTCATAAATTGCCTGTAAATACCCCAGGCTGAATTTACCGAAACAGTCTCAGAAAGCTTGTAACTCAATGATAGTCGAGGATCAACATACAATTGATTTATTAAAGTTGGGTAGCTTAAGTTTACTCCTATTTTAGCCGTTAGATCTTTGTTAAGGAAAATTTTGTTCTGGAAAAATCCACTAAGTCTCCCAAAATTCGAATCATAATTCATTGTACTCACATCAAGAGAATCTTCGGAGTACTCAATTTTATTGTACAAATAGGTCATCCCCGTTTGAACAAGAATCTTTTTTGAGAGATTAAAATCATGTCTTAATCCGGCTTTGTATTCCACAATATTTGTATTCCGATCATCTTTACGACGAATTTCAGTCACCTGATTTCTTAGCCTGGAAACTTCAACCAAATTATTGTAAGAAGATGTTAAACCAGAACTTGTAAGAAATAGTTCACTTCGACCTCCTTTATGCCACTGCATATTGTATAGAATTGAAGCACCAAATTGTTCTGAATCTTCATTCTTACTCTTTTTAATATGATTATACTGCCCCTCATTAAAACTATAATCATATTCATTCGTTCCACGAAGCAAACTCACTTGAAAGCTATTCCCCTTAGCACCGGAATAGGAATATTTTAAATTCATATCCCTAAATTGATAATCAGGAACCAAACTAAAATTTGTCGCTCCTCGGGAATTGTTTTGGGAATTAAGCCCCAAAGGTTCCACCGACTCATTTTCATACAAATTGTAATAAGTCTGCCGGTATGCTGCAATTAAAGATGATTTTTTACTCAGAGGTAATTCAAATGAAGCATTGGCTGTAACATTACTCAAAATCAAATTAAAGGCAGGTTTGATTTTGCTCCCATCCTTACCCGTGATATTAACAAAACCACCAACTCTCCCATCATAACGTGCATCGTAGCCTCCTTTTTCAACTTCGATATGCTTAACCATAAGCGGATTAATATCCCCAATATCCTGGTAGGAATTCTTCAGTCCCCAAAGTGTAATTTTATCAAATAAAACCTGAGTCTCACCATCATAAGATCCCCAAATAATCACACGATCAGATTGTTCATTTGAGGCTGCAATGCCAGGCTGCATTCGCAAAAGCTCAAACACGGAATTATCACCATTACCAGGCAAAAAATTTACGATCTTATGATTCAGACTGATTTTACCAGCCTCGTTCCCAATCTTAATGAAATTCTGAACCATCTTATCAGACACCAATATTTCAGCTAAATCTGTTTGAGCAGGTTGAAGGAAAAGCTTATGACTTTGGTTGGTATTTAAAACGGTATCCAAAATAAAATAGCCCAGATGAGAAGCCTGCAAATGCAAATTTTCATTCTCATCAGATGTAAAAGAAAAACCACCACTCATATCGCTAACCTGTGGAATATCATTTATTGACAGATGTGAATAAGGCAAGCTTTCATTGGTTTCAATATCGTAGAGATGCCCTTTAAGGTAGTACTTCTTTTTTCTCGTATCTGCATAAATGAGAAAAATACCATCAGTGTACTGATAGGCAAGTGAGGTGTTTTTTAATAGGAATTTTATCGCGTCTTCAACTTTAGGAAAAGTTTGGGATGTCGTAATAATGAATTTAGAGAGTAACTCATCATCAAAAGAGAATTGCACAGCATACCTATCTCTTAAATCAATTAAAACCTGATTTAAGCCTTCTTGTTTCGCCTGAACCTTAATTTCCTGAGAATACGAGCTGAGTCCTATAGCGAAAACAAACGAGAGTAGAATGACAATTTTTAATCTCACTTGGTTTGTTTTGGACGAACAATAAATTTCTTTGATGAAAGTTTCGAATATTCTAATCCTAAAGGTAAACAAACCCAATTCAATATTTCATCTACTGAATTGCTTTTTTTGAAGTTACCCGTATAGGATATATCCGACAAACCATTCTTTATAATTCGAATATCGTATTGCAATTCAATCTCCTCAAAAACGTGTTGAATGGGCGTACCTGTAAAGAAAAAGATATGATCTCGCCACATGGTTTTCTCCTTGACATTGATTCCTTTTTCCAATTCAATTTGACCATTTCTATTGATCGAGGCGTAATCTTTAGGATACAAAACCACTTCATCCTGAGTCAAATTTGAAAAGACCTTAACTTTTCCGGTAAAACAAGTTACTTTATAATTATTCTTGCGAGTATAGATATTAAAACTTGTACCCAAAATACGAGTGGAACCATAACGCGATATGATATCAAAACGATTTCCTTTACTGATATTAAAAAAGGCCTCTCCTTCGAATTTCACCTCTCGTGCAAATTGCCACCAATAAGGATGATAGCTTAAACTTGAATTGGCATTAAGCTCCACTCTGCTTTTATCTGGTAATAAAACAGACATATGCTCACCCTTTGGACAATATTGGGTTACAGAATAGAAACGCATAAAAGCGGCACTGGCTAGTACAAGCACCAGACTTGCAGCAAGTGAATACACCACCCACAAACGCTTGGTTTTATTAACCGGAGCTTTAGTCTTATCAATCTCAGTCATCATCTCAGCCCAAACCTCATCTTTCGATTTTGAATAAGGCAATTCAATCTCTGGTAATGAGTTTAAAAACTCGTCATCAGAATAGTTGTCTATATTTTTAAAATCAAAACTCATGAATGTCTGTATCGATGATTAAATATTCACTTATAAATACTTTCATTTTTCAATGCTTCTTTCAAAAAATGCAGGGCATGTTTCATTCGTTTTTCAACAGCTTTTACTGATAGGTTTAATCTCTCTGCAATTTCAGAATATTTAAAGCCTTCTGTCCGACTCATTAAAAAAACGATTCTCTGTTTTTCAGATAACTGGCTTAAAGCCAACTCATATTTACACCTCAACTCTTTGTACTGCAAAATTTCTTCCGGCGATTCCATTTGATCATTTTGTCTGGCATTTGCAATATAATTTTGAGCAACAACATCTTTTCTGTATCGACTAATAAAAAAATCATTCGCTATTTTATACAGCAAGGCTTTAGTTGGAGGATCTTTAAAACTTTTACGCTTTTCCCACACCCGCATAAAACACTCTTGTGCAATATCAGTTGCCAAGTCTGAATCACCCGATCGAAAATACAAATAGTTTCGTATCGCATCGAAATAGGTGTCGAAAAGATATTTGAAATGATCTTGATTCAAAACAGCGTAAAAATGGTTCTCTTAAAAATAGCTTATTTTTTACAATAAACTTTAGTCAATTTATTTTCTTAACATTGGAATAGCAATTGGCCAACAGACCAACTACTATTCCTACTCTTACCCCAAATTTATTATTTCCTACCGTGTCGATGTTTTCCCAACGTAATTTCCTCATCGCCATCAGCTGTTGTTTTCACTGCAATATCATCACACGTTCCATCACCAAAATCAACGCGGGCAAACTCATCTCCATTCTGAGAATAAACCACTATTCCACTTACGATATATTTACAAGTACCTAATCGTAAAAGATAATCATCAATTTCCTTTTTAAACTCATTATTCTCAGCGTCTACATAAACATCTTGTCCTGAGATATGAATTTTATCATCTGCCCTATCGTAGCTGGTATCAAAGCCTTCAACCCATTCCTTGGTTTTATTTCCAACACATGACACTTCTGTTTCATCTGCAAAAGTAAAGTTCAAATCATAAGTATGCTCAAATTTAATCGACAGACCTGTTTCACCAGTAAATACAACCTTTTTGTACCCCTCAATTCCAATTGAATCAACCATGAAATTTTGATAAGTCATTTCACGCATCGCCCCATCGGTTCTTGGTGGAGCAGAAATTACAATGGTAATTATCCCACTGATAACCCGGCCATTTCTAAGTTCAATGCCATCACCGTAGTCAATCGTAATTGTCTTTGGGAAACCATCATTTTCACCTTCATCAACTGTTACCTCAGGCCCCTCATCATTGTTATAACAACGCCACCTGTAATAAAGCTCAGCATAATTCCTGTGGCGATACTCATAACCACCATCTTTTGTCGAGCTCTCAACAAAAGAAAACATATCACTTTCATAATCAGCTTCCGTCATAACATTTGCAATTGCAACTTCTGTATCAACAACTGCTGCCACATCGGTAATACCAATTTCATCTTCTCCAATAAGTTTCACATTGTCATCCGCTTTATCACATGATGTAAACGCAAAACCCATTCCTAGTAAAAAAACAAATAATAACTTTTTCATGATTATAGATTTTTATGGATTTAACTCATTTTGTTGACTTGGAATGTTTCCTCATTCCTGCTTTTGTATATGTACCGCATCAATCTGGATTCACCCTCCCTTTTTATTCAAAAAAACTCAACCCGGATGTTAAATGATCCCTTCTTTGAAAATTTGAAGCCAGTTATCAAGCTTTTCAGGGGCTTCATCTACAGCTTTCATACGTTAAAGGAATTCAACATTTTTTTGGGTTACTTTTCCTCTTTATAGAGAATTAATAGAATGACAGGAATTATATCATGTTGATTAAAAAGAAAGATAAGTGAAGGAAAGGAAGTTAAAAAAAGCCCAAATTTATTCCGTTTGGGGTTTCAGCATTATTGCTGCAGGAGGAATATTACAGTTATTCTCAGAAAACAACATCTATGTTTATGCGTTATTATTGTTAGGATCAGGTATCTGTTTTATTGCATTAATAAAAGCCATTAGAAATTTTAAGTAAAACTCACAAAACAATTTTTGCCAGGACTGAAGATATACCCCTATTCGGTCCTGGCAAAAACAAAGCAAGATCTGCATCACTCGAAAAAATAAGGTTCTACCACAAACATTTATCGAAATAAATCAAAAGATAGAATCCTCATTCTTAAGAACATCCCTTCAAAAACAAAATCAGCGGCTACACGACCAAGCATATGCCTGACTTTTAAAACATTAGATATATTGCCTAATCCAAGGAATTGAATATCTTTGTTGATTGATTAAGATGCTCCGTAAACGAAGTTGAATCAGTTGTAAAAACGCAAGGAGTCTCAAGCATTATCTAATTTGATTTTTGAAAATGAAGAATATTCGTAATTTTTGTATAATAGCACATATCGATCACGGCAAGAGTACATTAGCCGACCGTTTATTACAGGAAACAGAAACTGTTGGTGAACGTCAGAGACAAGCTCAGGTACTTGATGATATGGATTTGGAACGTGAACGTGGTATTACCATTAAAAGTCACGCCATTCAGATGGACTATACAGGCAAGGATGGCGAAAAATATGTATTGAATCTAATTGACACTCCGGGTCATGTCGATTTTTCGTACGAAGTTTCTCGTTCAATTGCAGCCTGTGAAGGTGCACTATTGATTGTTGATTCAACTCAAGGTATTCAAGCTCAAACTATCTCGAACCTTTATTTGGCCATTGAAAATGATTTGGAAATCATCCCTGTTCTAAATAAAATCGATTTACCTAATTCAAATCCTGAAGAAGTTAAAGATCAGATTGTTGATTTGATTGGTTGTGATAGGGATGAAATTCTTGCCGCATCAGGTAAAACTGGTGAAGGTGTACCTGATATTCTTGAAGCCATTGTGGATAGAGTGCCTTGCCCGGTTGGCGATCCTAAAGCGCCGCTTCAGGCCTTGGTTTTCGATTCTGAGTTTAACTCATTTCGTGGTATCATCACTTACATTCGAATCATGAATGGTGAGATTAAAAAAGGAGATCTCGTTAAATTCTTAAATACTGAAAAAGATTATTACGCTGATGAAATTGGTGTCTTAAGACTTGAACGTGAACCAAGAAAAGTTCTTAAAACGGGTGATGTTGGTTATATCATTTCTGGTATTAAAACGTCTACCGAAGTTAAAGTTGGTGATACTATTACACATAAGGAGAATCCATGTATAGAAGGAATTGATGGTTTTGAAGAAGTAAAGCCAATGGTCTTCGCAGGAGTTTATCCAATCGATAGTGAAGACTACGAAGATTTGCGTGCTTCAATGGAAAAATTAAAACTAAATGATGCTTCGCTTACATTTGAGCCTGAATCATCATTAGCACTTGGTTTTGGTTTCCGTTGTGGTTTCCTTGGTCTGCTTCATATGGAGATTATTCAGGAACGTTTGGACCGTGAATTTGGCATGAATGTGATTACAACCGTACCCAACGTATCCTATATTGCTCATACTAAAAAAGGTGATGTTTTCGAGATGCATAACCCATCGGATATGCCGGATCCTAACTCGCTTGATTTTATTGAGGAACCTTATATTAAAGCACAAATCATTACAAAATCAGAATTTGTTGGTTCATTAATGACCCTTTGCTTATCTAAGCGTGGTATGATGACCAATCAACAATATTTAACGAGTGATCGTGTCGAATTAACCTACGAGATGCCTCTGGGTGAAATTGTATTCGATTTCTACGATAAACTTAAAAGTATATCAAAAGGATACGCCTCATTCGATTATTTCCAAATTGGTTTTAAAGCAGCCAAGCTGGTTAAATTAGATATCCTTTTAAATGGGGAAGGTGTTGATGCCCTATCTACTTTGATTCACTTTGACAATGCACAATCATTTGGACGTAGAATGTGTGAGAAGCTGAAAGAGCTTATCCCACGTCAGCAATTCGACATTGCTATTCAAGGTGCCATTGGTGCTAAAATCATCTCCAGAGAGACCGTTAAAGCCGTTCGTAAGGATGTAACTGCAAAATGTTATGGTGGTGATATCACTCGTAAACGTAAGCTGCTTGAAAAGCAAAAGAAAGGAAAGAAAAAGATGAAACAAGTCGGTAATGTGGAAGTTCCACAAAAAGCCTTCCTGGCAGTACTAAAGCTGGATTAAAACAATCTTATCTTACAACAGATATACTTAAACCCTTCGATTATCCGAAGGGTTTTTTTTATTCTTTAATTAACGTAACTTGTTCTTATGAACAAAAACACTTCATATGAAATCTCGACTAATTGACATTCCTCGTTTATTTCGCAATTACAACATACTCATTTTACTTTTCTTAAGTTTTGGCTTTGGAAGCCTGGTTATTATTGTCGACTATCAAGCTCACAAAAAAGATGTTCTGAGATCCCGAGAAGCCATTGAAAATGAAAAAAAACAATTCCTAAAACATTCTGTCGATAATGCAATTTCCTATATCAACTATAACAATTCGAAAGTTGAAGAAAGATTAAACAAAGAACTCTCTATGCAAATACAAAATGCGTGGAAATTAGCCTATGGTATTTACAATCGATTTAAAAATTCAAAATCTGAACAGGAGATTAAGACCCTAATAATAGAAACCTTAAGACCTCTACGTTATTTTAATGGTCGGGGCTATATTTATATCATCAATATGGATGGCTACACTCAAATGCATCCCATCACCCCCGAAAAAGAAGGGCATTTATTGACTGATATTAAAGATATATCTGGCAAGTATGTCATTCAGGATGAAATCAAATTAATGCGCAACAACAAATAGGGATATATCAATTATTTGTGGACTAAACCGAATTCTGACAATGGCGTATCCCACCTGAAGAGAGCATTTCTAAAACGTTTTGAACCTTACAATTGGTTTTTAGGATTGGGTGAATATCAGGATGATTTCAAAGAAGATCTTAAACAAGAAACACTGGAATGGTTTCGCCATTCTTATGATCCTAAAGAGTGGCAATTATTCATAAACGACTATGATGGCAAAGCCCTTATAATCAACTCTGACCAATACAAAAATGGTTCAAACATTAAAAACATTACGGATAACAAAGGCTTTAATATATTTGAGAAAGAACTCGATATTGCAAAAAATACAGATGGAGATTTTCTCAGATACTCCTGGCTTGATGAAAACACAGGGGAGTACACGCCACGGGTTAGCTATGTAAAAGGCTATAACCAATGGGAATGGATGATTGGTGCCTCATCGAGTACCGCAACAATAGATATGGCAATCGCTCAAAAAGAAAAAGAACTCATAAAAGATTCGTTCAAAAGAGTCACCTATCTCCTACTAACCATGCTGGGTGCTTCGGTATTATTTTTTATCATCAGCCAATATATAAACAAAAGAATCAGATACAATTTCAACAGTTTTATTTCCGAATTCGAAACAGCCATTTCCAAACACCAAATGCTCAAAGAAGACAAGTTTAATCTTAATGAATTAAAACGACTGTCAAGCTCAACAAACAAGCTACTTGAAAAACACCTAAAAAGTCTGGATGAATTGCAGCTAAGTGAACAAAAGATGAGAGCCTTAAACAGCACTAAAGACAAATTCTTCTCCATCATTGCCCATGACCTACGTAACCCTTTTAATGCACTAATCACACTGAGTTCTTTTCTTGTCGACGCAATTGATTCAAACGATAAAGAAGAAGCAAAAGAACTTGCAAGTATTATAGAAACATCTTCAAAACAAGGTTTCGAATTATTGGTAAACCTACTCGAATGGTCGCGCACTCAAACAGGGGCTATCAAATACAATCCAAACCTCATCAATCTTAATCGGGAATTAAAAAACCCGATCCAAATTATTGAAAGTATTGCTGAATCAAAACAGATCCGTTTTAAACATGATATCAATAAAAACATAACTGCATTTGCTGATCCAAACATGATTAGAACCATTGTACGCAACTTACTCTCCAATGCTGTAAAATTTACTCCCAGAGTAGGTATCATCTCTATTGAAGCTAACGAAAATGAAACTGAAATAGTCATAAAAATACGTGATAATGGTGTCGGCATGTCACAAGAAATAATCGATGATCTATTTACAATTGATGTCAATACCAGCGCTCAGGGTACAGAAGGTGAAACAGGAACTGGCTTAGGTTTAATTCTATGTTTTGAATTTGTAAAAAAACACAAAGGCAGGATCTGGGTCGAAAGTGAAAAAGGGAAAGGCTCATGCTTTTCATTCTCGATACCAAAAGAAACAACCAAACCTTAAGTTTTCCTTAACTCTTTTTAGTCAAAGCTTAACGCCTTTTAAATGTGAGTCTTCCTAATTTTGAAAGTAGATATTTAATCAAAACTAAATTTTAATAATTATGAAACGATTAGCATTCCTACTTTTAATAATGGGATTCATTTTCATCGGTGCACACAGCACCCATGCGCAAGAACGTAAAACGATAAAAGAAGCCAAAGTTAAGGTTCTTATCAATAAAGATGGAAAATCTATAAAATTCGACACTATCATTCATGATTTCAGAGACCAAAAAGAAATCATCAAAATTATCAAATCAAAAAATATTCCTGACTCATTGCTTAAGGATTTAGAAGGTGAAGACTTTATATGGGTTTCAGACGACAAGGATTCACACGGCAAACACAAGGTAATCATCAAAGAATTTTTGAATTGTGATTCAACGGATCATTCAAAAATAAAACGCAACATTTCTGAAGATGATGGAAACGTGTTTATCGAAAATGGAGACGACGAGCAAAAAATCATCAAAATTGAGATTATTGATGAAGATGGAAATATGCACATCAAGCATAAAGACGGTAAAAAAGTTTATATCATAAAAGAAGATGTCGACAAGGATATATCCGGGGATTCTGACGTGAAAATCATCAAAATTGACTGCCAATCAGATCAGGATGAAAATATTGATATCGAAGTGGAGGTTACCGATGACGGAAAGACAATCAAAAAAATTAAGAAAGTAAAAAAAGCTAAAAAAGAGAAAAAATAGACTTACAACCACAATAAACACAAAAGAGGATGATAGAACGCTATCATCCTCTTTTATGATCTTAAACCAGCTCTAAATTTTTCTAATAATAAATACGGTTGCGAAACAAAGTATCAGAAAATGTTATGCCAGCCTAAACATGAAACTCAGACATCTCGACAGGATTTTCTAATATAATGTAAAAACTTGCTATGTAGCCCAAACAAATTAAGGCAAAAAAGCCACTATAATGAATAGTGGCGATAAAATATTTTATTGGGAAGCATATTTTTATCCTGAATAAGAACAATCATTCAACTCGAATAAAACACTCCCAAAAGAGTGTGTTTGCCATTGAAATCAATGAGCTTACTTATCCAACAACAATCTTTTTTCCTGGACTAGAATAATTCAACTTGTTTTCTTTGATTAAATCCAGTACCACTCTTGCACCTGAAAAATGGGATAAGCTTAAACCTGCAAGAATTTCACCCAATCCAACAGGTTGATTTTTATCCACAAATTCAAAAATTTCTTCCTTCAATATTTTATTATTTCGCATTAAAATTATGTTTTAGAATTAACGATTAACTTACAAACACCCGTTTCTCTATATATCTTGAGCTCATAATCCTCAAGACTCCCATATAATCCAGACTAAACTCGATCAAACCACCGACCTTATACTTATTTTTATTTTCGCCCAAATCAATAACCAACATATCAGAACTTGCACCAATAAGTTTAAGAGATTCATCTACCGGACTAATATGATTACTATCTACATCAAGTAGGCCTAAATCTATAATGGCTCGATTTGAGGTTTCTCCTATGTGTTCTGTATCCACCTCTAAGGATTCACCTTCAAGATTAGTACCGAATTCACCAGCAGGAACCATGGGTTTTTCAATCAATTCGATAATCTCGGCATATAATTTAAACACATCTGTATTTAATCCCTCAAGAGGCTTATCATTATAAACGTCGGTTCCCAAAAACAAAGATTCACCTACTCTAAAATGATTCACTCCACTAGGAAGAATATCATGATAAATTAAAGGAATTGTAACAGAAGCCCCTCCTGATACCAGCGGAATCTTTTTATTAAATTTAGCTTCTATCAACTGCCTGTAAAGACTCAACTGTATGAGTTTATCTTCGTTTGGCAACACACCATTCAAACAAGTTAAATTGGTTCCAATTCCAACCACCTCAATATTAGGCAATTCAAATACTTTCTTATAGAAGTTCACAAAATCATCACGCATAACTCCTTCGCGCAACTCACCCAATTCAATCATAATGATTATTTTGTGAGTTTTATTTTGTTTTTGTGCCTCTTTAGAAAGCCAATCTATGGTTTTTAATTCTGTATTAACACTGATATCAGCAAATTGTATAATCTCTCGAACAGACTGCTTTGGAGGTGGTTTTATATATATGGTCTCAATATTGGAGTCCAATGTTTTTATCATTTTTAGATTCGAAACACGAGAATCACACAAACTTTTCACGCCTAAGGAAACCAAGTTTTCAAGAAATAATTCATTCCCACACAACAGTTTTGAAACAACTGTCCATTTAATCCCCCTTCCATTAAACAGTTCATCTAAAAAATCAAAATTAGCCTTTAACTTACCAGCATCAAGAGTTATATACGCCATTTTAATATTATTTCTTAAACCTCATTTCAAAATACTTATTTTCAAACCCTAACTTCTCATACAAGAACTTAGCCGGATTATCAGGCTCTACATGCAAAGCAATATCCCCTTGACTTAATTCGATAGCCTCTTGCATTAATTGTTTTCCAACACCCTGACCTCTGCATCGCTTGTGACTCGCAATATACACCAATATATTCTCAGGAATATAGCCTTCCATTCCTGTTCTATTAACCACAACAACGCCAACAATCTCATCAGCTTTTTTTGCTTTGATAATAAAGCCTCCCAAGGAAGCTCTTTCTTTCAAGGCATAGGCTACAGCCTTATCAATGTCTTGCCTTTCATCACCATATTCTTCCAGGTGAGTGTGAAGAAAATCCACAATAGATTCTCTTTGATAATTATCGGGTTTTAAAAAAGATGTGTAAACTTTAGTTTCTACCATAAATATTTGCATTTTTGTTTCTGCACAACAAATATAATAAATAACCGATAAACCACAAACCGAAATAATCCTCCCGCACCCAAGCAAAACAACGCCAATATTCACTAGACAAACAACTTATGCCCTTTAATTTTAATCAAATAAATACTTCTAAATAAAAATTGTTTGCATATTCGTTCTGTAGAATATGTATTTAAAACCGAAACATCACTACCAATGAGCTACCACTTAGGATTAATATTTAAAGATATTACTGGAAAAAAAGATAAAACTTCGAAGAAGAAGAAGGAGATGGAAAACAGGAGCTTAAAAAAAGAAAACACAACCTAAGCACGCACTCATAATTAGACAAAATCAATTAATAGACACCTCCACAGCCCAATTATCTGGCAAAACAAAAATCAAATTTGATACTTTAACTATTGACAATAGCTTTAAATCTCTTATTGTTCTTCAATTTATCGAAATGAATTTCTTTACCAACCTCATCGACAAATGTTTCTGATAACTCAATAGCTTTCTCAAGGTCTTTTATTGCTTCAACCTCCTTTTCTAACTGAGCATAAGCACATGCTCTTTGCCAAAAAGCCAATGCATATTTATTATCCTTTTCAATTGCAGCATTCACTAGATTGAGAGCCCATCGCACCTCTCCGATTTCCAATAAAGCATCCGCTTTATATGTCATTGCTTCAATATCATTGGGGTTAATCTCCAAAATTTCATCGTAAATCGAAATTTTCTCTTCCTCGCTTTTTTCAATCCCAGCGCGCATCCACAAGGAGTGTAGAGAATTCGTGACACTAATTTTATTTTGAGTATCTACAATTATCTCTGATCGCACTTTTGCTTGTTTCTCAATCACTTCCAAACGCCTTTCATAATCAGCTGTAAGATGTTGTATTTTAGAACTGGTATCCTTTTTGATTGTTTTTTTAATATCACTTAAAGATTTCCACCCCAATAAAACGAGTAAGGAAGCTGCTGCTGTAATAATATAAAAAATATTATTTATTGTACTTGTTGTGTAATTTATAGCTCTATCAGATGACTCCAACTTAGCTTGTGCAATTTTTTCAGAAACTTGTTTATTCAATTCAAGATTCTCTCGTCGCAAACTCTTTAATTCATCTAAAATATACCTTTCTATAAACGGCTTAAACAAAGGCTTATTTATAGAATCTATCTGAATTTCTTGATTAGCCTGAGCATTTATTACTGGTAATGAAAACAATAAAAACAAACCTACTACCACTAATATTTTACGCATATATCTCAATTTTATTATACCTACACACTACAACCAATTAGTTTTTCCTCAATTTCTTTTTACAATTAAAAGAAGAACTCTAATCAATTTAAATTAAACTCTTTTTGTACACAGCACCATTCGCGCTATCTCAAATATATATAAAGAATCAAAAGCCCCTTTCCCTACTATATTACGATCCAAATTATTAAACAATAACACTATATCAGAACGAGGCACTCAAATAAAAAAACAACAAGAAATTAACGATTCCTTGTTGTTTTCTTTTAATACTAATTAAAAATATAGATCTATTTTTTAATCATCCAGCTTTTCACCAAATCCTTATTCTTTTTATACCATTTTTGGGCTGCAATTTCAGGGCTGTCAGCCTTCTCTATCATTGCCATGAGGCTATACAACTGATCTTCTGTGACATTAAAATTACTGAAAAATGTTGCCAATTCGGGAAAATTCTTAGTAAATCCTTTGCGGGCCAGGATTGCGCATACATCTTTAGGATAAACTCCCTTCGGGTCTTCAAGATATTTAATATCAAATTGCGCCCACATAAAATGAGGCTTCCATCCCGTGATAGCAACCCATTCATTACGCTGAATACGCTTCTTTAGGCTCGCCAACATTGCCGGGCCCGAAGAGGTGATTTGCTTGTAATCCAAACCGTAAGCTTCAATAGCCTTTTCAGTATTGCCATGTATCCCAGCACCACTACCAATTCCAATAATTTTTCCTTCGAATTTATCCTTGTATGCAGCTAACTCTTCAATGGAGTTAATTTCAACATAAGACGGCACCACAATACCTGTTGTACCTCCACTAAAGGCTTCACCAATCTTATCGATTTTAGAACCAAACTTTTCCCAATATTCTTTGTGTGTATTTGGCAACCAAGCATCAAGAAAAAGGTCTGCATCACCTTTGGCTAGTGAGGCATAAATAGGCCCTGGCTCGATTGGTTTCACCTTTGGAGCATACCCCATATCCTCAAGGGCAACTTTAGCCAAGTGAGTAAAGGCAACCCCTTCGGCCCAGTTTGGATATAGGATCAACACCTCTTTCTTTTCATTCTTCTTTTTAGGATTACATCCCTGAACCATAATTAAGCTCAAAAGAACAATAGGGAGCAATTTGATTATTTTCATGATATTTTTTATCATTTTATTTTTTTTAAAATTATTGTATTTTATTTACTTTCTTTCTTCTGTGTACCTCCCAAAGACTGCGAGATACGATCCAAAATAATAGCTAGAATCAGAATGCCTAGACCAGCTTCGAACACCAGAACTATATTGGCTTGTATAATACCTATGTACACTTTTTCTCCCAATCCTGCAGCCCCCACCATGGAAGCAATTACCACCATTGAAAGAGTCGGCCCAGTTTGGATACAGGGTCAACACCTCTTTCTTATCATTCTTCATTTTAGGATTACATCCCTGAACCATAATTAAGCTCAGAAGAACAATAGGGAGCAATTTGATTACTTTCATGATATTTATTACCATTTTTTTTTTTAAAATTATTGTATTTTATTTACTTTCTTTCTTCTGTGTACCTCCCAAAGACTGCGAGATACGATCCAAAATAATAGCTAGAATCACAATGCTAAGACCAGCTTCGAACCCCAGACCTATATCGGCTTTTAAAATACCAGTGTACACTTTTTCTCCCAATCCTGCAGCTCCCACCATGGAAGCAATTACCACCATTGAAAGAGAAAGCATGATCACCTGATTAACCCCTGCCAAAATGGATGGTTTAGCCAAAGGAATCTGCACCTTATAAAGAACTTGTCGTGGAGTGCTCCCAAAAGAATAGGCCGCCTCAACCACCTCTTTAGGCACACTCCGTATTCCCAAATTGGTTAAGCGTACCCCAGGTGGCAGCGCAAATACAACAGTTGCCACAACCCCTGGAACATTCCCAACCGAAAAGAAAAGAATAGCCGGAATCAGATACACAAAGGCAGGCATAGTCTGCATAAAATCAAGTATAGGGCGAATGGTACGTTGTGCCCTATCACTTCTGGCAGACCAAATCCCCAATGGGATTCCAATTAGAAGTGCAATAAGGGTTGAGACAATTACCAAGGTAAGGGTCTGCATGGTTTCTTCCCAGAAATTCATACCCCATAGCAACAACAATCCGAAAATCGTAAAAAGGAGTACCCCACCAGCCTCTTTCCAACCAGCCCTTTTTAGCAAATTCTTTCTGCCTGCCCCCAGATAATACCCCAGGGCAGCTATCAAAAATATGACAACAAGAGGGTGTGGTGCCAGCAGAAGGTTCTGAAATCCTTCTACCAAAGCCTCAACTCCATTGTTAATGGCATCAAAAACGGGTGCACCCTTAATAGACAACCATTCAATCGCTGCCTCAACATATTTTCCTATATTAATTTTCTCCATCATAAGTCCCTCCATCTTCTTTTATTTGAATTACTTCACCTCTCTCCTTACCAATCACCTCTGCAATTGCAGAAGAGTGAACAACAATTCCGAGCAACTCTTTGTCGCTGTTCACCACCGTTATTGGCAAGATATGATCGATAAAAAGGGGCAATAAATCAGCAGCCGACGTATTTGGATCTACCAAAGGAACCTCATCAATCAAAATCGTTTCCAGGCTACGCACATTTTGCCTTTTGAGCTCAGCGACCTCCTGGGCTTTCACCCATCCCATGAAAACATTACTTTTGTTCACTACTGGCAAACGATCCACACCTCTTTCGCGCATACGACGCAGCGCCAGGGCAGGTCCGTCTTTTTCAAGTATCAACTTACCTATCTCCTTTCCGGTAAACATGATAGATCCTGCAGTTACAATTGCACTTCGGTCAACATTTTCAACAAATGCCTTCACATAGTCGTCTGCTGGTTCTACAAGAATATCCTCCGGAGTTCCCACCTGAACAATTTCTCCATCTTTCATAATAGCAATACGATCACCCAACTTAAGAGCTTCATCCAAGTCGTGAGTAATGAAGACAATCGTTTTCTTTAGCTTCTTTTGCAGATCCAATAACTCATCCTGCATATTACTCCGAATAAGCGGATCCAATGCACTAAAAGCTTCATCCATCAGTAAAACCTCAGGGTCTGTAGTTAAAGCACGAGCCAAACCAACGCGTTGCTGCATTCCCCCACTCAACTCAGAAGTCATCTTATACTCGTACCCCTGAAGCCCAACAGTGGCCAATGTTTCCATAGCAATCTTTTCTCGCTCCTCTTTCTCAACCCCGTGAATTTCTAGTCCAAAAGCAGTATTGGAAACCACGGACCGGTGCGGCAACAATCCAAAATTCTGGAACACCATTGCCATCTCCTTACGTCGCAAGTCGGTCAACTGTTGTTTGTCCATACTTACCACATTTTTCCCATTCACAAGAATCTCTCCAGAGGTAGACATATTCAATCGATTCAAGCATCGAATCAAACTAGACTTACCACTACCGGAAAGTCCCATCACCACAAAAATCTCCCCGTCTTTAATATCAAAGTTTGCATTCTTCACAGCTATAGTGCAGTTTGTTTTTTTCAAAACCTCTTGCTTACCAACCCCTTTCTTCACTAACCGCAACGCCTCTTTCTTTTTAGAGCCGAAAATCAAATACAGATCTTTAACTGCTATCTTTGTTTTTTCCATTATATTTTATTTAAAAATAATAACCAATATTAACATTGAATCGACTTTCCCAATCTGCATCAGGACTCCCCTCAGCTAATCCATTGGTCCAAGAGCCCAACCATGCATTATTCTTTCCAAAAGCCCAATCCACATAAGTATAAATACTTCCTGCAGTGATCAGGAAACCGGGCACCAAATGCTCCGAACTTTCGAAACCCGCTTTTCTCTTATCGATAATTGAGTAATCCACATAAGCTTGTATATTAGTAATTGGACCAAAATCCACATCCATAGAGTAAGCCAAACCGGCAACATAAATATCTGCTTCGGCGGCAACATTATAATCATAGGAGTAAGCTCCCATCTGAAGTTTATCTAGACTATTCCCCAGGTTATCTTTAGCACCATAATCATAGCGGATATACTCACCCTTAAAGTTGAACTTCCCAAAATTTGCTAAAACATGCCCGGCAAAAGCAGTTGAATTTTCAGCTTCCTCCAGAACGGTATTGTAATTTTGACCAAACTGACCGGAGAAACCCAGCTCTACATTTTTAGTTAGCTGGTAAGCAACTCTAATATTAAATTGGTTGAGCTCCTCAATTGAAGCATCCTCAGAAGGCGTTATGTCATAAGAATAGCGTGCAGAAAAATTCGGACTTCCCTGCGGCTCAGCCTGTCGAAAATACCCAACATTCAAAGTCAGATTCTTAATTCCTGTATAATCAAATTTTATTCCGGCATCATAATCATCCTCCAAACCGACATAGTATGGCATCTGAAACCACCAGGAGTGCGAAGCATATTTAGTAATCCCAAAAGGGACTTGAGAAACACCCAACTTCATATAAAGATCCTCATTGATTGCATAACCAAGATAACCATGATGCAAAAAATGAGTATCATCACCAGGATAGAATCTGTATTCAAAACTCAAATCAACACCTGAAGTTCGAGCATCTACATTCAAACGCCAAGTATCCCAGGCAAATCGAGGTTCAGTTTTATCCTTAGTCCAGCTTTTATCGTAAATATTATAACGCAACGCTCCGCCAATCTTAACATACTCTTTGTTCGTTTTTTGGGCAATACCATCAACTTTTCCCAATGCAAAAAAAACGACAACAAGTAGCAATATTCTCGAAGGAATACTCCTGTTCAACTTTCTAAATTTCATAAAATAAACAATTAAATTTTCCGGAAATTCATTGGGAACTATATATATCCTTCGAGTCCCAAGCACATATTCCTTTGGTAACCTGCCTCTTCTCCATCAACAAAAAAAAAACGATCAAACAACGATATGATTGATGATTCCTTCAAATTAATCATGACAAACCCATGAAGATTTCACATTTAACAATTGATTTTCAAAACAAGGACACTAAGCTTGAACTACCCGGAAAAAACTTAAAACAAACTAATGCTAACCAAGTATCCTTAGAGAGAAGGGGTATGAATTTAATAATTCCGATAGTTTTTTTTCAATGCTCACACAATCATTTTTCAACCTTAAACCTATATAACATCATAATTTCCTTAAACATTATTAAAGTTTCAGTCTAATCTTCGTGAACCTTGTTCCACATTTCCAGAAACAATGTTCACGTACTAAAAACAAGGATAAAAACACCAAACTAAAAGTCAATTATCACAGACAAAACACGAGATATCATCTCTCTGTCCATACGAACAACAACAATTAATTAACCCACATATAAAAAATGACTTTTAAACTAAAAAAGACGTTTTTCCCAAACTCTAACCCTTCCTTTTTTATCTCCAAAAAGCAAAACCATACCATTTAAATACTAATCCAAAAAAAGAACAAATGTGATTCTATGATTAGAATAATCAATTTTAGTTTCTATGCGACAAATGTAAGGAGAATTCTAAAAAATACAAAATCATTATAATTAGAACAAACACAAAAAAACCACTGCAGGTATACACAAATACTTAATATACAAAATTTTAGTGATATAAAAAAAACATCTCCATAGTAATTCACACTTCATTCAAAACCAACATAAAACACAAATACCTTCTAGAGAAACAATTATTATTGACGACAAAAAGAAGCGATGGGGAGCATTATAGTTCAGATATAAAAAATAATGTAAGTTTTGAAAGTGTTAAAATAGAGGTTTTAACACTTCACTTCCTGTATGTATAAAGATCCTTCTTGCTAAAAATTACAAAATCTTTATTCATTACAATGAGGACATTTGGATCGCTTTAAACTATCTGATCATATTTTTATAAATAGTGGAAAATAATCAGTATAAAAACAAAGCAAACACGGATGGATACAAGACAACAGTCTTCAGATTACAAATAACCAGTTTCAAATAGGAAATGCTAATATAAAACAGACTGCTGTTTAAAGAAGCATTTTCAATAATTATCAGCATCCGAAAGTAAGACCACAACTGACTATAAAAAACCATTGGGAAGCGTCATAAACAAACGACCAATTGGGATTAATTTTTACAGGTTATTTCAGAAATATCAAAAAAACAAAAACAGGGGTAGATTCCCCGAAGAATGTGTCATCGTTTTTTTCACCAATACAACAATCAATCCAGGGAGGAGTCAAAAGATGATTGAGGTCCACTAAATTCCTCTTTAATTACATCTTCAGCAGTAAGCATTGGAGAAGCATCAAGACCTTCGATCTCCAACATTTCAACCAACAAGTCTAATGATTCACCAATATTCTCTAATTTATCAGTGGGAATACTCTTTAATTTAACCGCTAGTCTTTGTTGCAAAAGATCAGGTGTGGTTCTTAGCACCTCGTCACCAATGGAAGTAAGAGTAATCGTTGTCACTCTTCGATCTCCTGATTTAGGCAAACGTGCAAGCAGCCCCTTCATTTCCAGCCTACTAATAATACCAGTGACCGTACTTGAGTTTAGGTTCAAATGATCTCTAATACTTTTTTGTGTAGCCTGATAATTGGGTGAGTTTTTTAAATATTCCAAACAAAGCACCTGCGGAATACTTACACCATGATTTTTCTGTATTTTCTTAGACTCCAAATTGATTGATCGAACAATTCTACGAATCTTAATAATAATGCTTTTATAATCCATCTCTACACTTTAAATTTCTTTTAAATCAATGTAACAAATTTAAAAAAATGTATTCACAAGGGGGCACATACTCCAAATAAATAATTCAATTCCAAATTCAGATCACAAACACAACAAAAAAATTCAAAAGACTTTAACCGAGAATCTTTTGACATTAGAAGACTAAACTCTCGTCAGACTCATGATTATCGCTCAAAATCTTCTTATCGATACGTTAGCACAAACCATAAAAATGCTTAAAACCAGTGAAAGACGCCGAGAATTCCTTTCGTGGAAATAAGCCGCATTCAACTTTTAGGTGAATCAGACATGAAATAGAGGAGATATTCTATCACCGCTCGAATGGCTTTGAACTCAATTGGGAGTCATAAAATAAAAGCAGGGCTCAATAAGCTAAAAATTACAAAAGAGGATGATAGCTGACTATCATCCTCTTTTGCTCTGCGAGCATAAACATCTATCACGCAGCGCGTTAATTTTAATGCACAAAAACATAGTAATCGAGGGCTTTACAGAGCATTCAAATACTCATAATAAATTTTAAAAAGAAGATCAAAAAGCAAGAGTTTAAACATGGTTTAAACTTTTATTTCGTTTTAAGGCCTATTTTAAGAAAAGCTGCAACGCATCGCGAAGCAGCTTAAAGAAGTTAGAATTTAGATAAATTCTAAGAAAGAACAACTAATGAATAAAGATCCGGAGAAAACTTGTCTCCATCTGCCGTTCCAAAAAATGCATACACATGAACATTACCAGCTGGAACTGGCAAGGTAATTTCGGCTGACTGATCAGAACGAACTGAGGCT
>NZ_SHKN01000005.1 GCF_004217115.1 Ancylomarina subtilis | reverse complement strand
GAGCTCATGAACACCAGAAATTTTATGAGTGAATAATAGTCGATGCCAACCTTTAAGCGTCTTATTCCAATCAGGAGTAAGACGCTTTTTTTATGCCTAATTTCAAAAGAAAGCATTACGAATTATCAATTACGAATTGATTCGAAGAAGAAAGGCACTAAATCGAATTAACGAGTTAGTGCCTTATATTTCTCTGATAAGTTTATTAGTTTTTACAAACTGAAGAAATAGCTAAATACCTTCTGGATGTAAACATTGTCTTTAACCCCACCCGTTTCGCGTACTGAATGCATCGCAAACATAGGGTTTCCTATATCTACTGTACGGATATCGATTTGTCCGGTTGAAACATTACCTAATGTACTTCCTCCAACAAGATCTGAACGGTTCACAAACTTCTGATAAGGCACATCGGCATTCTTACAAAGGGTTTCAAATACTGTTCCCGAATCGCCATCAGTAGTGTATTTCTGATTTGCATGAATTTTGATAACGGGTCCTTTGTTGATGAACGGACGGTTGCTTGGATCGTGTTTTTCTGAAATATTAGGATGAACGGCATGGGCCATATCTGCAGAGATCATGAATGAATTGTAAATGGCTCGATGAAAATCTTCCATATTTTTCCCCAACTTATAAACGATACGTTGCAACAGGTGACGCAATACCGGAGAACCTGCTCCTTGTTTGGTACCACTTCCTACTTCTTCGTTGTCGAAGATGGCTAATAGCTTTGTTTTTTTACTGCTTGTTGATTTCAGTAATGCTTTAAGACCAGCATAAGCCATTGCAAGATCATCTAACTTTGGAGATGAGATAAATTCTTCATTCAATCCAAAGATGCTTCCCTTTTCAACTTCGTATAAGGTCACATCAAAATCAATAATAGATTGTGTATCTATTTTTAATTCATCGGCAATTAAATTGATCAAGCAGTTATCCTTTTCCATTTCATCGGTAATCATCGAAAGGAGAGGTAACATATCCTTCTGCTTGTTTAGAGCAACGCCTTCGTTCACTTCACGATTTAAATGAATAGCCAGATTTGGGATGACCATTAAGGGACGATCAATTTTTACAAATAGTTGTTCAGGATTAAGTGGATCATTTGATTCTACACAAACACGACCAGCAATTGATAAGGGACGATCCATCCAGGTACTTAGAATTGGAGCACCATAAACCTCAGTGTTCAGTTTGATGTAATTGCCCTCAACGGTGATTTCCGGATTGGGTTTGATCTTAAATCCGGGTGCATCGCTGTGTGCACAGATTAGTTGAAAACCTTCCTCTTCAATTTCGCCTTCTCCAACGGTAAATGCGAAAATGGCTGATCCATTTTTCCCGGTAAAGTATTTGCCTCCTTTATTGATTGACCATTCTTCCCGAAGATCTAATTCCTCGAAACCGGCTTCGATTAATTCTTCTCTGACATTATTGACGGCATGATATGTACTCGGGCTGCGATGTATGAAATCGATCAGTTCCTGAGCTTGTTGTTTTTCCTGATTCATAATATTGGTTTATTGATATAAGTGTTAAGTTTATCTGATTTCTTCTATTTGAAACTCAAAACTAAATCAATTATTACAAATAATAAACTGTTTTGCTTTTAATCTGACCGCAATGTCGCATTGTTTATTCAGCGCCTTATTTTTGAATGATGATTCTGTTTTTTTATGCAAATAGCGCCTTATTCTGTGTGAATAAGACGCTATTAAACTTTGTATATATATAGGGTTATCTGTGCGTTATTGTTCCGGAAGGTCTTTATGACGCAGATCAGTCCCATCCTGATAATAGATTGACGCTTCAGCAATATTTGTAGCATTATCCGCAATACGTTCGATGCTGTTTAAAATGCTCCCAAAATTGAGAATATTTGTCACATCTTCGATGGCAACGTTAGGAGGTGTGCTTTTTCGAAGCATGCGATTGATCAGCTTTCGTTGCATATCGTCAACGACTTCATCATTTTTGATGGTCCATATTGCTATTTCGTGGTCTTCGTTTTCAAAAGAATCCAAAGCCTTTCTCACCATGATCAAACTCATGTCATACATGCTGTGTATGGACTCTTTCTGATTTTCCGGCAATTGCGATGGGGTTAATCCCATGAAAAAATGCAGAATATTATTCAATTGATCACCAATTCGCTCCATATCATCCAACATTCTTAAATAAGAAATCAACTGACGCAACTCGCTTGCCATAGGTTGTTGCAGCCCGATTGTTTGAATGATGTTATGGCTCATCTTGAGTTCAATTTGATCCAGACATTTTTCATTTTTTGAAAATTGTTCCAGATCTTTTTCCGAAAGAGAATCTAAACCCTCCAGAATGACATTTTCCAAAGTATCGAATTGCTGGTAGAGGATTGACTTCATCTTATGGAAATCTTTATTGATCCCTTCGAACTTTTTATCTTTTTTTATCGACATGATAGAATGTTTTAATGTTGGTACTTTTTAGGACTGATAAATCAACCAAATTTACCTGTCAGGTAGGCCTCTGTACGTTCGTCTTTTGGTGTTGTAAACATGTTTTTGGTTTTACCATATTCTACCAATTCACCAATGTACATAAACATTGAATAGTCCGATATACGGGCTGCTTGAGCCATATTATGAGTGACTAAAACAATGGTATATTTCTTTTTTAGCTCGACAAGCAAATCTTCTATTTTAGCCGTGGCGATAGGATCCAGAGCCGAAGTGGGTTCATCCAGTAGAATCACCTCAGGGGCATAGGCCAAAGCTCTTGCAATGCACAAGCGTTGTTGTTGCCCACCTGATAAAAAGGTGCCTCTTTTGTGCAGGGCATCTTTGGTTTCGTCCCAAAGGCCAACTTCTCGTAAAGATTTTTCAACAATCTGATCTTTCTCTGATCGTTTTAGTTTAATCCCATTTAAGATATAGGCAGCAATCACATTGTCGTAAATGCTCATGGTTGGGAAAGGATTGGGGCGTTGAAAAACCATTCCAATTTTTCGTCTTAACTCAATCGGATTAATTTTATAGATATCTTCACCGTCAAGTGTGACAGAACCTTTGTGATGCGTATCGGGATAAAGTTCGTGCATTCGGTTGATTGCCCTCAGGAGCGTACTTTTTCCACAACCCGATGGGCCCATGATAGCCGTGATTTTATTTTTTTGAATGCCTGCAGAAACCTTGTTAATCGAATACTTATCGCCTCCGTATGAAACTGAAAGCTGATCGATGTTCAGAAGAGGTGAATCAACTTTGATGATTCGGTCTTCCTTTTTATTTAGTATTGTACTTTCCATTTTTTGACAATTGCTTTAGCTCCGAGATTTAAAAGAAAAATTATAAGTAGTAAAACTAGAGAGGCGCCCCATATCAGATCGATCAAATTGGGATCGTTGTAAAACTCCCACACAAGTAAAGGAATAGCACTACTCGGTTGTGTGATATCCAGATTAATTGCTGAGCTACCCAAAGCGGTCAGCATGAGTGGCGCTGTTTCTCCCGCAATTCGCGAAATCCCAAGTATAATTCCGGTACTAATACCACTCATACCAGTTGGCAGTAATACTTTAAATATAGTTCTGTGATAGGGCACACCCAATGACAAGGCCGCTTCCTTTAAGGTGGACGGGATCATCTTAAGTGTTTCTTCCGTCGATCGGATTATTGAGGGAAGCATCATGATTGACAGAGCAACGCTACCTGCGAGAGCAGAGAAACCTGAAGTTACGGGTTTCACAATCCAGATGTAGGCAATAACCCCCAGTACAATGGATGGAATCCCCTGTAGCATATCCACAACCAATCGAACAGCATTGGCCATTTTTCCTTTGCTTGTTTCCGATAAATAGATGCCACAAATCAGACCCAGAGGAATAGCTATAAGCGATGCCAGTCCCACAATAATTAATGTGCCCACAATACCATTTGCAATTCCACCCGGAATAATTTCATGATTGGCTTTAGCCATCATGGCCTGCATGGTATCCGGAGCAACTTCGATGAAAAAATTCAAGCGGATTTGTTTGTATCCTTTTTTTACGAGTTGAAAAAGAATGGATAACAGAGGCAGAGCTGAAACAAAAGCCAGTGTCATCATGACTATACTAAATAGTTTATCATTGAAGATTCGCCATTTGAGTTTTTGTTTCGATATCGAATTTAAACTATTCATGTGTTCTAAGCTGTAAATTTTTTCATAATCATCTTGCCTGCCAGATTAAGGATACCTGTAATAATAAAGAGTAAGAGTCCCATTGCGACAAGTGAGGTGTATTTCAGACCCTCAGCTTCGCCAAACTGGTTCGCGATTAAACTGGCCATGGTGTTTCCCAGGTCGAACAGATTGCTTGGAATTCGATTGGAGTTTCCAATCAGCATGGTTACGGCCATTGTTTCTCCAATAGCTCGCCCAAAGGCCAGAATGTATCCGGCAAAAATTCCTGATCCGGCATTGGGGATAATCACATTTTTCACAACTTCGAAACGTGTTGCTCCCAGGGAGTAAGCCGCTTCTTTTAAATTTGCTGGAACCATATTGATCACCTCAGCACTCAGCGACGAAGCATATGGAATAATCATGATAGCCAATACCAGCGACGATGTGAAAATACCGAAGCCTTGTGCATTCAAACCCAGTTCAACAATCCAGGGCTTGATGGTGTAAAAGCCCCACAACCCATATACAACCGATGGAATGCCTGCAAGCAGGTCAATCATCGATTTTAAGATGGAAGCCATTCGACCTTCTTTAAAATATTCACCAAGGAATAAGGCGATTGAAAAGGCAAAAGGAAATGTCATGATTAAGGCCAATACCGATGTGGCGATTGTTCCAATAATAAAGGGAAGAGCTCCGTAACTTTCACGTCCTTCTGTGGGGTTCCAGTCCGAAGAGAAAATAAATTTGAAGCCAAATTCTTTGAAAGTAGGGATTGAACCCATAACTAAGGTGGCTACTATTCCGATAGCCATCATTAGAATTAAAATACCTCCCGATTTTAAAAAATATTGAAATAGTTTTTCACTTTTCATTTGCGATTCTGTCAATCAATTGAAATGCAGAAAGGTCTTTTTTTATCAAGACCCATAATCAACTGATGGTTGATATTCTCTAGCCTGTTGCTTTGAGATAAGAAAAGAGTGCCTGAGCAAAGTGTTTTGTGAACTTTACAATAGAAAAACATAGATCTCTGCCCAGGCACCCCGATAAGGGTTGTGTTTTATAATCCGCGACCGTTATAGGTCATCAGATCTAAAATTTTATTGGCTTTTAATACCGCTTTTTCAGGAAGTGGGGCATAGTGTACTTTGCTTGTTTGAATTTGTGCTTCCTGTCCAATCACCCATTTCAAAAGCTGTTTGGTTTGCATCGCCTGGTCTTTGCTTCGTCCGTTGTAAGCCTGTTCTTTGTATAAGATCAACCATGTGAAACTTGAAATAGGGTAACCTTGTTCAGCAGTTGTGTTGGTTAATGTTACTCGTGTATCATCAGGAATGTCGCCAGCTGCAGCTGCACTTACCGATTCTACAGAAGGCTTAATGAAATTGCCAGCCTGATTTTGAATACTAGCTACAGGAATACTTTGTGCAAAAGCATATTCTGATCCGATATACCCGATAGCTCCTTCAGTTGCACTGATTGTTCCGGCCACACCAGGATTTCCTTTGGCTGCAATACCAACGGGCCACTGAAGTGCTTTGCCTGCCCCAATTTTTTCTTTCCACTCTGAGCTTACTTTGCTCATGTAATCACTAAAGATGAAAGTTGTTCCACTTCCGTCTGAACGGTATACCACTGTAATTGCCAGGTCAGGAAGATTAGCGCCAGGATTGACTTGTGCAATTTTAGCATCATTCCAATTGGTGATTTTTCCCATAAAAATACCTTCCATCAATTCAGGAGTGAATTTTAATTCAGGTTTTCCAGGGATGTTGTAAGCCGCAACAACTGCTCCCAAACATGAAGGGATATGCAGAACATTGCCAGGCATTTCAGAAAGTTTTTTATCCGATAAGAAAGCATCCGTTGCTCCAAAATCGACAATTTTATCTTTCAAACTGCGAATACCGCCACCTGAACCAATACCGCCGTAGGTTACCAAAAGGCCTTTCGACTTTGTGTAGGTTTTAAATATGGTATTATAAAAAGGCTGTGGAAAGGTTGCCCCTGCTCCGGTTAAAGCCTTCGTCTTTTTTTCATTATTCTGTTTCTTACCTGAATTTCCACAAGATGTGATCAACGAAATCGAGATAATAGCCACTAGTAGTAGTTGAATCTTTTTCATTCTATTGTTTTTTATATAGTTGTTCGTTTAGTATTCGATTTTGAGTTTCAGATTTTTGTTTTTTTAATTTTTATGACCTCAAAATCATATTGCAAGTTTACAACTGTAGCATTAAGTCAGTTTAAAACGAATATTAATAAAACATTAGAATTAACTCCCCAATGTTAAGAGAAGGTTTCGTAATGGGAGAGTGATGTATTTTTAATATTAGGGTTTTTCTGATGATTTATCAGATTCGTATATCGTGCGTGGAGTTTTCAGATTCTAAAAATCTTACTTTCCCCTCCTATTTTTAGGAGGCACGATGAAAACAGACGGGGTGGTTTAATAATTTTATTGTTTCACAACCACCTCCCCCGAACAAGTTCGAGTACTCCTCCTTGGAATAAGGAGGAGAAAGGATAATGATGTGGGTAGATTACTAATCCAATTGCAGCAACCTAAAACCACTGCCGTGAATATTCTCAATCTTAATATTGGAATCGGTTTTAAGATATTTTCGGAGTTTGGTGATATAAACATCCATACTTCGGGTTGTGTAAAAATTATCGTCGCCCCAAATTAATTTAAGGGCCTTTGATCGGGGGAGAATTTCATCTTTACTCTCACAGAGGAGTTTCAGAAGTTCAGCTTCTTTAGGGGATAGTTTGATTTCAGTATCGGCAATATGGAGTGTTCTCAAGCGCGGAACAAACCGGTATGCGCCAAGGATAAACTCATCTTTGTTATTTTCATTCTCCTCATTTAAATTCCGATTGAGAATGGCTTTAATCTTGTAAATGAGCAGTTCAGAATCGAATGGCTTGGTAATATAATCGTCAGCTCCAATTTTATAACCTTGAATGATATCCTCTTTCAGGGTTTTGGCCGTCAGGAAAATAAGGGGGATGTTAGGATCGAGATCTTTTATTTTTTTAGCCAGGGTAAAACCGTCCATTTCGGGCATCATCACATCTAAAATGCACAGGTCGCAATCATTTTTCACAAAGTAATGATAGGCTTCAAGTCCGTTTTTGCAATGCTGCACCTCAAAATTCGAAAGCTCAAGATAACTTTTCATCACAGCCCCAAAGTTGGCCTCATCCTCAACAAGTAATATTTTTATAGCTGTATCCATAGCTTATAGTTTTAACGGCAATGTGATTTCAACTGTGGTTCCTTGTCCCAATTTACTATTTACTTTTATATCGCCCTCATGGCGGTCGACAATCAGTTTCACATAGCATAAACCCAGACCAAATCCTTTAACCTTGTGAATATTTCCGGATTGAACCCGATAAAACTTTTTAAAGATTCGTTTCTGGCTTTTAGGACTCATTCCTATTCCCTGGTCTTTTACCCAAACCCTTATGTGATGGCCCGTATTTTTTGTGCCGATTTCAATTACCGGATTGCCATCCGAATATTTTATGGCGTTGTCGAGTAAATTAAACAGCACATTAATAAAATGAACCTCATCCACTTTGGTAATATCGTTGACGGCATCCAGTTTCAAACTCAGACTTCCGTTTTTTTCGTCGATTTGAAGTTGCATATGCTCGGCAGCTTTTTGTATGCTTTCGTTTAGGTGAAGAGCCTGCGGGTTGATTGCCAGTTTGTGTTTTCCGTTGAGCGACAATTGCATGATATTTTCAACCTGAGTGTTCATGCGGTAATTTTCGTCTTTAATGATGGAGGCAAAGTACCGGATGCGCTCGGGTAAACCAATGACTTTGGGGTTGACAATAGAATCGCTGGCCAAAGCAATGGTGGCTATGGGCGTTTTAAATTCATGTGTCATATTATTGATGAAATCCGTTTTGATATCGCTGATTTTTTTCTGTTTAAAGATGAAAGTCAGGGTTGCAATAAAACTGGCGAGAATAAAAAAGGTGAATATTCCAGAGAGAATAAGCAGAGGCAAAATGTTTTTATAAATCGTCCGGGTTCGGTTTGATACCGATAGCAAGAGCTGGTTGTTTTTTTTAAAAACATCGCCAGGGAATAAACTCTGCTTGTATTTCGAATTCAGAATGCTTGTATTTTGCGTGCTATCCGAACAGAAAATAAGTTTGGTGTTGGCATTATTTGTTATTCCAAACTGGTAGTCGAGATTTAAATGTGCATCCCTTATGGCTTGATTCAGTTGCTGAGCCAGTTCATCCTGGTCAATTCGTTCTTCAAGCTTGTTATCCTTCAGTTTGTATTCGTAAATAACCTTATTGAATAGCTTCTCAATTTGCTTTTCCTTTTTCTGTATTCGAATCAGGGTATCGGTATCTGTTAGATTAATGTTAATATCGATGGTCGAATCGTTATCATCATCTGAATTGCCCTCAACTTTAAGTTCTGCACCATCTGCTTGAATCACAACATGAGCTCTTGTTTCTAGAATCTTATTTTTAGAAAGGGAGTCGTGATTGCCTCGAATGATAATTTTTTGCTGTTTCCGATTATTTTTCTTGTCGATAAATTCTGATATTTTGACGATATCACTGTCGTTCTTATTAATTTGTTTGACCCAGTTTAAGCCCGTGCCAATGATTTGGATATCTTCAACTTGTTCAAGTTTATCAACAACTGTTTGTAAGACCGTCTTGATATTATCATCAAACTTTTTCTCTTCAATACGAATACTGTTTTGTATCCATAAAACCTGAACGCCAATGATTCCAAGCAGAGAAATTGACATGAGAACGATAAGACCTACAATGAGTTTTTTATTCATAAGAGCAATTTAAATGTCGCTTACCTACAAATTTAACAATTGACTTAGATAATGGCTCTTAATGAAGCACTAATTAAACTTAAGGAAAAGTTAAAATCTCCTTTTGGAGTCATGCTCTGACGGTAGCAAGCTGTAAATGTGGCAACTTGATTGCAATTGATTTCTCCTTGGTTAAGGGGGGGACCCGAAGGAGCGAGGGCTATTTTTTTTCACTCAAGCCGTTATATTTCGACTAAAGATAAGCTGCAGGCAGACATTCCTGCGGGCGTGAAGCCCTCGCAAGCTGCAAACGAGCCGATCCCATGGGCATGAAGCATTTGCAAGCTGCAAATGAAACGATCCCACGGGCATGAAGCATTTGCAAGCTGCAAGTATGACAATCCCTGGGGCGCGAAGCTCTCGCAAGCTGCAAACGAGACGATCCCATGGGCATGAAGCATTTGCAAGCTGCAAATGAGCCGATCCCTGGGGCACGAAGCCCTCGCAAGCTGTAAGTGTGAGAACCCCATTGGTTATGTCATGCTCTGATGATAGTTAAGCTGTAAATGTGGCAACTCGATAACAATTGATTTCTCATCCTTGGTTAAGGAGGAGTACCCGTCTCGATTTCTCGGGAGAGTGAGGAGGTGGTTTGTATGTTATTTCTTGTCGCTCAAGCCGCTGGGCTCTTACTTTTTTCTTCGATAAAAAAGTAAGCAAAAAATCAAGTCAGCCTGATCCTTGTTACTATTTGTGGTTAAATTTGAATCACGCCTCACGGCAGGCTGACAAATCACGCTCAAAACTTTTATTCTTATGTAACTGACTTAACTGAGGAATCAGATGATGACTGGTAAGAAATAACTAATGTAAATATTTTGTATAAGTAGTCGTAGTAAATATTTGCATTAGTTCGGTTTGAGTTCTTTAATACCTAATGTTACATGTTCCTACCGTTTAGGAAATAAAATATAACTCACCTTAAACGAAGAACGGCAAGCCATCTGTTTTAGAATTGAGATCAATCCTAAAACAGCGAACTTGCCGTCTTACACTCATGAAAGGTAAATTATCTGTGGCATGGGTCAGGGCCGTGCCATCAGTTTTGATATTATTTTGTTACAAACTTTTGAGGTTTGATCATTCTTTCAGGTTGTAGCAATTCGTCCAACATCTCTTTGGTCAATAGATTTTTCTCCAAAACCAAATCGTAAACGCTGCGGTTATCAGCAAGGGCTTCCTTAGCCAAAGCTGAAGAGGCTTCGTAACCTAAGGTTGGGTTCAATGCAGTTACAATACCAATACTATTAAGCACCATCTCACGACAGTGTTCTTCGTTGGCAGTAATACCAGTGATACATTTGTCTTTTAGCACGTCCATTGCTTTTTCAAGCATTTCCATTGATTCCAAAATGGATCTTACCAATACAGGCTCCATCACATTTAGTTGCAATTGTCCGGCTTCAGCAGCAAAAGTTACGGTCAAATCGTTACCAATAACTTTGAAAGCAACCTGGTTAACCACCTCTGGAATAACAGGGTTTACTTTACCTGGCATGATTGAAGAACCTGGTTGCATTTTTGGTAGGTTGATTTCATTCAATCCACAACGTGGACCTGCAGACATCAAACGAAGGTCGTTACAAATTTTAGATAGTTTAACAGCCAAACGTTTCAATGCAGACGAGTACATAACGTATGAACCGGTGTCAGGTGTCGCCTCAATCAGGTTACCCGCCAAAACAATATCCAAATTGGTAATTTGTTGCAAGTGTCTTACTACTTTTTCAGAGTACTCAGGCTCAGAGTTGATACCTGTTCCGATAGCAGTAGCTCCCATGTTCACTTCGCGGAACAATTGTGCATTTTGGTTCAAACGCGCAATTTCTTCTTCAAGGTTTGCAGCATAGGCTTCGAATTCCTGTCCCAGTGTCATTGGTACTGCATCCTGAAGTTGGGTACGACCCATTTTAATAACGTGAGCAAATTCTTTACCCTTAGCACGGAAAGACTCAACCAGGTTTTTCAATACCTCAACAAGACGTGTATTGTGGTTGATCAAAGCAATCTTGATGGCAGTAGGATAGGCATCATTAGTCGATTGCGAAAGGTTGATATGGTTGTTTGGATGACAGTGCTCGTATTCTCCTTTTTCAAATCCCATCAATTCCAATGCACGGTTGGCAATTACCTCGTTGGCATTCATATTGGTTGATGTACCCGCACCCCCTTGAATCATGTCAACAGGAAACTGGTCGTAATATTCGCCAGCCAAAACTTCTTCACCCGCTTTTACAATTACTTTAGTTAGTTCGTCAGAAAGCAATCCCAATTCGTTGTTTGCTTTTGCCGAAGCCATTTTTACCATTGCCAAAGCATCAATAAACAGGGGATAGAAGCTAAGTTTTACACCACAGATATCAAAGTTCTCAACGGCACGGAGGGTTTGAATACCATAATATGCATCAGCTGGTACCTCTTTGTAACCCAATAGATCGTGTTCTTGTCTTGTTTTCATCGAAGAAATTCCTTTAATTATTATTTAATCTATCTGATTGCTTTATCCTTTGTTATTCTGTCCCTTTTAAATTGATCCATCACAAAGTTGTGAATGGGATTGTTGAGGAGGCTTTTATTTGTAAGAATTCTTAAGCTCAGATTTGCTGTTTTTATTTCGGTTCAAAAATAGATTAAGTCCCAATATGCTGTATCAAAAGAGATATGCTGTTCGACTTAAAATAAAACTCTTTATCGCCTGTTTAGGGGTGAAATATTTCACCCTTGAATTTTAAAGACCTTGTTTATGAGTCTTATAAAAAAGAGGGGTGCCCGATAAAACAGGAACCCCTCTATGATAATTTGTAACAGTAAGCTTTAAAATGCGAGGGGCATTTTATTCAAAATGTGTTCAGATAGTAACATTTAAATAAGCCATAGTGACAAATGTCTAGTACATTTTAAGTCTGTAAACCATACCAATTGAGAAACGGTTTGTGTACTGATCTTTAAGACCCATATTTTCAGTCAGGCTACTGTCGTAATCGAAATAGCGACCTGTGTATGTGAAGAAGATTTTCAGGCCTTCTGCAATTGGGTGATATTCCAAACCAGTCATGTAACCGTATGATGTACGGAACTCGTCGTTTAGGTTGGCATCAGTGTTACCTTCGTTGGTAGCTGTTTCGTACATCCCTTTCACAAACATGTTGAATTTGTTGTTCACACGGTAATCAACTTTGGCAACCAATGAGTTGTACACCACATCCATTCCGCGAACGTACTCACCACCATTGGCATTCATCATATCCGAAACAATGCCTTTACGGTCGATATCCTCGTGAGAGTTCATCCAGTCGAACTGCAATTGTGCTTTTTTACCCAATTTTACTTGTGTACCCAAAGCAATGTAGTTTGTGAATTTATCCTTAGCATCTTCGAATAAAGAGTAAGACCAACGTGTCTGCACTTTACCGTCGAAAAGGCTACCATTCCAGTTTAAGGTATAACCCAAAGCATTTTTGCTGGCTTCTACACCGTTCAATCCTTCGTAGATATTATCCATATAGTCGTTACGAGAATTCACAATTTGTAAACGGAACTCCTGACTTTTTACCTGATAAGCGAAATCAACACCCGTTAGGAAGTTATCCATATAGTCGATCATGTCGCTGTACTGGTAAATGTCAATAGGGTTCAGGTCGAACTCGTATCCACCAAATGCTGTACACTGCTTACCACCGGTAATAGTGAAGTTCTTTGCAACATCGATAGAGATAGAGGCAATATCAGTTGCACGTGACAGGTTATCCAATCCTTCGGCAGAAGTACCACGGTTCATACGGTGACGAACACGGTAACGGATACCTTTAACCACTTCACCACGCATCTCAAGACGCATTTGGTTTGTTTTGAAATCGATGCCTTCGTAATCGCCGCCATTGATATACATATTGGCAGAATTCTGAAGGTTTAAGTAGAAATTAAAAGAGTCATTTTTCTGATCCAAAGAAGCAATTTTTTGCTCCAACGCTTTCAGATTTATTGCTTCCTGAGCCATAGCTGTTCCTCCGATAGTCAGAACTGCAAGAGCCGCGATTATATATTTTTTTAAACTCATCTTAGTTATTATAAACAGGTTTCTATTGTAAGTCGTTTGAGAGGTTTTTCCCTTGAATTTGGGATAAACAAGCCCTGGGGAGGTGACCTCTCGATCCTCCCCAGGGATTATAAATCAATAAGTAACTTGATGTGATTCTATTTAAGAATCAATATTCTAGTACTCGTAAAACATTCTTTGAATTTCCTTGTAATCGTTCGTTTTGGTTAAAGCCAACATCAAAAGGATTCTTGCTTTTTGTGGGTTTTTGTAAAGAGAAGCAACAAAGTTGAATTTCGCGTCATCAACCTCAGCATCCAATGTTGTCGATCCTGAGAATACACGTGAGCTACGTACCACTTGTACACCATCTTTCTGTGCAGAAACCAAAGCATCCATTACAGTAGGGTAAAGGTTACCATTACCTACACCTGCGTGAATCAGACCTTTTGCACCATCTTTTACAAAAGCGTCAACAACAACTGCATTTGCATTTGCATATCCGTAGATGATGTCAACTTTAGGTAGTTCGTTCAAGTTGGTTACATCAAATTCTGAAGCTGTTGTGTTTTTAGCTGTAGTTGCACGACGGAAAGTAGGCTGACCATTGTGCATGTATCCCAAAGCACCGAAGTTAGGGCACTGGAAAGTTGATACGTTAGTTGTGTTGGTTTTAGTTACATCGTCAGCACCTAAAATCAGGTCGTTCATCGATACCATAACACCACGTCCTTTAGAAGCTGGGTTAACAGCTAAAGCAACTGCATTGAAAAGGTTCATTGGTCCGTCAGCACTCATTGCAGAACCTGGACGCATAGATCCTACCAAAATAACCGGCTTGTCGCTTTTTACAACAAGGTTTAGGAAATAAGCGGTTTCTTCCATCGTATCTGTTCCGTGAGTAATCACGATACCATCACAATCGTCAGAAGCTAATAAGCTGTTGATTTTTTTAGCTAGTTTCAACCACACCGCATCGTTCATTTCCTGGCTACCGATTGAAGAAATCTGTACCCCTTTGATTTTTGCTAAATTCATCACTTCAGGTACAGCTGCTAATAATTTATCAACAGTAACAACACCCGCAGTGTAGTTGGTTTTGATGCTTGAATCACCTGATCCGGCAATGGTACCACCAGTTGCAATAATAGTCAGGTTTGGTAATGTTTGTGCATTAAGGGAAGTCATTGCTCCCATGGTAACAATCGCTACCAGAAGTAAAACTCGAGTAATTCTTTGTTTCAGGTTCATAATTTTAGTTTTAAATTATTTATTAGTCGTTAGTTTAATTTTATTTAGAATAATATTGAAATCATTAGAAATCCCATTGATACGGCTCCAATAGTAGCCACCATGCCCGGAATCATAAAACTGTGATTCAGCAGGTATTTTCCAATGCGTGTTGTTCCTGTTTGGTCAAAATTGATCGCAGCAACTACGGTTGGGTAGTTTGGAATAAAAAAGTATCCGTTTACCGATGGGAACATGGCAATAAGTGCAGGAGCAGGAAGGCCTAAAGCAATGCCCAAAGGCATTAAGGCACGAACTGTAGCTGCCTGGCTATAGAGCAGAATTGAAAGTACAAATAGGGCAAAGGCAAACAGCCATGGCATATTGGTCACCATCTCCTTAATACCGCCTCCCAGGTAATCCATATTGGCTGCGAAGAATGTATCACCCATCCAGGCAATACCGAAGATTGCAATCACGGCCTGCATTCCTGCTGAGAAAACATTTCCTTTGGCAACATCTTCAACTTTAACTTTAGCAAAAATCAGGATCAGGGCTGCAATAGCCATCATCACCATTTCGATGGTAGCGGGCATCCCCATTTTAACCATTTCACCCCCAACATTCCATACCGGACGTAAACTGGCAAATGAGCCAAACATGACAATTGCGAAAGCACCTAATACGAATAGTCCCACGGAAATTTTTGCAGAAGTTGGAACTTCTTTATTCGTGCTGTCAGATTTCACGGTTAACTTTCCTTCTTTTAAACGTTTTTGATACTCAGGATCGTCTTTTAAATCTTTTCCCATCTTGTTGGCTGCAAAGGCGCCAAGCAATACACCAAAGAAAGTAGCGGGAATACTGATCATCAATATATCGATCAATTCAAAGTTGTAAGGTGTTAGCATACCTAATAAAGCAACGGTTGCTGCAGATATAGGACTTGCTGTAATAGCCTGTTGAGATGCAATCACTGCAATAGACAATGGTCGCTCAGGACGCACGCCGGTTTCTCGTGCCACCTCTGAAATAACAGGTAATATCGAATAACAAACATGACCTGTACCGGCCACAAGTGTAAACAAGTAAGATACGATCGGTCCGTAGAAGGTAATCCGATTGGGGTTTTTTCGAAGCAATCCTTCAGCCAGCTTGACTAAATAGTCCAGTCCTCCAGCGGCTTGCATAGCAGCAGCAGCTGTGATAACTGATACAATCATTAGCATCACATCTATAGGAGGTGAGGTGGGCTGCAAATTAAAAATAAAGGTCAAAACAGAAAGTCCAATTCCTCCCATTACACCAAGTCCAATTCCCCCTAATCGGGCTCCAACAAAAATTGCTATTAATACTGTCGCAAATTCAATCCAAAACATATGTATTTTTCTTTATCTGATTCGGTGGTAAAGATATATGGCTATCCGATATCAAATATGCGCTGTAATCTGTTGCTGGACACGCTATTGTGTACAAGTAAATTACGCTAAGTAAAAGGAAAAGGCGTGACAGGGAGTAGGATATTTCACCCTTGTTATACTAGGTAGTTTACCTGTTGTTGATTTTGTTCGGATCTTGCAGCTGCTTAATGAGCTGTATAGTAGATGTTTGGCTTTATTGTCGTGGATTTGTTTATGACTCGTGTCGTCTTGTGATTTTTCGGTGAGTTATTTTACTCTTTGAAATCAAATTTAAGTATCTTGTAACATACAGATTGATCAAAAATTAGCAGATATTTGTTGCGAGAATTTATAAATGTTGAATTGATATGGATGATAATTTTGAGTTGGAACAATATCTGAAGCATCCTTGCTTCTCCTCCCTTTCAGGTCGAGATGTTAGTATGATTATTAATAATAGTACAATTCTTGATTTTAAGAAGAATGAAAATATTATTAAGCAGGGGAGCTTTGCCACGCATATATATTACGTCTTAAGTGGATTAGCCAAGATTAATATTGAATCTGATGGGCGAAACAACACGATTCGTATGGCTCCGCAGTATCGATTTTTGGGTTTGTCGCATGCCTTTTACGACAAGACCTATCATATTTCGGCTACGGCAATGGAAACCTCCAGAGTATTGCTGATAGACATTGCAGTATTCAAGCAATTAATTAAAACCAATGGCAGTTTTGCAATGGGTATTATTGAAACCATGTCGAAAACATCGCATCGTCAGGTTAAGCGAATGGTGATGTATAGCAATAAGAATGTAGAGGGAAGTTTAGCTACCTTTCTGTTACACTACTCTCAAATGGAGAATTCCAGTACCTTTAAATTGCCTTTTTCGAGAAAAGAGATTGCTGAGACCATTGGCTATTCCAGGGAAAGTGTCATTCACACCTTTTCAAAATTCAATAAGGAGAATATTATTCGAGTCGATGAAAAATTGGTGGAATTGCTGGATATTGACCTTTTGATACAAATTAAGAAAAAGGGATAAGACATCCTTGATATATAAATGATAAGAAAAGAGATCTATGATTAGATCTCTTTTTTTTTGCTGGTTTTCTGATTATATCTTTTTGAGAATGTATTTGTATCGCATTTGGAAAAGGGCAGAACATACAAGCAATCCTATTGGAAAACCGAACCAGATACCAACGGCGCCAAATTCCCAAACAAAGGCAGATAAATAGCTAAAAGGAATCGAGACGAGGAAATATGATATAAAGGTTATAATCACAGGAATTCGAGCATCAGCAAAACCTCTTAGAGTCCCCACAAGGACGATTTGTATGCCATCGACAAGTTGAAATATTCCACAAACAATTAGCATTTGTGCGGCTAACTGTATGACTGAGGTATCTGTAGTAAACATCAGAGGCAATAAATTACGGGCACCGACAAACAGGATGACAGAAAAGGCACAGTAGATATACATGAGGTTCATGGCCGTTTTAGTTGCACGTATAATCCCCTCTTTATTGTTCGCTCCCTTGTAATGGCTGACACGTATGGTTGTTCCCGATCCCAATCCCTGATAGATCATGAAACCCAGGGTTGAAAGGCTTATGGCAATTTGGTGTGCGGCCATGCCGACTTCGCTAACCCATCCCATCATAATGGCACATAGTCCGAAAGCACAGGCTTCCATTACAATTTGCCCGCCCAAAGGGATACCCAGTTTTACGATCTGAATAAATTTAGTCCAGCAAAATGAACTCTGCTTGTATAGCTTTGTGAATAGTTGGTATTTCTGGTTTTTATAAAAAAGGATGATAAAGGCAATAGCCATAAATATTCGGGCCAGCAGGGTGCCAATGCCCGCTCCGGTAAGTCCCATTTCAGGCGCACCAAATTTTCCATACATAAACAGGTAGTTACCTACCGTATTTACAATATTTGCTCCAAGCATAATTTTCATCGCGGTTTTTGTATCACCAATCCCCTCGGCAAATTGTTTGTAGCCATAGAATACCATCATGGGAATTACTGAGACCATTAGTATGGCTAAATAATCTCGTGAGGGTTGCAGAACCGACTGGGGCTGTCCCATGTCAGGCATAAATACATATAAAATAATCAGAAGTAGAGCCAGAGCAAGCCCCATGAAGGCATTGGCCATGATACCATTTTTAATCCATGAACCAACAGATGCATGATCCTTTTCTCCCCAGCTTTTGCCAATTAGAGGGGTTAAAGCAAATGAATAGCCCATCCCGAATATTAGAACCAGGTTGAATAGGGTGTTTGTAAAGGATGCCGCAGCTAAAGGGATTGTGCCCAATTGACCAATCATGACATTATCGATTAATCCTACTGTAATTTGTCCTGCCTGTGCGATAATCACAGGAATACTAAGTGAAAGTGTTTTTTTGTATTCACCTGCGTGTTGCTCCCAAAGTTTCATCATGAGTTGTTAATTTTCACCCATATCACAACAAAGCACCCCAATGGTATGCTGCATTTATGCGCACGCAATTGCGGTATTTCATTATTGAAATACAGATGTTGTTAATAATAAAATTGGTAGTAAAACGAGACCTTTTCCTCCGGCTTACATCTTTTGTTTTGTACTCTTTTCGAAACTGGCGTTTCGGATTTCAAGGTGTGAAATGTTGCAAAACAAAAACGTGACGTAAGTGAGTCGTTATATTTCTATGTTTAAGGCCGCGAAGGTAATATTTTTTGACTTTCTTCAAAATAAAAAGAGCCTGCTTTTATAAGCAGACTCTTAGATGTATTATAACAAGCCAAGTTGTTTGACTCGTTCTAAATCTTCGGGGGTGTCTATACCTATCGATTCGTGTTTGGTGATGTCCGTTTTGATGACATATTCATTCTCTAACCATCGCAATTGCTCAAGCGATTCTGCAATCTCAAGCGAGCTTTGAGGCAGTTTGGTTATTTCATTAAGAGTATCTCTTCGGTAGGCATACATGCCAATATGTTTGTAGTAGGTGTGCTTCTCCAGCCATTCGTTTTTATCACATCCACGGAAGAATGGGATAGGAGAGCGGCTAAAGTATAGTGCGCGCAGGTTTTTATTAACAACCACCTTGACCTTGTTCATATCGAAGATCTCATCTGAGTTTTCAATGGGTTTAATAAGTGTTGCAATTTGTGTTGATGGTATTTTAAAACAATCCTTCAGAGCCAGGATTTGCTCCGGCTGAATAAAGGGTTCGTCACCTTGAATATTTATAATAACCTGATAGTTTTCTGAACTTTCAGCTTCAATTTTTTCAATGGCTTCTGCAATGCGATCTGTCCCGCTTTGGTGTTTCTCTGATGTCATTACAACCTCACCTCCAAAAGCTTTTACGGCTTCTTCAATGCGAGGGTCATCTGTTGCAACAACCACATCATCCAATGCAATTTTTACTTGCTCGTAAACACGTTGTATCATGGGTTTACCATTTATATCGGCAAGTGGTTTACCAGGGAAGCGAGTTGATGCGAATCGAGCAGGAATGATGCCTATGAATTTCATATGAGGTTTATTTATTATTAAAAACGTCTTGATTTTTGATTGAGTAAAGATAGTTTCCTTTTTCAGTTTTTGATGAATGGGGAATTTTAAAAAATTAAAAAAACATCCGTTTATTATTAACATTATTTATTAAAGAATACCCGTTTTATCCCTAGAAAAGACTCCAAAAAGTAGTAATTTTGTCAGGCAATCGGAAATAATAGCAGGTTTTAAACGTTTTCTTCTGAGAATGTTGAAAGTCCGCCCGATGTTTAGGCTTAATTTTTATCAATATTTCGAGAATGGATGTACAAAAAATAAAATTACGCTTTGGTATTATTGGGAATGCGTATGAGTTGACCCGAGCGATTGATATTGCTGTGCAGGTGGCACCAACTGATTTATCGGTATTAATTACCGGAGAGAGTGGAACAGGTAAGGAAGTTTTTCCTCAAATAATACATCAGTTTAGTGCGCGTAAACATGCTTCATATATAGCCGTTAACTGCGGTGCGATTCCGGAAGGAACAATTGATTCAGAACTTTTTGGTCATGAAAAGGGTGCTTTTACGGGTGCTTTGTCTGATCGTAAAGGCTATTTCGAAGTGGCTAATAATGGGACCATTTTCTTAGATGAAATTGGGGAATTACCCTTGTCAACTCAGGTGAGATTACTACGTGTTTTGGAAACCGGAGAGTTTATGAAGGTGGGCTCTTCAAAAGTTCTAAAAACAAATGTTCGGGTTGTAGCTGCTACCAATATTAATATCCCTCAGGCAGTTAAAAATGGCAAGTTTAGAGAAGATTTATTTTACAGACTAAATACAGTACCCATTGTTATGCCTGCTTTGCGTAAGCGTAGAGAGGATATTTATCTTTTATTCCGAAAATTTGCACAGGACTTTGCGGAGAAATATCGTATGCCGGCACTAAGACTGAATGAGGGGGCTCAGCAAATTCTTCAAGCCTACAGGTGGCCAGGGAATATTCGTCAGCTTAAAAATGTTACAGAGCAAATTTCCATTATTGAAAAGGAGCGTCTGATTACTGCCGATATTCTGCAGGATTATTTGCCGGCAAATGATGAGCAGATGTTACCTGCTATCTATAAAAAAGATACTCGTGATGAGAAAAGTTTTTCTTCCGAAAGAGAGATTTTGTATCAGGTTCTGTTTGATATGAAGAAAGACATGACGGATCTTAAGAAACTGGTTTTCGATTTGATGCAGAAGGATGGTGATGCGAATGATTTGCAGCAAAAAAATGCCATGTTGATTCGTAAGCTTTATGAAGATCAAGAGGTTGATGTGGTTCGTCGTCAGCCATTCTCTCCGAATAAGGTGAATGTTTCACATGTTGATGAGCCTGATATTCAGGATACAGAGGAGTTTATCGAAGAATCATTATCTCTTGTTGATAAAGAAATGGAATTGATTCGCAAAGCCTTGGAGAAACATAATGGAAAGCGAAAATATGCGGCTCAGGATTTGGGGATTTCAGAACGAACGCTTTATCGAAAAATTAAGGAATACGATATTAATTAGATTGAATAAAATGCTGCTTTGAGTATCTTTACCGATGCAGGTTTTGAAAATATATTAGTAACAACTTGAATTATGAATTGGATAAAATCATCATTACTTATTATAATTATTGGATTGGCTTTTACGGCATGTAAAGTGAGCTATTCGTTTACCGGAGGGACTTTATCTCCAGATGTAAAAACCTTTTCGGTGCAGTTTTTTCAAAACAGAGCTCCTTTGGTAAATCCGAATCTGAGCAATCAGTTTACTGAGGATTTAAAAGAGAAATTTCGCAGCCGAACTTCTCTTGATGAGATTGTTGATGGAGAAGGGCATTTAAATTTCTCAGGTGAAATTACGGGCTATCAAACCAAAGCCTTGGATATCACGAGTAATGATATTGCTTCAACCAACCGTTTGACCATTACCATTCGGGTGAAATTTACAAATGAAATTGAGCCTGATAATGATTTTGATAAGAGTTTCTCTGCATTTGAGGATTTTGACAGTACCAAGCAGTTAACAGATGTTGAAAACGAACTTGTTGATAAAATATTAGAGAAAATTATTGATGATATTTACAACCAATCTGTCGTAAACTGGTAACGACGGAGTTTTGTTAAGCTGATTTTTATTAAGTTTAACATTGAACTTCAAAAAATAATAGTTTATTTGCTGAAATAAAGGTGATTTTAATTTCAGCAAGTATTTGTAATCTATTGATAAAAGCATGAACAAGGCCTTGTTGCAATCCTGGTTAAAAGATCCCCAAAAAATGGATGGAGACAGTCATAAAGAGCTCAAAACTCTGATTGATGCTTATCCTTTTTTTCAGGCTCCTTACCTCTTGTTGCTAAAGGCTTTGAATCAAAAAAAGAGTATACGATTCAATCAGGAATTGAAAAATGCAGCTCTTTTTATTCCTGATCGTCGTCGCTTGTATCTATATTTGAACGACAAATTGGAGTTTCATATCGATACGGCTTTACCTGTTGAAAAAGATGTTTTTGAGCTTGATGATCAGGCTACAGATGACTTGATATCCAATACGCTCAAAAGTGATTTAGAAGAACTGAATCAGAAAGAGGATGTGCCCAATGAGGTTGAGGGAGATGTGATTGATTTTGTTGATTTGGAAACGAGTGAGCAAAACGAAAAAGGGGACGTAGATGTTCAGCTAGAAAAGATTACCAATCCGGAAAGGGAGAAGTCGCCAAAGTCTGATTACTTAAATTTGGAATCAGAGATCTACGACATGGACTTCGGGGGTAATCTATATGTTTTAAAATCGAATGAAAACCAGGCAGAAGAAGCAGAAACGCAAAAAAACTATTCTTTTTCTGAATGGATATCACGATTGGATTCCTCTGATGTAAAACCAGTACAAATAACCACTCCAAATCAAGATAAAAAGACCCCTAAAAAGAAGAAGATTGCAAAGAATTTTGATCTGATTTCCAACTTTATAGAAAACGAACCACGTATACCAAAACCTGATCAGAAGTCTGATAATCAAACTGATATTTCGAAGGAGAGTTTGAAGGAAGATGTGGGCTGTATGAGTGAAACGCTGGCTGAAATTTATATTAAACAAAAGCTTTTTGATAAGGCTATAGCTGTTTATGAGAAATTAATGTTGAAAAATCCCGAAAAAAATATTTACTTTGCGAGTCAATTGGAAAGAATAGAAAAATTAAAAAAATAGATAAGTATGTTTACCTTTATTTCAGTATTGATCCTTATAGTTTGTGTACTAATGGTTTTAATTGTTTTGGTACAAAACTCAAAAGGAGGCGGATTAGCTTCTAACTTCTCATCTTCGAACCAGATAATGGGAGTTAAGAAAACAACAGATTTTCTTGAAAAAGCAACTTGGGTGCTAGCATTGAGCCTTTTTATACTTTGTATGGCTGCTGCTGCTACTATCGATCGTAGTAACAATGGTGCTCCTAAATCAGCTATCGAGCAGCAATTGCAAGAAACTGAAACAGCTCCTGAAACTCCGGTTTTCCCAACTGAAGCACCTGCTAAGGAAGAAAAAACTGAAAAGACAGAGTAATTTTATATTACATCTACTAAAATATTTAAGTGTCAGTATGTCATTACATACTGACACTTTTTTTTTACGCCCAATTGTCCTCTTGAATTATAATTACAGCACGATCGGTTTGATTATCCCAGATGAACTTATGAGTCTGTGTATGAAAAGTTTATTTCTTTGGTAAATGAATCGATTGGGAATAATGCTGTATATTTAAACTTCCCTGGAATAATGAATCAAGTCGTTATTGAATTTGAGTGACAATCGATTTTGACCACTAAACTAGGAAAGGGAAGAGCATATTGTCCGAATTTGAGGTCTCATTCTGCAAAAATGGCAACACTTTTTATTTGGCACAGATTATGAAAGAAGCTGAACGTTGTTTTTGAAAAAACAAAAATGATGTTGGAATATTGATCGGGTATTTCGATTCATATTCTGACAGAACAGATAAAGAAATAAAAACCTAAATATTTAGAAAAATGGCAGAATTAAAAGGAAAAATTCTTGCGGGCAAAATTTTAGTAGCTCCCGTGGCAATTGAAGAAAAAACAGCTAGTGGCATTATTATTCCTGATTCAGCAAAAGAAAAACCATTACAAGGAAAAGTAGTATTGGTAGGTGCTGATAAAAAAGACGAGCCGATGGAAATTAAGGCTGGCGATATCGTTTTTTACGGTAAATATGCAGGTACAGAATTGAATATTGATAATGAAGATTATCTATTGATGTCGCAAACTGATATCTTATACATTGCCTAATCGCAATACTTGAAACAAATTAATTTTTAATCTTTTATTTATTCGAAATGTCAAAAGAAATTAAATTTAATATAGAGGCTCGCGATCTACTAAAAGTAGGTGTAGATGCTTTGGCAAATGCAGTAAAAGTAACCTTAGGTCCTAAAGGTAGAAACGTGGTGATCGATCGTAAATTCGGCGCGCCACAAATTACTAAGGATGGTGTGTCAGTGGCTAAAGAAATTGAATTGTCTGATGCAGGAGCAAACATGGGAGCTCAAATGGTAAAAGAGGTTGCTTCTAAAACTGCCGATGATGCAGGGGATGGAACAACAACAGCTACGGTTTTGGCTCAATCTATCGTAAATGTAGGTTTGAAAAACGTAACAGCAGGTGCGAATCCAATGGATTTGAAACGTGGTATTGATAAGGCTGTTGAAGCTATCGTAGCGAATATCAAAGCTCAGTCTATCGAAGTTGGAGATAACTACGAGAAGATCAAACAAGTTGCAAAAATCTCTGCGAACAACGATGAAACCATTGGTTCTTTGATTGCAGAAGCAATGGAAAAAGTGAAGAAAGAGGGCGTTATCACTGTTGAAGAAGCTAAGGGTACTGAAACTTACGTTAAAGTTGTTGAGGGGATGCAATTCGACCGTGGTTACATTTCACCATATTTCATCACAAATGGTGATAAAATGGAAGCAGATCTTGAGAATCCTTTCGTTTTATTGTACGATAAGAAGATCTCTACAATGAAAGAATTGATGCCAGTTCTTGAACCAGCAGCACAAGCAGGTCGTCCATTGATGATTATTGCTGAAGATGTTGAAGGGGAAGCTTTGGCAACTTTGGTTGTAAACCGTTTGAGAGGTTCATTGAAAGTGGCAGCTGTTAAGGCTCCTGGTTTTGGTGACAGAAGAAAAGAAATGTTGGAAGATCTTGCTATCCTTACAGGTGGTGTGGTTATTTCTGAAGAGAAAGGTTTGAAGCTTGAGCAAGCAACTATTGAGATGTTAGGTCAGTGTGAGAAGATCACTATCGATAAAGAAAATACAACGATTGTAAATGGTGCCGGTGCTAAAGATGTCATTGATACTCGTGTTGCTCAAATTAGAACTTTAATTGAGAACTCAACTTCTGATTACGATAGAGAAAAATTACAAGAGCGTTTAGCTAAGTTAGCTGGTGGTGTTGCTGTATTATACGTAGGTGCTGCTTCTGAAATCGAAATGAAAGAGAAGAAAGACCGTGTGGATGATGCTTTAAGTGCGACTCGTGCAGCTGTAGAAGAAGGTATTGTTGCTGGTGGTGGTGTTGCTTACATCCGCTCTATTGCAGCCTTAGAAGGTCTTAAAGGTGATAACGAAGACGAGACTGTAGGTATCGAAATCGTGAAACGTGCCATTGAAGAACCATTGCGTCAGATTGTAGCAAATGCTGGTGGCGAGGGTGCTGTTGTTGTTGATAAAGTGAAATCAGGTGAGGCTGATTTTGGATACAATGCCCGAATTGGTGAATACCAACACATGATTGAAGCCGGAGTTATCGATCCTGCTAAAGTATCTCGTGTTGCTCTTGAGAACGCTGCTTCTATTGCGGGTATGTTCTTAACAACTGAGTGTGTATTGATAGAAGAAAAAGAAGCTGAAGCTGCTCCTGCTATGCCTCCAATGGGTGGTGGTATGCCAGGTATGATGTAATTCTGATTTCATATAAATATAAAAAGGGCTGTCGATTTAGGTATCGACAGCCCTTTTTATTTTAATTGTGAACACTTCGTGTTTGAAATGGCGGTCGTATATAGCCGGATTTAATAAGTTTCTTAGTCAGTTTCCTTCCCATACTGTTGTACATGCTACCATGTGTATCCCATGATGTCCCATTTGAGTAAATTCGACTTATCCATACAGGTTCCAATTTTTTTCGATCGACCAGGTAGGTGTTGAAAACAGCTTTTGGAGATTCATTAACACGAATTTCACCATCTTCCATTACCCGTTCTCTTTTTTCGTAGAAGTAATTTTGTTGGTTGATTACGAGAATGGCATCAATCTCTTTTTGATCAATTGTTTCCAGAAATTCCTCGTAGTTTACGTCTTGATTTACCTTGAATAATTTATAAGAAGGAATCACGATTGTTCGATTACTTGATAGCATTTCCTTAATGCTCTTTTGAATTAGAGGGTGGTTGTCAATTCTGTTCAAGTCGTAGAAATAATCCTTAATAGAAGTAGAGTAGGTTTCTTTATCAAACTTTTTCAAATTGAGATCGTTGAACAAACTCACCACTAAAATATGGTGGTAAGCTTTCTCAGGTTTTGTAATGTTTTGATCGGTGACATATGAACTGGCACAGCTAGTCAAAAGTAAAGCGAGGATAAATAAAAAGCTTAAGTTTTTCATTAAATGTGTGTTTAATTGACTTTTGAGTTATCAATATAGTATTTATTGTATAGAATTGAAAAGGCTTTAACAAACTTTAATAATAGGAGACTATAAAAATAGTTGTACGACTAATTAATTAGTCGTATGTTTGAGTCATGAAAGAATTGACAAAAGCAGAAGAACAAATCATGCAATACTTATGGAAGCTGGAAAAAGCTTTCCTTAAGGATATTGTGTCAGAATTTCCAGAACCACGACCCGCTAATACAACTGTTGCTACCGTGATTCGAATTCTGGTTAAAAAGGGATTTATAGGCTTTGAAACTTTTGGTAAAACCAATCAGTATTTCCCTTTAGTGCCTAAAAAAGTGTATGCCCGGGAGTTTATGTCAGGCATGATTAAAAGTTTCTTTAATAACTCGGCAAAAGGTTTCGCCTCATTTTTTACCAAAGAACAGGATTTGTCTTTAAGTGAATTGGAAGAAATGAAAGCTTTAATTGAAGAACAAATTCAAAATAAAAAAAGCAATTCCGATGACTGATTTTATTCTTTATTCAATTAAGTCAGGCCTGTGTTTAGCCATTTTTTATGGTTTTTATCAACTCGTATTGGTCAAAGAAACGCATGTGAAAAGGAATCGTTTTTATTTGTTAACGGCTCTGGTATTATCTTTTGTTTTGCCCACGATTAATTTTACGCTGGATCATGAGCAATTAGCTAAAGCCAATCAATTTGTTTGGGAGTTTGAAAATTCTGTCGAAGATCAGTTACAGTTCTCAGAACCTAATATTGCGGAAGGATTTAGTTTTAGTTATCGCTTTTGGATCTGTTTTTTTTATGTGCTCGGTGTTATAACAATTTTAGGCCGATTCATTTTTAATTTAGTTTCAATTTTTAAAATCATTAGAGCCAATGAAATAAAAAAAGAGGGGGATTTGAACTTGATTTATTTGGAACAAGCTCATTCGCCGTATTCTTTCTTTAGTTATGTCTTTCTGAATCCGTCAATTCTTTCAAAGACAGAAAATAAGCAGATTCTTTTGCACGAGTCAATTCATTCAAAACAGTTGCATAGTATCGATTTGCTTATTATCGAATTATTTAAAGCCTTCTTTTGGTTTAATCCGATTATCTATCTATTTAAAAATGCTTTGGTTGAGGTACATGAATACTGTGCAGATCAGGCTTGTATCGTTGATGCTACAAACAAAATTAGTTATCAACAGTGTTTACTAAAGCATGTAGAAAGTAAAATGAATTTAAACCTGACTAGCGCCTTTAAATCATCATTAACACTAAAACGAATAAAAATGATTAAAAAATCAAATACATCTGTATGGGCTCATCTGAGGCTGATCCTTATACTTCCCGTCCTTTTTGTTTCCATGTTGAGTTTCAATTATTCCGAGATAAAATCTATGAACAAGGAGGATAAAACGATTCCAGCAGGCCGTCATTTCATGATGCCTATTAAAGCTTCAGCCGATGTGAGAATGACATCACCTTATGGCGAAAGAATGCATCCTATTAAGAAAAAGATGCTGTTTCACAAAGGAATCGATATCGCAGCTCCCCAAGGCACACCTATTTATGCCATAGCTGATGGACAGGTTAAGCAACTTCAAATGAAACATGTGGAGGGTAAAGCTTATGGGCGTTACATAATAATCCAACATGATGGAGGTATGGCGAGTTTGTATTCCCAAATGAGTCGTTATAATGTCGATCTGGGGCAGAAAGTGAAAAAAGGGGATGTGATTGGTTATGTCGGTCAATCTGGTATCTCAACAGGACCGCATTTGCATCTGGAAGTCAAGAAGAATGGAGAGAATGTAAATCCTGCTGATTTTATTGATTTTACTAGTCTTAAAAGGAATTAAGCGAGGAAGAATAAGAATTTTTCACAACAATTTTATAGAAAGCAGTTGCAAAATGAAACATTTTTGCAGCTGCTTTTGTAATTTAGTATTTGATATTGAGGTGTATGAGTTTGCATCAAGCGACAGTATTTAGATAATCCATTTTATTTACTTATTTTTGCAGTTCCTTAAAACCAATTCGATTAGATAATGATTTCTGAATCAGAATATGATGATATACGTCCCTATTGCGACTCTGAAGTTCCAGAGGTAATAGAACGATTAATTAAGAATGATGATTTTTTAAAGTTTGCCTTGCAATTATTTCCGGATTTATCCAGAGAAAAAATTGAAGCGAGCTTGTCGCAGGTAAAAACGGTTGACGATTTTCAATCGATGTTCATTGTTCCTTTGGCAGATAACATCATTAAAAACACCACAAAAGGAATTAGCATCGAAGGGCTGGATAAATTGGATAAAAATGAGAGTTATCTGTTTATTTCTGACCATCGAGATATTATTCTGGATTCTGCTCTGTTAAATATTCTACTTTATAGAAACGACTTTTCGACAACGGAGATTGCTATTGGGTCTAATCTTCTGATTCAACCCTGGATCAGTGATTTGGTAAAGTTGAATAAGAGCTTTGTTGTAAAACGTAATGCCTCAGTTCGAGATATGCTGGTCAATTCAAATCAGTTGTCATCATACATTGGGTATGCGCTAAATACAAAGAAATCTTCGGTCTGGATCGCACAGCGTGAAGGAAGAACCAAGGATGGAGACGATAGAACACAGCAAAGTTTGTTGAAAATGTTGCAGATGAGTGGTAGTAAAACCTTCTCTGAGCATTTTAGGGCCTTAAGAATTGTTCCTGTCGCTATCTCTTATGAGTATGAGCCTTGTGATGCATTAAAATCCCGTGAGTTGTTCCTAAAAGAGACTGAAGTCGGTTATAAGAAAACGCCTAAGGACGATTTGTTGAGCATGCTAAAAGGGATGATCAATGAAAAGGGAAGAGTGCATTTTAGAGTTGGGAAACCCATTTCGGAAATGTTGGATGTAATAGAGGAGATGGACGATAGTCGTGATAAGTTTAAGGCTCTGGCTGAATTAATCGACTATAAAATTCATAAGAATTTTAAGCTGTGGCCGGATAATTATATTGCTTTTGACATTTTGAATCAAACCAACGAATATCAGGATCATTATACCGATGAGGAAAAAGATCTGTTCCTAAAACATATGGATAAAAAATTGGGAACGGTTGATGGTGATCGTGAGAGACTTAAGGAAATCTTTTTTGAGATATATGCCAATCCAGTAAAAAATCAGATTGAGTTAACAAAGCCTGATTTTGTAAATGAAAATTTATAGATAATTGTGGCATCAGCTATTTAATACAAGTCACAATTAAATTGTATTACCAATATTGATAAGGATGAAACTAATTAAATTTATTTTGATAATGTCTACCTTCCTGATTATGGTAGCAAGTGTTCTTAATTTACTGCATTCATCAGGTGAATCAGGAGATAAAACAGGAATTTATATTGAATTGGTTGTTATGTTTTTACTAACAATTACTATGGTTCTTTTAAATAATCTGGAAAAGAAAATGAAAAATTTGGAGCAAGAGAAGTAAGGCTCTGCTTTTGTTTTATCAAGTAATAGAATTGAAATGATAAAGTTTAAACGACATATAAAGGTTGACGGTGAGGTTTTTGAAACCTGGATGGGACTGGATATTAAGAAAAAAGGTGGTAGACCGAATGTTAGTGTTTATTATTATACCGATGATCCGGAACTTGAAATGACTGCTCATCATTTGATTAAAGCTAATTTTCAAAGCAAGGATGAGGCTGTTAAACATGGTTGTTTATTCATGCGTGCGATGTACAAGGACATGATCAAGCGTGAAAAAGGCCTTGTAGATAAAAGTGAGGAAGAAGACGAAGTGGACTGGTAGTCTATTTTAATTGATATTGTAAAGACCATCGAATTAATTTTCGTTGGTCTTTTTTTTGTTTTATATCAGCTGAGGCGATATGAAAAAAGGCTATCCCATTTGAGATAGCCTTTTGATATGTGTAATTAAGAGCCTGAGAATTATTTCTTCTCAACTGCTTTTAGTGCTAAATTTAGTTCTTCTAATTGTGATTCAGCAATCGTCGATGGTGAATCAATCATCACATCGCGTCCTGAATTATTCTTAGGGAAAGCAATGACGTCGCGGATAGACTCAATGCCAGCAAATAGAGATGCCAAACGGTCAAATCCGAAAGCAATTCCACCATGTGGAGGTGCACCATATTTGAACGCATTCATTAGGAATCCAAATTGCTCTTGAGCTTCTTCATCTGTGAAACCTAAATGCTTAAACATTTGAGCTTGAAGGTCTGTATCGTGAATACGAATAGAACCACCTCCAATTTCAACACCGTTAATAACTAAGTCATAAGCATTTGCGCGAACAGCTCCCGGATCAGTCTCTAACAAGTGTAGATCCTCTTTTTTAGGTGATGTAAACGGATGGTGCATGGCGTGGAATCGCTTAGAATCTTCATCCCATTCCAATAGAGGGAAGTCAACAACCCAAAGAGGAGAGAATTTCGTATTATCTCTAAGTCCAAGTTGAGACCCCATTTCAAGACGCAACTCCGAAAGTTGAGGGAGTGTTGTGTTGCGATCACCAACAAGAATTAATAATAAGTCACCAGGTTTTGCCTGACAAGCATCAGCCCATTTTTGAAGGTGCTCGGCAGAGTAAAATTTATCTACAGATGATTTGAATGAACCATCTTCGTTATATTTAACGTAAACCAAACCTTTAGCGCCGATTTGTGGTTTTTTCACAAAGTCAGTTAGCTTATCCAATTGCTTACGAGTGTAGTTTGCACATCCTGTCGCACAGATTGCACCAATGTATTCAGCATCATCAAATACTTTGAAATCATTCCCTTTAGCAATAACACTAAGGTCAACAAATTTCATATCGAAACGGGTGTCAGGCTTATCGTTACCATAGTATTTCATGGCATCAGCATAGTCCAACTTAGGGAAATCGAAGTTTAATTCAACATCTTTCAATTTTTTGAATAAATGTTTGGTTAGGCTTTCGAAAGTATTTAAGATATCATCTTGTTCAACGAATGCCATCTCACAATCAATCTGAGTAAACTCAGGCTGACGGTCAGCACGAAGGTCTTCGTCGCGGAAACATTTTACAATTTGGTAATAACGGTCGAAACCGGAAATCATCAACAGTTGTTTGAACACCTGTGGTGACTGTGGCAGAGCGTAAAATTCGCCTGGATTCATACGTGATGGCACAATAAAGTCACGTGCTCCTTCAGGAGTAGACTTGATTAAAACAGGTGTTTCTGTTTCAATAAAATCCAGTTGGTCAAGGAAATTACGAATTTCGATTCCCATCTTATGACGAATCACAAGGTTCTCACGAACACAGTTACGACGTAAATCAAGGTAACGGTATTTCATTCTCAACTCGTCGCCGCCATCGGTATTATCTTCGATAGTAAAAGGAGGGATAATTGACTTACTCAAGACTTCAACTTTTTCAGCAATGATCTCAACATCTCCGGTTGGAATTTTTGAGTTTTTGCTTTGACGTTCCTGAACGGTTCCGGTAATTGCAACAACAAATTCACGACCTAGTTTTCTAGCCTGAGCACAAAGCTCCGGATTTGTTTCCATATCGAAAACAAATTGAGTAATTCCATAACGATCACGCAGATCGACAAATGTCATTCCTCCCAGATCACGTGCTTTTTGCACCCAACCACTAAGGGTTACTGTTTCCTTTACATTCTGAATTCTTAATTCACCACAAGTATGAGTTCTATACATCTTATTCCTATTTTATTAACTTTGCGAAAATACTAAGTTTTTGTGAATTAGAACAGATTTTTTTTGAAATAGGGCAGGCTTTTACTTTTTATCTTGTTTACTGACACACTAAAGAAGAGAATGAGGCTTTTATTTAAAATATCTGTCAAGACAAACGACAATAATTTTGAAATACAGACTTTATGGAAGAAATGATCAATCCGTTTTCTGATGAATATTTTATGAAACAAGCTTTGGAAGAAGCCCATAAGGCCTTTGATGAGGATGAAATACCCGTGGGAGCTATTGTTGTTTGTAATAACCGAATTATTGCTAGAGCACATAATTTAACCGAACGCTTAAATGATGTGACTGCACATGCCGAAATGCAAGCGATTACAGCTGCGGCAAATTATTTAGGCGGAAAGTATCTGAAGGATTGTACCCTGTATGTGACACTTGAACCCTGCAATATGTGTGCTGGCGCTTTAGCCTGGTCGCAGATTAGTCGTATCGTTTATGGTGCGGGAGACAAAAAAAGAGGTTTTACGGCATTTTCACCCTCGCCACTCCATCCTCGTACAGAACTTATAACCGGCATTCTCGAAGAGGATTGTGCTGATTTGGTAAAGCGCTTTTTTGTGAAGAAAAGATAAGACATGTTATTTTATGATCTCTAATTTTGAATCCCCGAACAAAAGCATTATTTTAGCGAGCTGAAAATCCGAAAAGAAGTAAATTGGGGTTTTATTAGGGGTAATTTAACCTTTTTACCGATTTAGGATTACTACAATCCAACCATTTATATCATCCATCTCTCTTTGTTGAAAGTGTTTAAAATCTTTTATAGATTTGTGTATCCTTGCGCAATATATACTGTTATAGATTGTTTCCAGGATAACACCTTTTGATTGAAACACATTTAAAATTAATACTATGAGTGCACACAACGAGGCTAAAATGGGTGATATCGCGGAAACCATCCTATTACCAGGAGATCCATTAAGAGCGAAATACATTGCAGATAACTTCCTTGAAGATGTTGTTTGTTATAATAAGGTGAGAAATATGTTAGGTTTCACCGGAACTTATAAAGGAAAGCGTATTTCTGTACAAGGTACGGGTATGGGTGTGCCTTCAATTGGGATTTATACTCACGAGTTAATCACTCAATATGGTGTTAAGAATGTTATTCGTATCGGAACTTGTGGTTCATTCAATCACGATGTGAAAGTTTTTGATGTGATCCTGGCAATGACATCATGTACCGATTCAGCAATGAACAGAAACCTTTTCAAAGGTATGGATTATGCACCATGTGCTGATTTTGGTTTGTTGACTGATGCACACCAGTCTGCTAAAGAGCAGGGCGTTAATATTAAAGTTGGATCAACTTTAACCTCTGATATCTTTTACCATGACTTGGACAATAATCCGGAACCATTTAAAATTTGGGCTGACTACGGTGTTTTAGCTGTAGAAATGGAAGCCACTGCATTATATACAATTGCAGCTCGTCACAAGGCTAAAGCTTTGGCTATTTTGACAGTTAGCGATCATATCTTAACAGGAGAAGAAACAACCGCTGAAGAGCGTCAAACATCATTGAATACAATGATTACAATCGGTTTGGAAACTGCAATCAAGCAATAATTTAGATCTAAATAGATTGCATTTTAAAAGGAGAAGCTTTGGGGAGTTTCTCCTTTTTTTATGCATGTGATTGTGATGTTTAACCCAACCAGCTTTTAAAATCTTTCACCCTTTCCCGGCTGACGATGATTTCATCCTCTTGGAAGTTGTTCATTTTAATTTTCAGGCGACTGTTTGAATAAGCGATTATATCCTTTATTGAATCTATATGGACAAAATATTTTCGGCTTACCCTGAAGAAGACAAGTGGGTCGAGTAAGTCTTCCAATTGTTCAAGAGAGTTGTCTATGGGGTAATTACGTCCGGTTTTTGTATAGATGAAACTGGCTTTATTCTCACTGTAAAAACATTCGATCTCTTCGGTTTTAATACTGCGGATATGTTGCCCCACCTTTACAGTAAATCGCTCTTTATAATTGTTTTGATAGGATGACAACAACTGTTTAATCTGCTCCATGGGCAGGGAGGGCTGCTGTTTTTCTTTAGTAGGATTAAAGTGCTTGTATTTTTCGATTGCCTTCTGTAAGTCATCTTCTTCGATAGGCTTAAGCAGATAATCGATGCTGTTGAGTTTGAATGCTTTTAAGGCATACTGATCGTAAGCAGTTGTAAAAATAATACTCGATGAGATTTCTATCTGTTCAAATATTTCAAAGCTCAAGCCATCGGAAAGTTGAATGTCCAGAAAAATTAATTCGGGTTGCTCATTTTCTCGGAACCACTCTTTAGCTTTGGCAACCGAATGGAGCGTTTTTATCACACTGAGGCCTTCAGTATTCAGCATTCGCTCCAATCTGCGTGCTGCAGGTTTTTCATCTTCTATTATAACTACATTCATCATTATTAATTGGGGATAAGGGGAAGTTTAACACAAAATTGTTCCGGGGTTTCTTCTACAATAACATCAACATCTGTGAAATATTTGTAACGGGCTTTTATATTATCCAAACCCAAATTGTGAGACCTTTGAATCGTATTCTTTTTATTGATTGTATTGCTAACTATTAAAAAATCACCTTGGGTTTCTATCTTGATAAAGATTGGCTTTTCGTCGGATATTGCGTTGTGTTTAAAAATATTTTCAAGCAAAATCTGAAGAGCCAGAGGAATCGTTAAATAATTATGACTCGCATAATTAATGTGTGTATTTAGAGTAACTCCTTTTTCGAATCGTATCTTTTGTAAAAAAATGTATTGATCTGCAAAGTTCAACTCTTCTTCCAAACACACTAATTCTTTGTCCTTTTGATCGAGTACATAGCGATAAATATGTGATAGTCGATTGATAAATTTTTGTGCTAAGACTGTGTCTTCATCAACAAGTGATGACAGTACATTCAGGCTATTGAATAGAAAGTGAGGATCGATTTGGCTTTTTAAAGCTTCGTATTGAGAAGCAAGATTCTCTTTTTCCAATTCGTTCTGAAGGGTAACGGAATGTTTCCATTCTCTCATAAATCCTTTGGCATGAAAAAAAACAGCAATGCCAAGGGAAAGAATAATGTAAAACAGATGTTGCCAGATCTTAGAAGCTGACCAGAATGCTTCAGTTGAAATTCCCTGGATGGTAACCATACGATAATAGTTGACCAAAAGAACAACAAAGGTTGTGTATACAAGGGTAGTGATAAGGCCGTAAAACACCCGTTTTCGGGTTTGTGTAATCCAATCGATTTTCCAATCCAGAAGCATTGAGATTAGCGAGCAACCTGTTCCAATGCCGAATGAATACATGCCGGATATCAGGAAGGCATACCATATCCGCATCAAACTCATGTGACGAAACATGATAAGTGAACTGATAAGCGTGAAGATTAGGGTGATATTAAGGCCCACCTTCAGGCTTTTGAATATCTGTGTTGGCAGTTCGCCTCTTTTTGCTCTGTAATTATTCATCTCTGGACTTTAATAGTTGTTCTGCTCTGTTTCTTCCCCAGTTTGGATAAAAAGCAGAAGGAGCTTTAAAGTTATCAAACTTTTTTAATGATGATTTGATCATCTCATAATAGGATTTGGTATCCTGCGAGAACATGCGGGCCATATTAATCTGAAATTCAGCCAGCAAATACAGTGCGCGTGGATTGTTTTCATTCAATGCAATTGCTTTTTTGTAGTTCCCTATTGTTACAGCTGACAGTTTTTGTCCGTTGTTCATCGGATCCAGAGTGATCCAAGCCGTATTAATCAGACCTTGCAGGCAGTAAATTTCTGAATTGTTTGCAGAGCATTTCATCGCTAAATCAACTTGTTTCTGTGCCTTTTCAAGTAAAATATCGGCTCCTTTTTTATCTTTTCCATTTAATACTTTGGTGGTATAAATAAGTCCCATGTAATATTTGGGTAACCAGTTTTCCTTTTCGACTGATGCAATGCGCTCGAAAAGTGCAATGGACTCCATCGGTTTCTGGTCGCCCCACAATTGCAGCGCTTCACTCATCCCTTTTTCATACTTGCTTTGTGCTGAACACATTAATATTTGGCCTGTAATAAGCAGTATTAGTAGTGTGATTTTTTTCATGATATTCTTTTTTTTAGTTTGTGATTGTAAAATTGTTGAATGTAAAATGGAGTTCAAAAAGAGATTGACCCAGCTGTCGATTTTTACTGCTGAACTGTAATTTGTGATTGTTTTAATTCTATAAATTTTCCAATTGATTCTTCTTTTTGTTTTTACTAAGGGTGATAAACAGGCCTGCAAAAAAGAAGTGCTTCGTACTGGGGTTTATGGCTTGTCTTTCAAATTGTCCGGCTGAGTTTGGTTCACGACTGTACTCGTAATTAAAAATGGCATTTTGTCCCAGCACATTTGTGGCAGAGCAATAGAATATTGTTTGTTGGGATATTAGAAAGGCCCAATTGAGACTTAGGTTGCTGTAGTGTTTTGTTCTTTTGCCCATAAACTCAGTTTCATTCGGATCGTTATAGGCTCTGCCACTGGCAAATTTGTAACTAAAACCCACCTGCGACCGCAATGCCGATATCCAATATTTGCCTACTACCGAAAGGTTATGCTTGTTGCTGAAGTTTATTTCAGCCAGTTCAGGATAATCCTCGTAGTTTCTTTCAGTGTCCAGATAGGAATAGGAAATCCAGTATTCCATATTTTTGATGCTTTTGTCATCTTTCCATAGAATGTCTATCCCTTTGGCATAGCCATAACCACCATTGTTATAATTCGCTGATGTGTATTTATCTGTTTGTTCATATTTAATTAGGTTCGAATATTTTTTGTAATACAACTCTGTCCTTAGCAGGCGACTATTTTTATTGTATTGATAATTAAATAGGTATTGTTGACTTTTCTCTTCTTTTAGCTTTTTCTGTTCTATTAGAGTTGAGTTTTCGGGCAATTGATAAAATTCTCCCCAAGCGAATGATACTTGACTGTATTGACTTATTTTTTGTGCGATGGATAAACGGGGCGCTAACTGAATTTGGTTGTTATAATCGTTAAATTCAGCACGAACACCTGCCGTGAGCACCGTGTTTTTTGAAAAATAGATATTGCTTTCGCTAAAAGCTGCAGCCAGTTGATTGTTTAGATTTTCATTTTGCTTCCAAAGAGGATCTTTCAGGCTGATACGAGTTTCGGTAGCCGTAAAAAAATACTCAGCACCCATGCTGAGATTGATGGATTCAGAGGGAATATATTTGAGTTTAAATTTCAATTGTCCATTGTTTTCTTTTGTTTTCAATTTTTTCGCATCGACTTTTTCCTTATTGTCATTTGTAGCAAAACTCGCACCCGTTGTCAATACCCATTTTTCTGAGAGCGTCCCTTTGTATGTACTGTTGATGTATAAGTCCAGCTCATGGGTTTTGTAGTTGATTTTTTCAGGATAATCGATGTTTTTTTGTAGAAGCTGATAGTTGGTATAACCGTAGCCCGTGTAAAATTTAAACAGCCCTTTTTCGAACTGATGGCGATAAACAGCTTCTCCGGACAAGCTCTCCGGCGATTTTTCCCACTCGTAGCGTGATGGATTTAATTTGTAATAGGGTGTCAGATTGGTATAAGAGGTGTTCAAACTTAGGGCATCCCTATCCTCTTTAATTACTTTACCCACTGAAGCCCCTACACTCATAATTGAGATGTCTGTTTTTTCTTCAACCGGAATGTCCTCGGTATCCAGTAGGAGGATGCCCGAAAGCGCCTGTCCGTACTCCGCCGAATAACCACCAGTACTAAAGGTCATGCCTTTAAACAAATTTGGAGAGTAGCGTCCCCTTGAAGGGATGTTGTTAGCTGTTGAACTATAGGGATTAAATACTTTGAGGCCATCAATGAAGGTTTGTGATTCTCTGCTGTTCCCACCTCTGATGTAGAGTTCTCCGCTTTCGCCAAGTGTACTGGTGCCGGGTAAGGAATTAAAAGCCGCAATGTAGTTGCCCGCAGCCCCCGCGGTGGTGAGCACATCCATAGTTTTTAAGGCGGTAAGCTTACTGTTGTCGCCAGCACTGAAGGTTCCGGCGGTGATCACAACTGCATTTAGCGTATTTATCGACTCTTTAAGACGGATTTGTAAATTTTGCATGTCTTTTACATTCTTGCTCAGCTTACTCGTGATAAAACCAATACAGGACACCACCAATGTCTGCTCACCAGAAGTATTGCTTTTGAAATTAAAGGCGCCATTGGTATCGGTGGATGCCCCGTCGTAGGTCTTGTCGATATAAACATTGGCTCCGGGAACTGGATTTCCTTCTTTGTCGCAAACCCTACCACTGATATGGATTTGGGCTGATAATAATTCGGATGAGAGTAGAATGAAGAGAAATAAAAATCGTTGTAACATGCGATATAACTTTAATGATTGATATCACAAAAATGAGTTTTGAAGACCTGATTAAAAAAGAATAATTGCTGAGTTGTTGAATTGTCTGACCGAATTGTAATGTTAAAATCAGGTATTCCCATTTAAGTCATATTCTTTTCTGATCGATCTCCTTTTTTTAATAAGTGAATTAAAGTTCTATATTTGGGATATTCTTAAATCTTAATCCCCATGAGAATTCTACTGACCTTTCTACTTGTTTTTTCATCTGTATATTCTTATTCAGGAAATGTGACTTTTATTGATGAAGGGAAAGTCGATAGCCTGGAAAATCGGTTAGCCATTGTTGATGATGATCAGAAGCTCGAACTCTTATTAAAAATTTGTCAGGAACTGGTTGAAAAGGATTCTGAGAAGTGCATTGCTTATGCAGAGGAAGCTCTAAGGCTATCACAAAAGCTAAGTCGTCCTCAATCTCAGGTTAAAGCGTTGATTTTTCTAGGTAGAGAGGATTCCAATCTAGGTAACTATTTTGAAGGTTTGCAACATTTTAAAGAGGCTGCCGGCATTGCTGAGAGTGAAAATGATGGGAGAGGTTTGGTTGATTCCTGGAATGAAATTGGAATCACCTATTTTAAAATGAGTAACTACGAAGATGCACAGACTTTTTATTTCAAAGCTCTGAAGAAGGCTGAAGAAATTGATTATAAGAACCGGGTGAAAGGATTGAAGAACAATATTGCCATTATCTATTCTATTTATAAAGATCATGATAAAGCTTTGGAATTATTTAATAAGCTCCTGGAGATCTATGAAAAAGAGAAAGATTTTTTTCACTTTGCGCTAACCTCTGTAAATATCGCCAACATTTATGACGAGATTGGAGAGTATGAAAAAGGGTTTCAGTATCTGGATAGGGCAATTCCCATTTTCACAGAGTCTGGTAATAACCTGATGCTTACGTCGACCTTGAATAATAGAGGTGTTATTTACCTTAAATTGAATAAAAAAAATGAAGCTCTAGCTGACTACCAGCGAGCACTTGAGATTTCTGAAGAAAACAATTACGAGAGTGGAATCATATCTTCGTCCATCAATATAGGGGAGTATTGGGCAAATGAAAATAAATTGGAAAAGGCCTTGGCCTTCTTTGAAAAAGCACTGAAAATTGCTTTGGAGGATTTAAATAAGGCGAGTATTAAAGATTGTTATGCAGGAATAGCCAAGGTTTATACTCTACAGGGAAATTATCAGAAGGCGCTGGAAAAAACGAAGCAGTTTATGGCCTACAGAGATGAAATCTACAACGAACGGACTCAAAAGCAAATCAATGAACTTCAGATAAAATACGAAACGGAGAAGAAAGAGGAAGAAATTGAGTTGTTACAATTAAAAATGAGAATTCAGAAAAGAAATCAGATTATTCTTATTGTTGGTTTGTTGATTATATCTTTTTTAATTCTGAGGGTTCTGCATTTAAAGCAACTCAATCTTAAGAGGAAAAATTTATTGCTTGAACAGGTTAGTTTAATGGACAAACTTGCTTTAGAGAAAATGGATTCAGAAAAAAGGGAGAAAGATCTTGAGAATTTGAGGTTGCAAGAAGAAATTTTGGCTAAGGAGGAGATCAATCGTCTTAAGCAATTGAAATTTCGAGAAGATTTAAAGCATAAAGAACGCGAGTTGGCTGCGAATGCTTTGCATGTTGTCAGTAAAAACGAAACGCTTGATAGTCTTAAAAAATCGGTTGAAGCTGTTCTTGCATCCGACAAAAATGACATACAAGCTTCTCTAAAGAGACTGATTCAGGAGATAGAGAGTAATATTAATCTGGATCAGGATTGGGATATATTTAAAATGCATTTCGAGGAAGTTCATCAAGGTTTCTTTAAGAGATTAATTGAGAAATATACTGATTTAAATACTAATGATTTAAGGTTTTGTGCTTATTTAAGATTAAATCTAGATGCTAAGGAAATCGCAAGGATTTTAAATCTTTCAGTAAATGCGATTGAAAAACGTCGTTATCGATTAAGAAAAAAATTGGGCTTAGAGTCCTCTGATAATCTTTTTGAATTTCTGAGTAATTTTTAATAAGCGGTTTCTGAAGGATGAGGTTATATCTTTCCCTTTCTTCGGAACTATATTGCATTATACCATACATGACGAATATTTTTATCGCATATTAATAGATAAATCAAAATCAGTTTTAATACTATATTAATATTGGTACAAGTCCGGATCATGTCTGGAACAAGCCCTGTAAAATCCAGCTCTGACTCGAAGTTGTTATGGTGTATATAAGAATGATATTCTGAATTGGCATTCGGAATTAGAACAATTCATGTTTGAATTATTTTTTCTTATTCATCTTCATTAAGTCGTATTAAAAGCGATAACCAGCTAGTTATTGGTTTTGAATTTGTGTTCGGGAATCATGTTCTGTCTTAACTCTACCCAGGGGCTGAGAGCCCCAAAAATCCTACTCTTTTGATCTGCGACCCCTTTTGTCCATGTGAATTTAGAGCTTGCGACCCCTGTTGTCTAGGTTTCAAAATAGGCTTTAGTCTTTGATGTTGATAGTTTTATGCACTGTATTTGGGGAGTCCCTAATTCTCTCTAAGTACGCTTGAAATTTGTTAACCCAAAACTATAGCCAAAGTGAACAGGAAAGAATTTAAAGTATTTTTTGAAAGCTTCTATTCCAGCTTGTGTTTGTTTGCCCGAAAGTATGTGAAAAGTGGTGATGTGGCAGCAGATATGGCTCAGGAGGCTTTTATTAAATTATGGAAGGGCAAGGAGGCATTTGATAATGAAAATGCTATGAAAGGATATTTGTATATGGTTACCCGTAATAGTTGCTTAAATCATATTAAACATTCTAAAGTTGTATTAGATTTTGCCGTTCAGGCTATGGAAAAAGAGTTATTCTTTAGAGATAACATTCTTGAGCAGGAAACCTATTACGAGATTCATAAGGCCATTGAGGTTTTACCTTCTCAAGGAAAAAGAGTCGTTCAGATGAGTATGAAGGGACTTAAGAATCCGGAGATCGCTCTTCGTTTAAATGTATCTATAAATACCGTCAAGTCCGTAAAAGCGAATGCCTATCGTTTGCTTCGTTTACAACTGAAGGATAGTGTTGTTTTTCTAATTATGTTGATTGGGTTTTTTATGTAAAAACTCTTGTTTTATATTCAAATCACAGATTGATGTCAGGGGCCATCCGGACTCTGATTTTTTTTTTGAAAAAAATAAACTGCCTCCCACCCTCTTTTATTTCTGAGTTGTTATAGTCATATAATGTTTGGAGTGAAGGGTTCGTGTGGAGAACAAAAGTCCAACTTTAATCATATAAATTTTTCGAGTGAATAGAATTGACCATCATATAAGAATATCTCAGCTGATTGCCAAAGAAATAAATTTTGGTTTAGATGAATCTGAGAGACAGGAACTGGATACCTGGATTAACAACAATGAAGAGAATCAGGTTGCTTACGAGAAAATTTGCAAACAAGAAGAGTTTCTTAATTGGGATGAAGATTTTCATCAGGTGAATGTGGGTGAAGGATGGGAAAGATTTGAAAAAGCTTTGAGCCCTAATAAAACGAGGCAAGCGTTTCAAGCGATTTTTCGTTATGCTGCAGTGATATGCATTCCCTTATTTTTTGCAGGAATTGGTTATTATTTATACAACGATTTAATTAACCTGTCTCAGCAGCAGCAAGATAAGTTTGTGAGGAATGAGCCGCAAGCACTTAAAGCTCAGCTTACTTTAGCGGATGGACGGAACGTAAATCTTGATGATTATAAAGTCTCTGCCCTAAAAGAGAAGGATGGAACCCAAATTGAGAAAGGGGAGGGAAGTTTAAAATATCAGGCAGGAAATGATAAGAGAGCTTTATTATACAATACTGTTAGGATACCCAAGGGGAGTGAGTATGAGTTGGTACTTGCCGATGGGACTAAGGTGCATTTAAATGCTATGAGTTCTTTGAAGTTTCCAATTCAATTTATTGGGAAAACAAGAAATGTGAAGTTGACCGGAGAGGCTTATTTTGAGGTGAGTAAGGATGCCAAACATCCTTTTATTGTTGATGTTCTGGGCACAAAGGTTGAAGTTCTTGGGACTTCATTTAATGTGAAGGCCTATAAAGAGGATGAGAATGTCGTGACCACTTTAGTGGAAGGAAGTGTAAAAGTTCGTTCTTCAGGTTTTAAGGCTAAAACAATGATGTTGGAACCAGGTCAGCAAGCAGTTGTTAATGAGGCATCCGGAGATATTATGAAGCAAGAAGTAAATGTTGATTTGTATACATCCTGGAGACAGGGCGTTTTCTTGTTTAAGGATCAAAGAATTGAGGATATTATGACTGAGCTGTCCAGATGGTATGATTTGAAGGTGTTTTATAAGAATTCATCGGTTAAAGATTACCGCTTTGGAGGTCATTTTAATCGGAATAGTGAGATCGGTTCTATTATGGAGATGTTTGAGCTGACTCGTAAAGTAGATGTTGAAATTAATGGTCAAACCATTGTAATTGGTGAAAAATAAAACAGGAAATGCTGTAACATTTCCTGTTTCTCAGAATTTCTGCTGTAACAGAAATAGAATTTAAGTGTAACCTAAATCTTTACAAAGTTATGAAAAAATGTTTGAATAATGGCTTTCGATCCCGGAGGCTGTTTAAACTATTACTAGTTATGAAAATGCTCGCAATTTTCCTGTTTGTCAGTGTGATAAGTGCTTCGGCTACGACGCTGGCTCAGGATTCAAAAGTGACATTGAACATGGAAGGTGTAGAGCTGGAACAGGTGTTGTGGGAGATCCATGAACAGACTGGTCTGGTTTTTCTATACAGTTCTTCTGATGTTAAAGATGTTAATGGACTTAGTGTAGATGCTAAGGAAGAAACAGTGAAGTCTGTTTTGAATCGCTGCTTAAAAGATAGTGATTTGGAGTATGAGTTTAAAAGTAAGGCTGTTACCTTACGAAAGGCTTTTAAACCAGTTGATTCATCTGCTAAAACGCAACAGCAGAATAAACAGAAAATTTCTGGTGTTGTGCTTGATGACCAGGGGATTTCATTGCCTGGTGTTTCTGTTTTGGAGAAAGGAACAACTAATGGTGTTTCTACTGATTTTGATGGGAAGTTTACAATTGAGATTCCTGTTAACGGGAAAGCCGTTTTGGTATTTTCTTTTATTGGAATGAAATCTCAGGAGATTTTGGTGAAGGATCAAAAAGAATTGAAGGTGACATTATTGTCTGATGCAGAACAACTTTCTGAGGTTGTTGTTGTTTCTGATGGTTTCAGAAAAACGGATCGTCGATTGTTTACCGGTTCAGCTACCACAGTGAAGGCTGAAGAGGCAAAAGTAGCAGGTATTACTGATGTGGGGCAAATGCTTGAAGGTAAGGCGGCTGGTGTATCCGTTCAGACTGTATCCGGTACCTTTGGTGCTGCACCTAAAATTCGTGTGCGTGGTGCTTCTTCTATTTATGGTGATCAAAAACCTTTGTGGGTAGTTGATGGTGTTGTTCTTGAGGATGTGGTCGATATTTCACCAGATGATTTGTCATCAGGTGATGCTTCTACTCTGATCAGTTCAGCAGTTGCTGGTTTGAACTCTGATGATATTGAAAACTTTCAGATTTTGAAAGATGCTTCGGCAACCGCTCTTTATGGTGCAAGAGCTATGAATGGTGTGATTGTAATTACTACTAAGCGTGGAAAAAAAGGTTCAACTTCAGTTTCATATTCGGGTGAATATACCATGAGAATGAAACCTTCTTACTCTAATTATAATATCATGAATTCTCGTGAACAGATGTCTGTTTATAGAGAGCTTGAGGCTAAAGGCTGGTTGAATCATGCTGAAATATCTCGTCAAAAAAATGGTGGTATTTATAAGAAGATGTATGATTTGATTAATACTTACGATCCTGAAACTGGTTTTGGTTTACAAAATACCCCTGAAGCCAGAGCTAAATTTTTGCAGAAATACGAAATGACCAATACCGATTGGTTTGATGAGTTGTTTACAAATAACATTACACAAAACCATTCTGTTAGTTTAACTGGAGGAAATGAACAGTCTAATTTTTATTTCTCGACAAGCTATTACGGAGATAAAGGATGGTCTATTGCCGATAAGGTAGACCGTTATACAGTAAATGCAAATGCATCTGTAAAATTGAATGATAAACTGAAGGTTGGTTTTATTACAGCTGGTTCGTTTCGTCAGCAAAAGGCTCCTGGGACGGTGAGTCGTGTAGAAGATCCTATAAATGGTCAGTATAGTCGTGATTTTGATATCAATCCATTCTCTTATGCATTGAATACCAGTAGAGTTTTGCGCCCTTATGATGATAATGGAAATTTGGAATTCTACCGAATGAATTATGCCGATTTCAATATCATTAACGAGATGAAGAACAATTATCTGGATATTGATATGTTGGATTTGAAATTGCAGGCTAATATCGATTATGAATTATCTAAGGGGTTGGATCTAAACTTTGTGGGTTCAATAAGATATGTGAAATCGACTCAGGAACATAAAATTTTGGAGAACTCCAATATGGCATCAGCATATAGAGCCGCTGATACTTACGAAATCGCTAAGAACAATAAGTTCCTATTTAAAGATAATGAGGTTCCAAACTCATTACCTCAGGTTGTTTTGCCAAAGGGAGGTTTTTACAATAGAAGCGACAATAGCTTGCTAAACTATTATTTTAGAGGAACTGCAAATTGGAATAAGATATTTGAAGAAACCCATATTGTGAATGTTATGGGTGGTATGGAAGTTAAATCTTCTAACCGACAAAATAGTTCTTTTGATGGTGTTGGCTACCAGTGGGAAAGAGGGGGTATACCTTATATCGATCCAAATTTTGTGAGACATCAATTACAGAATGGGGTTTCTTATTATGGTATGCAACAGTATCGTGATCGTTTCGCTGCATTTTTTGCTACCGGTAGTTATTCTTATGCCGGAAAATACACGGTTAACGGAACTTTTCGTTACGATGGTTCAAATCAATTGGGACAATCAAACTCTGCACGTTGGTTACCTACCTGGAACGTGAGTGGATCCTGGAATGCGCATGATGAAGATTTCTTAAGAGATTCTGAAGTTATTTCTCATTTGTCATTAAGAGCGACTTATGGATTGACTGCAAGTATGGGGGCAGCTAATAACTCAACATTGGTATTAAAGAATGATGTGACCGACCGCCCTTATATTTCAGAACAGGAATCGAGAATGTATATCGATGGTTTGGAGAATTCGGAGTTAACATGGGAAAAGCAGTATGAAACCAATGTGGGGATGGATTTAGGTTTATTCCGCAATAGAATCAACTTGAGTGTAGATGCTTATCAACGTAAAGGATTCGATTTGATTGCTTATATCAAAACTTCGGGTATTGGAGGTGAATTTTGGAAATTTGCCAACTATGCTGATATGGAATCGAAAGGTGTTGAGTTTACGCTAACCACTCATAATGTGAAATCTGATGATTTTAAATGGAATACCAATATCACTTTCGCTTACAATAAGAATGAGATTACTAAGTTGAAATCTTTCCAAAATATTTACAATCTGGTTAAAGATGTTGGAGGACCATTGGAGGGATATTCTGTGAGAAGTTTGTTTTCGATTCAATACGAAGGATTAAACGAGGAAGGTTTACCTACTTTCATCAATGAAAATGGGGAAACTACTGTTTCTGATTTGGATTTTCAGTCAAATGACATTGATCATCTGAAGTATGAAGGTTCTATTGATCCAAAGGTTACAGGTGGTTTCGGTAATAATTTCACCTATAAGAATTGGAAATTGAATGTATTTATGACCTACCAGTTTGGTAATAAGGTGAGATTACGTCCACAGTTTAAGGCGAAATATTCCGATCTAGATGCGATGCCTAAGGAGTTTTACGATCGTTGGATGCTAAAGGGGGATGAGGAAATCACTGATATTCCTGCTATATTATCGCAGCGTCAGTATAATGTAAACTATACCAAGGCTTATAATGCATATAACTTATCTACAGCACGTGTAGCTGATGGTTCATTTGTAAGAATGAAAGAGATTTCGCTGGCTTACAGTCTGCCAAAGAAATTCTTAACTGGAATTGGATTTAACAGTGCGACATTGAAACTTCAGGGATCGAACCTGTTCCTGATTCATTCTGATAAAAAATTGAATGGACAAGATCCTGAGTTTATGGGCTCTGGCGGTGTGGCCATGCCTGTTCCTAAGCAATATACCTTCTCGGTAAAGCTTGGTTTTTAAAATAGTATAAAAGATTAATTTATTGTGTGATTGAAAATCAATTATATATCAATAAAAATTAAGATAATGAAGAAAATTAAAAATATAGCCTTAGTCTTTTTGGGGATGACCATGTTATCTTCATGTAATGACTATTTAGATGAAACACCTGATAACAGGACTGTTTTGGATTCGCCTGAAGCGGTGAGTGAATTATTGGTATCTGCCTATCCTGATGCTTTTTATCATGGATTTACTGAGGTGATGTCGGATAATGCAGGAGATAAGGGAGTTGGTCAATATGTAGCAGAATATATACCTAATGGAGATGCTTATTATTGGAAGGATGCGGCTTCTGATTCGTACGATACGCCTACAATGTATTGGAATGCTTGTTATGCTGCTATTGCTGCAGCCAATCATGCTTTGGATGCGATTGAAAAGGTTTCGGATAAAGAAAATTATTCAGCCCAAAAAGGTGAGGCTTTGGCAGCACGTGCCTATGCGCATTTCATGTTGGTGAATTTGTTCGGCAAGCATTACAATCCTGCTACAGCAGAGAGTGACTTGGGGGTGCCTTTTGTTGAAGAACCAGAGAAGGTTGTATTCAAAGATTATAAAAGAGCCTCTGTAAAAACAATATATGACAGAATTGAGGCTGATATTGAGGAAGCAGCTAAGTTGATTCGAGATGATAGTTATGCTGTAGGTAAATACCATTTTACACAGTCTGCACTTCATGCTTTTGCATCGCGTTTCTACTTATATAAAGGTGACTGGGATAAAGTAATTGAACACTCTGATTTTGTTCTTGGTGGTGATCCGTCAAGTAAACTGAGAGATTGGAATGGGAAATATCTTACCTATGAAGCCAGTGAGCTTTGGGCGCAGTATACAAGAGCCGAAGAAGCTTCCAACATCATGTTGGCTCGAGGTTATACCAATTGGGGGAATGGTGCTGTTGTATTCCGTTATTCTCTTTCGGCTCCTAAAATTGGCGAGTTGTTTGGTAAAGATCCTATAACCGATGAAATGCGTTTCGAGATGGTGATTGGTGATAAAGTATTGTATGCCGCAGGTTCACAGCTGTTAGGATTTATCCCAAAATTAAAAGGTAGAATTGAAAGCCACGACAACAATCCTGATCAGGGATATCCTAATATGGTTGCACCACTTTTTACTACTGAAGAAGTTTTATTCAACAGAGCTGAAGCTTATGCCATGAAAAAGGATTACGCTTCGGTATTAAATGATTTGGATAGCTATCTTCAAAAAAGAGAGAGAGCGTATAATCCAGACAATAAAGTCACCCTGGAAAAAATACAGAAGGAATATGAAACTGTTGATGGACCTGTATTGGCACCATACTATACAGTTGAAGAAGGACAGAAATACTACTTATGGTATCTGTTGGATTTGCGTCGTCGTGAATTTGTACATGAAGGAATGAGATGGTTCGATGTGAAGCGATTCAATTTTGAAATTACTCATAATGTGTTTGAGGGAAGTCCTATTAGCTTACCAAAAGACGATAACAGAAGAGTCATTCAAATTCCTGAACAAGCAGTTGCAATTGGATTACAGGCAAACCCACGATAATAATAAAAATTTAAGATATGAAACGAGCATGAGAACAAAGCTTCGCATACAGTGAAATGATGATTCATGCGACTTCCATATGGCCAAAATTTAAAATAATAATTATATGAAAAAGATAATATTTCTATTCTTTTCTATGTCTATTCTTTTTGCCTCGTGTGATAAGGAAGAAGATTTAGGAAAGTCATTAATCGATACTTCTACACCAGAGTTAAATGATGTTGATGAATGGATCAGAGAAAATTATACCTATCCCTACAATGTTGAAGTGAAATACAAGTGGGATAACTCAGAGTTGGATAATACAAAAATTCTAACGCCTACAGAAATTGAAAGAGTGGTTCCATTCCTGAATAAAATGAAGGAGATTTGGATTGATCCTTATGCGAATCATGGGGGAGAAGATTTTATGAAAGAATTCATACCCAAACAAATTGTATTGGTAGGTAGTCACAATTATGAAGATAATGGTGGGATTGTGTTGGGACAAGCCGAAGGGGGAAGAAAGATCACTGTTTTCGACCTGAATTACATCGACTTTGATCTGTCTGGGATGAATGAATGGGAGAAACGTTCGGCAATGGAACCTATTCTTAGGGTTTTTAAGACCATGCACCACGAGTTTGGTCATATTCTCCATCAAACAATAGCATATCCTGTAGAATACAAGAAATTGACAACAGGTTATACTTCCAATTGGATGAATTTCAATGATTATGAAGCCAGGAAAATGGGATTTATTACTGCATATTCCATGCTGAATCCGGATGAAGATTTCGTGGAGATGTTATCCGAATTTTTGACTCGTAGCAATGGGGATTGGAATGAGATAATCGATAAGATCAAAGTATATGATGACAGCTGGAATACAGATGAAGCTGCGTCAGAAAAAGCCAGAGATCAAATTCGTCAGAAGGAGAAGATGATAGCTGATTATATGCTTCAGATTTGGAAGATCGATATCTATGATTTGCAGGCTGAAATTGCCGATGTGTTGGCTGGTTTGGCTCCTGCTGAAGAGGAATAGAGGGAGAAATGAATTCACAGAAAGAAACAATTTTGAGATTGTTAATTAGCATGTGAGTTCCTTCCTTCTGTAGTTGAGTTATAAAAAGAATTGGAGCAATCAAGTGGAATTAAGATCATACAGATAAAGATTTCATTTGAATGTTCCTCCCTCCCTCCCGATAGATATCGGGTAGTACGCTTAAATTTGTGGGGAGGACCAACAAAAGAAAATTTTAAACACATGAAAAAATTAAGTCTTTATATAATTAGTTGCATGCTCGTTATCTTGGCAGCATGTGACAACGATTTTGAAAGCGAGTTTGATCTTGCGCCAGACGAAAGAGCTGCCATAGCTGTTAATGAGTTCAAAGATGCTTTAACCTCATCTGAGCATGGATGGCTAACCCATTACTACCCGAATCCAACAAAATTAGGATCATTTACCTTTCATTTTAAATTTGATGAAACAGGTACCGTAAATATGAATTGGGATTTTTCTGATTTTTCTGATGAATCGAAATATTCTGTAAAAATGTTTGAAAAGCCAGTCTTGATTTTCGACACCTATAGCAAATTTTCAAAGATGACTGATCCGGAAATTGGAGAACCAGGAAAAGGATTTGGTGGTGAACTGGAGTTTAGTATGACCAAGAAATCAGCTGATGGGGATACCCTGTATCTTGCAGAGAGAGTGAGTGGAGATCCAATGGTATTGGTTAAAGCTACAGCGGAAACACCTGCTCAACTAAGAGAATACGCCAAGCACACGAAACATATTGAGAGAGCTAACGAACAGGTAGTTGTACCTTTTTATTTCAACTTATCTGTTGAAGGTTGGGATACAAAAGTAAACATGGTATACAGTGGGGATAAGATTATTGCATTTCTTAACTATGTAGATAACGGAGAAGCAAAGCACGAGCTGATGCCAATCAACTTTACTCATGAGGGTTTTGAATTTCATCATGCATTGGTATTGAATGGTATTGGTGCTAGATCTTTTAAATACGACGAGGCTAAGAATCAATTTGACGTAACGGATGCTGGAGTTACTGGTACTTTTAAATATGAAGCAGATTGTCCTGCTCATATTGAAGGTATGACTGATAAGTTTTTTGGCCCCCAAACTTTTGGTGGTGATGCAAAGATTGTTAGTCCAAAATTAGCCAATTTGATAGATGGTATCTATCCTGATGCGGCATTTAGTTATTTTTCTACATCTACCTATGTGGCTTCCTGGTTTCCTTGTACTTTCAATTTAGATTTTGCTGATTGGAATTCTCTTAAGATTAGGGTTAATTATAATAAGAAAACTGAGGATATTGTTAAAATGGAATTTTTAGGTTATGAGCCTTATTGGTCTGCACCATTGGATGATTTGGCTTATATAGAGGGATTAATGTCTACAGAGAAAGGTCAAGCTATTTTAGATATAGTAGCAAGCCCTAAGGGATGGACTATTGTTCCTATCGAGTTAAAGGAGTATGGCTCATCTTATTACCTGGTAAGTAATGAGGATCCAGAGATGTACATGTGCTTTGGATTGACTTATGAGGATGATGAATAAAGTACCAGTTAACTAAACTTGTTAAATCTGAATGATTAATTACTGAAAGTCCTCCTGCTTTTGTATTTCCTACTAAGGCAAGGGGGCTTTTTTTTGAAATATTATGGATCATAAAAAATGCAATAATGTTTGATACGAGTTTTGGATTAAAAACGTGGATTTACCCGGGTTTGTTTTGGGGAGTCTTCATGTATCTTGGCTTGACCATCCTTTTGCCTGTAATGGATGGCGAGATTATTACCTGGGAGAAAGTGTATACGCTTCTAACAGGAAAAAAAATATATAGTCTTCCTTTTTGGGTAATATGTGGTTTGGTGATGCAATACTTTCAGTACAAGTGGCGAAATAATAAGGGGAAATACAAAAGAAAAATTTGAGAGAAAACCGAATAAAGGGCTTTATCTATAGGAATAAGCTTATTTTTTTTATAAACGTAAAAAAGATTTAATATGTTATATACTCATAAAGGTATCGTAGGCAAGAGTATTCAAATTTTAACCAGATTTTCCAAGCCACTGGTAATTGTAATTCTGTTGCTTGCTTTTGGATGTCAAAAGGAAGAAGATACAAGTGCTCCACTTAGTATCGTCTCTACTAACATTGCAGATGGTACCACTGAGGTGGATGTCTTTTCAGAGATTACCGTTCTCTTTAGTGAGGAGATGGATGCGTCCACAGTTAATGACAACAGCTTTGCTGTGAAAAAAGGTCAGTATCCAATTTATGGTAAGGTAAGTTGTACAGGTAAAACGGCAGTCTTTAAGCCTTCGCAAAAATTAAATGATAACACAGCGTACAATTGTACTTTAAGTACTGAAGCCAAAGCTAAAAATGGGGCATCAATGGGACAGGATTATCACTGGAGTTTTACTTCAGGTTTTGAGCCGGATGTTGTGGCTCCAAAGATTAGTAAGAGTATTCCTGTTGATATGGAGATTTCAGTTTTTAGAAATACTGCCATTGAGGTGTATTTTGATGAGGAGATTGATCCGGAAACACTTAATAGTAATTCGTTTATTGTGAAAACAGGAGAGACTATTGTTGGGGGAAGCATAACTTATGAAGCTAAAATTGTAAAGTTTGTTCCCAATGCGGAATGGTTGCCTGAGGCTGTGTATACTTGTACCCTTACCCGTGATGTTAAAGATCTTGCAGGAAATCAATTGCAAAATGATTTTAAATGGCAATTCACAACGATCCCCGAAGTGTTAAGTTTCAGTGGTCTTATTCAACCGATTTTTAAAAATCAGGATTGTTGGACCTGTCATAATGAAAATCGCGCGCCTGATTTGCGAGAATCTATGGCTTACAACTCTTTGGTTAATGGCAGCTATGTGAGTACAGATTCACCTGAGGATAGTCGTATTATTAAACAATTGAATGGTGAACATGCTGGCTTTATTACACAAAAAGAAGAGGATCTGATATTGGAGTGGATTAAGCGTGGAGCACAAAATAATTAATAAAGAGACGATGAAAATATACAGTAAGGTAAATTTTAAAAATAGAGCGGAACGAAAAGCGTTTATTTATGGGTTACTGCTTTTTATCATCATAAGCCAAGTTGTCGCTTTGATCATTTGGTTTTTATTTGATAGAAATAATTTTGTTGAATTACTATTCGCTCTTATCGCAGCTTTTTTAGTTGGGTATAGAGGATTAAAGAAAAAATCATAATTGCATATTCTTAGAAAGTAGAATGATGCCATATTAAAAATAGAATTAAGTGAGAAATGCTAACAGCAGTAGTTGATTGGACGGTTTTTAGTTAGTCGGAGAGGGCGTCCTGTTAAGTCGTTATCCCATTACAGCAGGGCGCTCTTAAATCTGATTTTCTGAGTTTCCCTATTGTTTTTCCCCAGCAAAGTTTAGTCGTTATCTCAAAGCTACTGATAGTCATTCTTTGGTTGATTTTTATTTGGAATTTGAAAAAAATAATTGCTTTGAAAAGTATAATTTTCCGGCTTAAGATTTTACAGAGTAAAGTTACCTTTGGCTAGGATCTCTGTTCTAAATAAGGAGGTGAATGAAAAAAAAAGCCTCTTCTCATTCAGTGTCAACAGAATAATTTCATATTTTTAGTTAAAACCGTATGGCAATTTCATACTGTTTGACTCTGTTCCCAAGCCTAAAAACACTGGAGGATTTTATATGAAGTTAAAATTGTGTCTTTGCTTTTTAATTAACCTTCTTGCTATTTCCCTTTTTAGTCAGTCTGATACAAAATATGATTCCGATTTCGAAGTTGGTATTGTTGAGCAGCTTGGCGAAAAAATATCAGATGATATCTACCTCATCGATGAGGATGGGAAATCAGTCAACTTATTTGATCAGATCGATAAACCCACAGCTATTGTTTTCGTTTATTTTAAATGTCCTGGCATCTGTAGCCCATTACTGGATGGCTTGGCTGGTTTAATTGATGCTAGTGATTTAGACATATCCGAAGATTATCAGGTTTTAACCATCAGTTTCGATCCACAAGAGACAACAATTTTAGCGAATCAAAAGAAGAAAAACTATCAAGCTTTGATTCATGATAAGAACACAGAGGAGGGCTGGCGTTTTTTTACGGCGGATAGCTCGAATATTGCCAAGGCTACTAAAAATGTAGGCTTTCTCTATAATAAAGCCGGGAATGAATTTACGCATGCTGCAACGGTTGTCATTGTAAGTCCCAATGGAACAATTACTCGTTATTTAAATGGAACCTATTTTTTACCTTATGAGTTTGAGTTAGCTATCAATGAATCCATCAAAGGACAAACGGGACCAACCATTAAAAAAGCTTTAGAATATTGTTATTCTTACGATCCCGTGGGGAGAACTTACGTTTTTAATATCACTGCGGTAACGGCTAGCGTTACCATCTTTATGGCATTAATTATCTTTTTATTATTGATTTTTTTCAAACCAAGGCGTAAGCAATATAAGAGAGTGGAAAATCTTAACTCTAAACATTAGTTATGTCGGAAACTTCAAAAATTAAGAGTTTGCTTGAATTAGGAAAAATAAAGATTGCTATTCCTATAGCGCTTTCTTGTTTTACGGGTTATCTGTTGCAATCCACTGATTTCTCTTTGGATATGGCTGCAGTGGTTTTTGGAATTTTGTTCATTGTCGCTGGTGCTTCAGCCATTAATCACGTTCAGGAGCATAAAAAAGATGCTTTGATGAATAGAACCAAGTTTAGACCGATTCCATCGGGTAAGTTGAGCAAGAATGGGGCTGTAGGCTGGAGTTTATTATTTTTAGTTGTGGGTTGTGCCTTGCTTGTTTGGGGTGGAAATATCCTGAGTTTTTATATTGCTCTTTTTTCAATTCTGTGGTATAATCTACTTTATACGCCTTTGAAACAGCTTTCAGCTTTCGCTGTTGTTCCCGGAGCATTGAGTGGTGCTTTCCCACCATTAATTGGTTTTGTAGCTGCTGGCGGTGATCTATTTGCACCTCCTATTTTGGCTTTGGCTTTCTTCTTTTTTATAGGTCAGATTCCTCACTTTTGGCTTTTGTTATTGCTTTATGGTGACGACTATAAAAGAGGTGGGTTTAAGGTTTTGACAGATGTCTTCAGTATCAAACAAATTCATTTCATCACCCTGATTTGGATGCTTTCTACTGTTATGGTTGCCTTGTTGCTTCCGCTATTCGAAGTTTTGAGTTCTCAAGTGTCTATTTGGATTCTACTGATAATGTCTGCATGGATAATTTTTTACAGTTTTCCTATTCTTAAGAATTACGATAGACTTTCAGTTCGAAAATTATTTCTGCAACTGAATCTGTATTTTTTACTCATTATGATCATGATTGGTATTGATCGGCTCTATTTATAAAAGGAATTTTGGGAATTGAAAAAGCTCGACTGAATTGGTCGAGCTTTACTAATTATAGTGTCTTTGTGGATTAGTTTTCTTCAATATTAAAACCGATCTCTTTGAGTTGATCCCAGAAATTGGGGTAAGATTTATTAACCACCATTGGGTCAGCAATTTTAATTTCCGGACGAAGCATGGCAATAGGGGCAAAGGCCATAGCCATACGGTGATCGTGATAGGTTTCGATGATGATTTCTTCACTCTCAGCTTTCATTTCGCCGTCCCAGGCCAGTTCACCTTCCTGAGGTTCGTAAAGCACATAGCCTAACTTGCCCATCTCATTGATAAGAGCAGAAATACGGTTGGTTTCTTTGATCTTAAGAGTTTCCAGCCCCTTAAAGTGGAAAGGAACGTTTTTTAATGCGGTTACAACGGCAAAGGTTTGAGCCAAATCGGGCATTTCAATAAAATCGAAAACCAGTTTTTTACAAATAGCATTGGTTTGTTCGATATACATGCCTTTTTTTGAAAAATTGGTTTTTACACCTAGCTTTTCAAAGACTTCAACCAATCTTGAATCGCCCTGAAAACTGTTTTTTCGTAGTCCATCCAAATAGAGTTTCCCCTCAGGAGCCAAGGCCATAAAGGCATACCAATACGAAGCTCCGGACCAATCACCTTCAACAGTATATGGCATCACTTTGTAAGGCTGTTTGGCAACGTAAATTTCATTGTCTTTGAACTCTGACTGGATTCCAAATTCCTCCATAATGTTTAGAGTCATCTCAATATATGAACGAGATACAATTTTGCCTTGCAGTTTAATACGAAGGCCATTTTCAAGAGTCGGAGCAATAAGCAATAGAGCAGATATGTATTGCGAACTGGTGTTACCAGCCAATTCAACTTCTTTACCTGTGATATTTGATCCTAAAATTTTAAGTGGAGGATAGCCTTCTTTTTCAAGATATGAAATTTGAGCACCCAAAGAGTTTAGGGCATCAACCAGAACAGAGATTGGGCGTTCTTTCATTCTATCGGAACCAGTTAGAGTCCATTCTCCTAGTATTTTCGATAGGTAGGCCGTTAAAAATCGCATACTGGTGCCTGCATGCCCGACATCAAAAACATTGGTGTTTGAAAACAAAACGTCCTGCATAACTTTAGAATCGTCACAGGTGGACAGATTCTTAATTGGTTCAAAACTATAACTTAAAGCATTGATGATTTGCACACGATTCGAAATGCTCTTCGATGAGGGAATGATAATTTTTCCTTCAATGTTTTTTTCTGGCTTTGATATAGTGTAATGCATGGTTTTGATCTTAAAAAAGATTGTACAAAAAATCAGCCGTTAGAAAAATTGAATTCCCCAACGGCCGTATGGTGTAATTCCTTAATTTCTAAAGTCTAGAAATGGAATAGAGAATCGACTTGATAGTCCGTATCTAATTTCTCACGTCCGTTTAAGAAGTCCAGTTCAACAAGGAAGTTGACAAATACATTCTTAACGTTGAACTTGCTAATTAGATTGATAGACGCTTTAGCTGTTCCACCGGTTGCTAACAGGTCGTCGTGCAATAAAATAACATCCTCAGAGTTTAAAGCATCCTGATGAATGAACATTTCGTCTTCGCCATACTCAAGCGAATATTTTTCAGAATAAGTAGGTGCTGGCAGTTTACCCGGCTTACGAACCGGAACAAATCCGGCGCCTAATTTATAGGCCAAAACTGTACCTAGGATAAATCCACGACTTTCCAGTCCTACAATTTTAGTAATCCCCTTGTCTTTGTATTGTTCATACAGAGATTCTACCAATGTATTAAGGTGTTTTTCATCCTTCAACATGGTGGTGATATCCTTAAATACAATACCTTCTTTAGGAAAATCAACGATATCTCTAATTGAGTCTTTTGCTTCTTGAAGTTTTACGTCCATTTTAATTTCTTTTTCCATACTGATTAAGAGCTTCAAATACTTCCTCTTCCGTGCAGATGTTATTTATCGTATAAGCACCAACATTCGGAAGAAGTGTGAAATTAACTCCTTCGTCACTATTTTTCTTATCGTGTAACATCAATTGATATAATTCGGGGTAATCCTTCGCAAAAATAGAAAAGTCTGAGTAAATATCTGTTATATATTTCACTATCTCGTCAAATTTATCTTGCGGAAATGCTTTTTTCTTTACTGAAAGATAGAGTTCGCCTATCATACCGAGAGCTACAGCCTCACCATGTGAAAGTTCAAGTTTGTGATGATGTGCATAACTTTCGAATGCATGACCAATAGTGTGTCCAAAGTTCAGAACCTTACGGACATCTCTTTCCATTGGGTCTTTCATGACAAACTCCTGTTTTACAGCGACGGATTTTCTAATCAATGTTAGTAATTTGGAGTAATTAATATTCTCAAAATTAAAGGCTATCAGTTCATCAAGGTAGTTTTGACTGTATATGATCGCATGTTTCAACATCTCAGCAAAACCTGATTTGAATTCTTTCATAGGTAAGGTTTTCAGAAATTCAGGACTCAAAACTACCATATCGGGTTGGTTGATGACACCTATTTCGTTTTTTAAACCATTGAAATTAAAACCGGTTTTTCCACCTACTGAAGCATCAATTTGAGATAGGAGTGTGGTGGGTATATTAATAAAGTGACAGCCACGCTTAAAGGTGGATGCAACAAATCCTCCCAGGTCAGTCATTAAACCTCCGCCAATATTTATGACCAGGCTGTGACGGTTGGCGCCATTTTGGCTTAGGAATTCCCAGGCTTTTACAACTGAGTCAAGTGATTTGTTTTGCTCGCCAGAATCGATTATCAATTTGGGAATATCCTGTAGGTTTTCATTACTTGATAAGAGATGCCAGCAGTGTTCCTGTGCACCTGAATCCATAAGGATAAAGATTTTTGATTTGGAATAAGTTTCCAAAATTCTACCAAGCTCTTTTTCTATGTTTTCAGTAAAAATTAAATCGTAAGATTGAAGACTCATTTGCGAACTTATTTATAGTTTCTAACTTTGGTCAAATATAGTATTTTAGCGAGTGATGTCAAACTCGCAGAATTTTAAAATATTGGCTTATTCTACTAAAATAAGACGTAATATTATACTCTAAATTTATATTGATACATATATGACACTTAGCAATCAAAGTCGGGCAGCAAACATTAAGCTTTTTTATTACATCATTACTTTTGTTTATCTGGGGCTGACGGTTCTTACGGTATATCAAAATCCAGCGCATATGAATCTGCTTATCGCAGGTCTGTTTGTAATTTATGTATTACTTATAGGACTTAATTTAGTGCGGGAGTATAATTTTATTATTTATAAGGATACCGATGATAAAATCATCATGCGATATTATCCTTTACATCCTTTTCATGATAAGTTTAAATCTATCGAAATAAGTAAGCAAACCTTTTCGCATTTTGAGCTTAAAAAACGCAGTATGGGATTGCGCGAGGATTTATTCCTTTATCAAATTAGTGCAAAGGGGTTGGCCAAATATCCGGGAATAAGTTTGTCAGCTTTGTCAAAAAATCAGAAAACAGAGATATTGAACTCTCTTTTGAAGTATTCAAAGAAGGAGTCGTAAAGTTGTTTATTTTAAAAGAGTTACGTTTTGTAAGCATATGAAAAAATATTTTTTTTCCATCACCATCGTTTTTCTATCATTATCCTTATTCTCACAAGAAAAAGAGGAAGGGGTTAGAATTCAAGTTGGGTTACCCTTTGCAAAATATGGCAAGTTCGATCATAATTTTAAAAATGGAGATGAAACACATTACCCTACATTTTTAATTCAGGCAGATAAGCCTTGGCGTAAAGGCTTTCGTTTAGGTGCCTATCTTGGATTTGCAGGTCAGAAGAATGAATCTTTGTTTTACGATTTCTCAGAAATTACCCATAAGTATTATCGTTTTGGAGGGGTTGTTTCATATGACCTGAATGATTTATTGGATGCGATAAATATATCTCCTGAATTTGGTGTGGAATTGTATACATCACTGAAAACGGGTTTTTCTCTGGAGCATATAAAGTCTGAAAAAGGGATTAATATAAAGGAGAATAATGTGTTGTTCGATCTTGGAATTCTAATTGGAGGCCGATACAATATCAGTGAGAATATCGACATCTTTACCGAGTTGGGATATGGTAATGCGGGTTTTGTAACTATTGGTTTTGCATTTGATATGTAACAACTTGCTTTTTTTGATTTCCCAATACAATTTTTTAATTTGGATGTTCTAAATCCAAACAATGGAAACACTCTATAAAGTAGCCTTTAGCTTTTTGAATGGTCTTGGCAGTATTAATGCCAGAAAGGTGATTGCTTATACCGGAGGTGTTGACGCTTTTTTTAGAGTGAAAAAGCAAGAACTACTAAAGGTTCCTGGTATAGGTAAGCATATTTTACAAAAGTTGGATCGGGATGTGGCTCTTCGTGAGGCAGAAGCCGAACTGAAGTTTATTGAAGACAATGACATTAACGTTGTTTTCTATCTTGATGAGAATTTTCCTCAACGGTTATTGAATTGTCCTGATTCACCAACGACACTTTATTATAAAGGAGATATTGATTTTAATGCGTCACGTATATTAAGTGTTGTAGGCACGCGCAATGCTACTGAGTATGGAAAAGAAAACTGCGATAAGATTATAAAGGCTCTTGCCTCTCATGCTGAGAAAACAGTTATTGTGAGTGGTTTGGCTTATGGTATCGATATTTGTGCACATAAGGCGGCACTGAAATATAAGTTGCCAACAGTCGCCGTTGTCGGACATGGTTTTCATTTGATGTATCCTGCACAGCATCGTAAATATGCCGAAGAGATAATTCAGCAGGGAGGTCTGATTTCTGAATTTAATTCTAAAAGTGTTATCGATCCACGACACTTTGTTCGTCGAAATCGAATTATAGCTGGTATGGCTGATGCCACCTTGGTTGTTGAATCTGCCAGAAAGGGCGGTTCTTTGATAACAGCTGAAATTGCAAATTCATATAATAGGGATGTGTTCGCATTTCCCGGTAGGATCGGGGATGTCTATTCGCAAGGTTGTAATCATCTGATTAAAACGAATCAAGCTCATTTGATAGAGTCGGTTTCTGATCTTGAATATATTCTGGGTTGGGAGAATGATTTGAGCAAAAAGGATGCGGTTCAGGCGAAAATGTTTGTCGAGCTTTCCCCGGAGGAAGATTTGATCGTTGGATTATTAAGCCATGAAGGAAAATTAGGAATTGATATGCTTTCTATAAAATCAAATTTACCCATGAGTCGGGTTTCAAGTTTGCTATTAAAAATGGAATTCGAGGGGCTTGTTAGAGCACTTCCCGGCAAAATTTACGCTTTGACTTCTTGAAAAATCTCTTTTTTTCTGCATGATGTTGTAGAGCAGAATTGATAATGAGTTAAATTACTGATAATCAGCAATAAATATTTTTTTAAAACGTTTGAATTTTTTTGCGAAAAAAAATTGAGGTTCTTAAAATTTATATACATTTGAACCAAAATATTAACAATTGTATCACAATAACATTATTTTAATTTCATAACATACTTAGGACATGGAAGCAAAGATTAATGAATTCATGGAAGCCCTTAAGGGTAGAACTCCAGGTGAAGCTGAATTTCACCAGGCAGCACAAGAGGTAATCGAATCTGTATGGGAAACTTACGATTCAAATCCTAAATACAAGAATGCAAAACTTCTTGAAAAAATGTGTGAGCCAGAACGTACTATCATGTTCCGAGTGCCTTGGTTCAACGATAATGGTGAAGTAGAAATTAACCGTGGTTACCGTGTTGAGTTTAATAGCGCAATCGGACCATATAAAGGTGGTTTACGTTTTCACCCTTCGGTAACTCTAAGTGCTCTTAAATTCTTAGGTTTCGAACAAACTTTCAAGAACTCATTGACTACTCTACCTATGGGTGGTGGTAAAGGTGGTTCTGACTTCAATCCAAAAGGAAGATCAGATAACGAAATTATGCGTTTTTGCCAGAGTTTCATGACTGAGTTGTGTAAGCATATTGGTCCTAACACTGACGTTCCTGCAGGTGATATCGGAGTAGGTGGTCGTGAGATCGGATACCTTTTCGGACAATACAAGAGAATTCGTAACGAATTTACTGGTGTATTAACTGGTAAGCCACTTGAGTTTGGTGGTTCTTTGATCCGTCCTGAAGCAACTGGTTTTGGTGCTGTTTATTTCGCTCAGCATATGGTTGCTGAAAACAATGAAACATTAGAAGGTAAAACTGTTGCTCTTTCTGGTTTTGGTAATGTAACTTGGGGTGCTGCTCTTAAATTAGTTGAGCTAGGTGCTAAAGTTGTTACTGTATCAGGTCCTGATGGATATGTATACGATAAAGAAGGTTTAGATGCTGAGAAAATTGAGTATCTATTGGATCTTCGTGCTTCAAACAATGATGTTGTAGCTCCTTACGCTGAGAAATTTGGTGCTGAATTCTTCGCAGGTAAAAAACCTTGGGAAGTGAAGTGTGACATGGCTTTCCCATGTGCTATTCAGAACGAATTGAACGAAGAGGATGCTAAAGCTCTTGTTGCAAACGGATGTAAGTATGTTGTTGAAACATCTAACATGGGTTGTACTGCTGAAGCAATGCTTTATTTAACTGAGAATGTTGCTTTTGCTCCTGGTAAAGCTGCTAATGCGGGTGGTGTTGCTGTTTCAGGTCTTGAAATGTCACAAAACTCACTACGTTTCAACTGGACTGCTGAAGAAGTTGATGAGAAATTAGCTCGTATCATGAAAGATATTCACGATACTTGTGTACGTTTCGGTACTAAGAATGGTAAAATCAACTACGTAAACGGTGCAAACATCGGTGGTTTCGTAAAAGTTGCTGAAGCAATGTTAGCTCAAGGATGTGTATAATCCTCTAACGCTTTAAATATATAAAAGAGCCGGCTTAGCCGGCTTTTTTTCATTAACCCCAAGATTCTTGGATAGTCAAAATCAATACATTTTAGTATGAAGCTTATCGATACACATTCCCATATTTATTCTGAGGCTTTTAACGATGATATTGCAGAAGCAATTCAGCGGGCAAAAGATGCCAATGTGGGACAAATTCTATTACCCAATATTGATTCGGAATCAATTGGCCCCATGCTCAACTTGGTTAGAGATTATCCTGGTTTTTGTTTGCCAATGATGGGATTGCACCCAACTTCGGTGAAGGAGAATTATAAGGAGGAGTTGCTGATTTGTGAAAAATGGTTGTCAGAGGAAGGTTTTATAGCAATTGGAGAAATAGGAATTGATTTGTATTGGGATAAAACGTTTCTGAAAGAACAACAATTTGTTTTTGAACAACAATTAAATTGGGCAGTTGAAAAGGAATTACCTGTGGTAATTCATGCTCGGGACTCTTTCTCGGAAATATTTGAAGTGTTGGAATCTTTTAGGTTGAAAAATCTTCATGGGGTGTTTCATTCATTTACCGGAAATTTGGATCAAGCCAATAAGGCAATTGATATGGGATTTTTATTGGGTTTAAATGGTATTCTTACATTTAAAAATTCTGGATTAGATCACGTTGTCAGGGAAATCGAGATGAAACATTTGATTTTGGAAACGGATTCCCCATATTTGGCACCAACTCCAAAGCGTGGGAAGCGAAATGAATCAGCTTATGTAGCCTATGTTGCTGAAAAATTGGCTGAGATTCATAATTTGAGTTTTGATGAGGTGGCAGAAATAACAAGCCTCAATGCCAGAAAATTATTTAGAATATAAAGGGACAGTGTGAGATCGTTGAAATTTCTTAATAGGTGTTGAGTTAATTTTGATGAAAACTGTTTTTCATCCGGATAGTGTTAGTATTAATAATCCTCCGATAATGATCGGGATGTTGAAAATATGAAATTTTAAAATATATGAAGACTTCAATTTTGATAATTTATACCGGGGGAACCATTGGGATGGTAAAAGATCCGGCAAATGGTTCTTTAAAGCCTTTCGATTTTGATCATATTTTAAAACAGGTACCTGAGCTTAAAAAATTCGGTTTTGAATTATCTTCTATAGCTTTTGATCCATTGATTGATTCATCGAATTTAAATCCGGATGTTTGGATTAAGATTGCGAATCTTATTAAGGAAAACTATGAGAAATATGATGGTTTTGTTGTGCTTCATGGAACCGATACGATGTCATATACGGCATCTGCTTTAAGTTTTATGCTGGATAATCTTGACAAACCTGTTGTGTTGACCGGGTCTCAGTTGCCAATTGGTATGATCCGTACGGACGGTAAAGAAAATTTAATAACGGCTATTGAAGTTGCTGCCGATTATAAGGATGGTAAAGCAATCGTTCCGGAAGTTTGTGTGCTTTTTGAAAACCAACTTTTCAGAGGAAATCGAACAACCAAGCACAATGCTGAATATTTTAATGCTTTTCATTCGTACAACTATCCGAATTTAGCAAAGGTTGGTATTCATATTCATTACAATGAATCCTCAATTCAGAAGGCCACAGGAAAAGAGTTTACTATTAATACCGATTTGGATACGAATATTGCCATTCTTAAAATATTTCCAGGAATAAATAAGAGAACGGTTGATGCTATTCTGAATATTGAAGGATTACGAGCTGTCGTAATTGAAACTTACGGAGCAGGGAATGCGCCAACTGATGCCTGGTTTGTGAATTCAATTAAACAAGCTATTGATAATGGTCTTATTGTATATAATGTGACTCAATGTCCTTCGGGAAGTGTGGATATGGGCTTGTATGAAACGAGTGTTGAATTATTAAAAATGGGTGTTATTAGTGGTTATGATATCACCACAGAGGCTGCTATTACTAAGCTAATGTTTTTACTTGGACAGCAGCTTGATTCAGATAAGATAAAATTCTTTTTAAATAAGTCCATCAAAGGCGAATTATGCCAATAGAAAATTTGTTTTTCACTTTTTTTTTGTAATTTGGTGCACTGTTAAAATCATCTTGTATTACATAAGAAAAGGAGTGAGATATAGATAATATAAGAGGTTTTGACACATTCTTTAAAAGGAAAATTTAGTTGATTATTGTTAATCAATTTTTTAAAAAGTAACCGTTTAATTTTGTAAAAAATAATTTCGTTAATTAAAATTTGAAAAACAGACTATGAAAAAGTTATTTGCATTTATAGCAGTTATCGGGATGCTGAATTTTGGAGCATCATTTAATGTAGTTGCTCAAGATGAGACAGCTCAAACTACCGAAGCTACCGTAGATACTCAGGATGAAAATACTGAGGAAGTTGCAGCTCAAGAAACTGCTGTAGAAGAAGTAGCTCCAGTTGCTGAAGAAGAAGTAGAGAGTACTTCATTTCACGCTGTAGTAAAGAAACAATTCATCCAAGGTGGTGCGATGTTTATGAGTTTTGTATTATTGACTCTTATTTTAGGTTTGGCTCTTTCTATCGAAAGAATCATTTACTTGAATATGTCAACTACAAATACTAAGAAGTTACTTACTAATTTAGAAGACGCTTTGAATAATGGTGGTGTTGATGCTGCTAAAGAAGTTTGTAGAGAAACTCGCGGACCTATCGCTAGTATTTTCTATCAAGGTCTTGATCGTATGGATGAAGGTGTAGAGGTTGTTGAGAAATCAGTAATCGCTTACGGTTCAGTTCAAATGGGTCTATTGGAAAAAGGTCTTTCTTGGATTTCATTGATGATCGGTCTTGCTCCTATGTTAGGTTTCATGGGTACAGTAATCGGTATGATTGATGCGTTTGACTCGATTCAGTCTATGGGTACTATCTCTCCTGCTGCTGTAGCTGGTGGTATTAAAGTAGCCTTGATTACAACTGTATCTGGTTTGATCGTTGCGATGATTCTACAGGTAGTGTATAACTATTGTACTTCTAAAATTGATAGTATTGTAAATAACATGGAAGATGCTTCAATTTCTCTTCTTGATATCCTAGTAAAATACAACTTGAAAAAATAATTTCCGACTATGTCAAATACATTGAGTAAATATTTAAATATTCTTACCTATGTAATGCTTGGTCTTACAGTTGTTTTTGTAGCCATGTTTTACTTTGGGGGAGACGTGCCTAATCAGGCTCATCAAACACCGGTTTATACCGATTCGTTGATTTATTGGGCTAAGGCATTATTCTATATCACTGTTGGCTTGTCAATTTTGTTCCCTGTTTTACAGATTGTATCTGATCCAAAGGGGGCAATTAAGGGATTAGCTGGACTTGCAGGTCTTGGATTAATTATCTTGATCGCATATTCTATGTCTGATGGTACATTATTGAACCTTCCTGGTTATACAGGTGAAGACAATAATGTTGGGGCATTAAAGTTTGCTGATACGGTTCTTTATACCATGTACATTTTGGGTGTAGGTGCTATCGTTTCTATCGTAGTGACAGAGACATTGAGAAAATTACGCTAAGACAATGATTCGATTAACCTCGAATCGTAAACCTTAAGAAATAATATTATGGCAAGAAAAACACCAGAGATAAATTCGAGTTCGATGGCCGATATCGCTTTCTTGTTGCTTATTTTCTTCTTGGTGACAACTACAATGGATGTAGATACAGGTATCTACAAAAAGTTGCCACCGATTCCAGAGGATCAACAACAGAATGATGATGTAAAGGTCAAACAACGTAATGTTTTGTCCATATTGGTGAATCGTAACAATGAGTTGTTGGTGAACGGAGAAGTTCTAAGTATTTCACAATTACGTGATAAGACTAAAGAATTCTTCCTGAATCCTGCAAACAAAGAAAATCTTCCTGAAAAAAGCATAAAGAGCGTTCCTTATTTTGGTGACGTTATGGTTTCAAAGGGATTGATTTCGTTACAGAATGACCGTGGAACAAGATATGAAACTTATATTCGCGTTCAGGATGAACTTGCAGCCGCTTCTCGTGAGTTAAAAGATGAGAAGTCAATGCAGAAATGGGGTAGAAAATACGAGGAGCTTAATGAGGATCAGCAAGCTGCCGTTAGAAAGTATATCCCAGTACAGATTTCTGAAGCTGAACCAAGAAATACAGGAGGTAAATAATGTCAAAGTTTAGAAAAGACGGTACCAAGGAGTTACCGGCCATATCAACAGCTTCTCTTCCTGATATTGTATTTATGTTGTTATTCTTCTTTATGGTTGCAACAACTATGAGAGAAGTTGACTTGAATGTAGATATTATGGTTCCGGAAGCGAAAGAGGTAACTAAATTGGAGAAAAAGGATCTTGTAAGTAACATCTATGTCGGTGTGCCTATGAGAAAGTTTCAAAAAACTTTTGGAACAGAGCCTCGTATCCAGTTGAACGACCAATTTGCAACTGTTGGAGATATTCAATCTTTTATTGCTTCAGAACGTGAAGCAAGAAAAGAGGAATTGCGAAATAAGCTGACTACTTCATTGAAAGTTGATCAATACACTAAAATGGGTATTGTAACTGACATTAAGCAGGAGCTTAGAAAAGCAAGTTCACTTAAGTTGAATTATTCAACCAGACAAACTGCAGAATAATTTATTATTCGATATATAATTAAAAGGAGTCCTTATCGGACTCCTTTTTTTTATTTTAATTTTTGGGAAAAAGAAAAAGCTCGAAGTTTCTACTTCGAGCTTTATTTATGTGACTCCAATGGGATTCAAACCCATGACCTTCAGAACCGGAATCTGACGTTCTATTCAGCTGAACTATGGAGCCAATTCGAACACAAATTTAGAAAATAAATCCAATTATTTGTTTAAAAATGTTCTTGCTTCAAGCACAAATTATTAAAATATACTGATGATTGGCTAAAGCTCTAGTAGCCAAAATTTAATAATTTCTCTTTCCTAAAATAAAGTCCTCATTTATTTCAAACTTTTACTAATTTTGCGCCTTAATGAAGAGTTGGATTTTCTTGGGTGTTGGTGATGTATTTATTTGCTGAGTCTTTGAAGTCCATATTATTTATTTATCAATCAGATTGAAAGAAAGAGGTCATCTGGGTTTTAGTGCGACCTAAATCCGATTTAATTCGGAATTCATATCTAATTAGCTATTGAACATGGAATACAATTTTAAAGAAATAGAAAAAAAGTGGCAGAAGTTTTGGGTTGATAACAAGACTTATAAAGTTGATGTTGATACAAGTAAACCAAAATTTTATGTACTCGATATGTTTCCTTATCCATCAGGTGCAGGTTTGCATGTCGGTCATCCACTTGGCTATATTGCTTCTGATATTTATTCTCGCTATAAGCGTTTAAAAGGATTTAATGTATTGCACCCAATGGGGTATGATGCGTATGGTTTGCCAGCTGAGCAATATGCAATTCAAACAGGTCAGCACCCTGCTATTACTACTGAGGTTAATATTAAAAGATATCGTCAACAGTTAGATAAGATTGGGTTCTCTTATGATTGGGATAGAGAAGTTCGTACTTGTGATCCTGAATATTATAAATGGACACAGTGGGCTTTTGTTGAAATGTTTAAGCATTACTTCAATAATAAGACTCAAAAAGCCGAAGCGATTTCTGATTTGATCAAAGAGTTTAAGGCAAATGGAAATGCCAATGTGGACGCTGCCACATCTCAGGAAGATATTTTTACTGCAGAAGAGTGGAATTCTTTGTCTGAGAAGGAACAAGACGGTATTCTATTAAATTATCGTTTGGCTTATTTGGCCGATACAATGGTGAATTGGTGTCCTAAATTAGGGACTGTTCTTGCGAATGATGAAATTAAAGAAGGTCTGTCTGTAAGAGGTGGACATCCCGTTGAGCAGAAAAAAATGCGTCAATGGTCTTTACGCGTGTCTGCATATGCCAAGCGTTTACTTGAGGATATGGAGAAGTTGGAGTGGACAGATTCTTTGAAAGAAATTCAGCGCAACTGGATTGGTCGTTCAGAAGGTGCTGAGATGGACTTTCAGGTGAAGGATTCTGACGTTGCGATGACAATTTTCACCACTCGTCCAGATACAATTTTTGGTGTGAGTTTTATGGTTCTGGCTCCGGAAAGTGAGTTGGTTGATCAATTAACCACACCTGAATATAAAGAAAAGATTGCAGCTTATATTGCAGCCACTAAAAAGCGTACAGAAAGAGAACGTATGGCCGATGTGAAGACGGTTAGTGGAGAATTTACAGGTTCATATGCGATACATCCATTTTCAGGAGAAGCGATTCCTGTGTGGGTGAGTGATTATGTATTGGCTGGATATGGAACGGGTGCTATTATGGCCGTTCCTGCTCATGATAGTCGTGATTATGCTTTTGCGAAACACTTTGATTTGCCGATTGTACCAGTGGTTTCAGGTGGTGATTTAAGCGAAGGATCATACGATGCCAAGTCGGGTGAAATGATCAATTCAGACTTTATGAATGGTCTGGATGTGAAGGATGCTATTGTAAAAGCAAATAATGAAATTGAAGAAAGAGGATTGGGTAAACGCAAGGTTAATTTCCGTTTGCGTGATGCAATTTTCTCAAGACAACGTTATTGGGGAGAGCCATTCCCAGTTTATTTTAAGGATGGCATGCCAAAAATGATGGATCTTGATCAGTTGCCTCTTGAATTACCGGAAGTTGATAAGTATTTACCAACAGAAACTGGAGAGCCACCATTGGGACGTGCCCAAAATTGGACAACGGAAGATGGTTACCCTATTGAGTTGAATACAATGCCAGGTTTTGCGGGTTCATCTGCTTACTATTTACGTTATATGGATCCTCGAAATAAGGAAGCTTTGGTTTCTGAAGAGGTAAATGAATATTGGCAGGATGTTGACTTGTACATTGGAGGAACTGAGCACGCAACAGGTCACTTGATCTATTCTCGTTTTTGGAATAAATTCCTTTACGATATAGGTAAGGTTTGCAAAGACGAGCCTTTCAGAAAACTGATTAATCAGGGTATGATTCAAGGTCGTTCAAACTTTGTATATCGTATTAAGAATACCAATAAATATGTGTCATATGGTCTTAGAAAGGATTATGACACAACTCAAATTCACGTTGATGTAAACATTGTAAAAAATGATGTTTTAGATACTGAAGCCTTCAAAAGTTGGATGCCTGAGTATGCTGATGCTGAATTTGTATTGGAAGATGGGAAATACATTTGTGGATGGGCTGTAGAGAAAATGTCGAAATCGATGTTTAATGTGGTTAATCCTGATGTGATTGTTGAAGAATACGGAGCAGATACGCTTCGTTTGTATGAAATGTTCTTAGGGCCTTTGGAAGCGTCTAAGCCATGGGATACGAATGGAATCGATGGTGTGCATAAGTTTTTGAAGAAATTGTGGCGTCTGTTTCACAATGACCAGAACGAGTTCTGTATCTCAACTGATGAGCCGACTAAAGCAGAATACAAGACTTTGCATAAGTCAATTAAGAAAATTCAGGATGATATTGAGCGATTCTCGTTTAATACATCTGTGTCAGCCTTTATGATTTGTGTGAACGAGTTGAATAGTGTTAAGTGTAATAAGAAAGCTATTTTAGAGGAATTACTTGCTCTTTTAGCGCCTTTTGCACCACATATTACTGAGGAGTTATGGGCACTTTGTGGAAATAAGAATAGTATTACCGATGCCGCTTTCCCAGTCTTAAATGAATCGTACCTGGAAGAAGATGTGCATTCGTACCCAGTTTCATTTAATGGAAAGATGAGATTTAAACTGGAACTTTCGTTGAGTCTTAGTAAAGATGAAATTGAACAGGCTGTAATGACTTGTGAACAGGCTCAAAAGTGGATTGATGGTAAAACCCCTAAAAAGGTAATCATTGTTCCTAAAAAAATAATAAACATAGTAGTCTAGACAGAAAGCTAATAACTCATATTTAAAAGCTTTAGTTTCATTGACTACTCAATGAAACTAAAGCTTTCTTTTTTTTTATCAATTTGGAAGTATAACCTTTAAAAGTAACAATTAAGAAAATGAAATTGAACACCTCAGAATTGAAATCCTATTTAATCATTGCATTGGGATTGGCAATTTATAGTTTTGGCTGGACAGCCTTTTTAATTCCTTCAGAGATTATTGGTGGTGGCGTGAGTGGTATTGGGACTTTAATATTTTATGGTTCGGGAAAGACTATACCTGTGGGCGCATCGTACTTTATCATCAATTGTTTTTTGATTGTCATTGCCTTAAAAATTCTGGGGCCTAAATTTGGTGCGAAAACCATATATGCCATTTTGTTAGGTTCAGTTTTTCTTAGTTTTCAACAAAAAATATTTACAGTTCCTTTAGTAGATGACAAATTTATGGCTGCCATTATAGGGGGAATATTAGGTGGTGCCGGAGTTGGAATTACAATTTCTCAAGGCGGAAGTAGCGGGGGAACCGACATTATTGCTATGATTATAAATAAGTATAAGAATATCAGCCCTGGACGGATAATTTTATATTTTGATGTATTTATTATAGCGTCATCTTATATTATTTTTGATGATGTGCCTACTATTGTTTACGGTTATGTTTCAATGGGAATAGCATCCTATGCAATTGATATGGTGATAAGTGGGGCTAAGCAGTCTGCGCAGATGTTTATTATAACTAGCGAGCATGAGAAAATAGCTGATGAAATCGGGGAAACGCTTAACCGTGGAATTTCTGTTATCGATAGTATTGGTTGGTATTCTAAGGAAAATAGAAAAATATTGATGGTGGTTGTTCGCAGACATGAAACGCCCCAGGTCTTTAAATTAGTTAAACATTACGATCCGGATGCATTTATTTCAATGGCATCGGTTATGGGAGTCTATGGTTCAGGTTTCGAAGAAATTCGTGCGTAAGCAAATTCTTACTAGCTTTGCGGCCGAAAAAAAATCCCAATAGGGAAAATGATTTTAAAATTATATCATGACAAAGATTCTAGATTTTACCAAACAGTTTAAGTCGTATTTTATTATCGCAATAGGACTTTTTATTGGATCTATTGGCTGGACAGGTTTCTTAATACCATCTGAAATTGTTGGTGGAGGGGTAAGTGGTATCGCAACCATTATCTATTTTGCGACAGGTTTCAAGGTAGGGTATTCCGTGTTTATAATAAATGGATTGCTACTTGTGATGGCTATGAGAGTTTTGGGCTTTGGTTTTGGTATAAAAACCATATTTGCAACTTTTGTTCTATCCTTCTTTTTGTGGCTTTTGCAATCAATTATTACTGAGCCTTTGGTTAGCGATCGTTTTATGTGTGCTATAATCGGGGGAATTTTGGCCGGAGCAAGTGCCGGGATTATTCTATCTCAGGGAGGTAGTACCGGGGGAACCGATATTATTGCCATGATGATAAATAAATATCGAAATTACAGTCCGGGGCAGCTTCTTCTGACATTGGATTTAATTATTATTTCATCATCCTATTTTCTGTCAAATTCGATCGAACAAGTTGTCTATGGTTTTGTTGCTATGGGTGTGAGTGCATATTGTGTTGATATGGTGATTGAGGGGAGTAAGCAATCTGTTCAGATTTTTATCTTCACGAAGAAATACGATGAGATTAGAAATGAAGTTGTTTTTAAACTTGATTTAGGCCTGACTGAGCTTCAAGCTAAAGGGGGATATTCCCAGGAAGAAGTTAAAGTTTTGATGCTTTTGGCTAAGAAAAAGGATTCGCAAGCTATTTTGAAAATGGTTAAAGTTGTTGATCCTGATGCTTTTATTTCGATGGGATCAGTCATGGGTGTTTACGGACAGGGCTTTGATAAGATTAAATAATGGATCTTTCTTAAGGAATATAAACCAAGAGGTTTAATAATGTTAAAATTGCCGGGTGTAGATGAATCTACCACCCGGCAATTTGTATCAGCATTTTATAAATATTAACTTCGGCGACGATGTCGGCCGATAGAATAGAATTGTGAGGATGGATGGCCGATATGATAAAGAAATCCGACCAATTTTCATTTAGAAGATTTAATTATTTTATGAAGCGTTTCCTAAAGGTGCAATACCTAATTATTCCAGTTCTGATTCTTGCAGGTGTGTTTTTTTACAAGAATAGAACGGATATAGAATTAACTCCAGCTGACAAAGCTTTACCTGTTTTAATCGATTCTGTTCAGAATCAGGAGGTCAATTATAAATATGGTTTCCCCATTGATAATTTCCAACTCGAAGAGTATAAGGTAAAGCGCAATCAAACGCTTTCTGTTATTCTAGACAAACACAAGGTTTCGTCCAAGCTTATTCATGAGATTGCAGAAAAGGCAAAAAAGGTTTTTAATGTTCGTAAGATAAAATCAGGTCGAAAATATGCTATGCTTTTTACGAAGGATAGTTTAAAGACAGCTGAATATTTTATTTATGAAAACACCCCCAAGGAATATATCGTTTTTGATTTAACGGATACCATTCAGGTTTATAAGGGACAGAAGGAAATAACTAAAGTTCGTAAGCAGGTTAGAGGTAAGATTGAATCATCCTTGTGGAATGCGATGGTTGATGCCAATGCTGATCCTTTGCTTTCAATGAAATTATCTGATATATATGCCTGGACGATTGATTTCTTCGGTATAGGTAAAGGGGATGAATTTCATGTTATTTACGATGAAGAAATGATAGATGGCGAATCGATTCATCAGATTAATGTGATTGCTGCTAATTTTATACATCACAATTCGGATAACTATGCTTTTGCATTTAAGGATGGTGAGAAAGAAGGTTACTTTGATGAAGAAGGAAAAAGTTTACAGAAAGCCTTCTTAAAAGCACCTCTGCATTATTCACGAATTAGTTCAAAATTTTCTAATCATCGGTTTCACCCTGTTCTGAAGCGATATCGCCCCCACCATGGTATCGATTATGCAGCACCTACAGGAACTCCTGTGATGGCTATTGGTGATGGTGTAGTGGTTAAAAAAGGGAATCAGAAAAATGGTGGTGGTCGCTATTTGAAAATAAAGCATAACTCAGTTTACTCAACCACTTATATGCATTTTTCACGATTTGGAAAACATGTTGGTGTTGGTTCGCGTGTGAAACAGGGGCAAGTAATTGGATATGTGGGAGCAAGTGGTTTGGCTACCGGACCACATTTGGACTTTAGGGTGCATAAAAATGGGAAGCCTATTAATCCATTAAAAATGAAATCACCACCTGTGGCTCCGGTTTCAGAACAAAATATTGAAGCTTATACTAAAATTAAAAATCAGCTTTTGATAGAATTGGGTTATGAAGAAGCTTTGGCTAAAGAGGAAGTTGTCTCTGACTCTAGTGTGCAAGTAATGAACTAATATATATTGAAGGAAAATATAAATGGGAGATTGTTTTAAATAAACAATCTCCCATTTTTGATATTTGTAACTGAACTATTATTTAATCTTGTTCAGATATTCTTCAACGGTACGAGGGAAGTATTCATACTCCAATTCATGAATTTTGTTAGCAAGATCTTCTGCCGTGTCATTTTCTGCGACCTGGCATTTTGCTTGAAGAATCGTTTCTCCATCATCATATTTTTCATTAACCACATGAATAGTTATGCCGCTTTCTTTCTCTTTGTTTGCAATAACGGCCTTGTGAACATTCATGCCATACATCCCTTTTCCTCCATAATTTGGAAGAAGAGCCGGGTGGATATTTATAATTGCATTTGGATAAGCCTTTATTAATGATTCAGGTATAAGCCATAAAAACCCTGCCAGTACAACCAGATCAATTTGTTTTTCTTTTAATAATTTAATGATTGAGTCATTCTCATAAAAGTCATTTCTGGTGAAAGTTTGACCTGGGATATTGAGTTTTTTTGCTCTTTCGAGAACAAAGGCATCTTTCTTATTGCTTAGAATGATTGATATTTCAACTTCAGGATTTGATTTGAAATAATTAGCAATATTTTCAGCGTTGCTTCCTGATCCAGAAGCAAAAATGGCTATTCTTTTCATGCTTGTTGTTTGGTGTTTATGCTCGCAAAGTTAATGAATAAATGAATTTATACTCCTTTGATTATCATCAATTTTAATACAATGATTGATTATGGGCATCTGGCCTTGTTTTACTTATTATTCAGGAATTTATGCGTGTTCCTTTAATAATTATTGGTATGATGTTGTTGGGGAGTGTATAATCGTGCGCGCTTAATCGACTGATAATCAATAATTAATGTTTTGTGGGGGTGAATTTAATTGAAAAACCTTTCACATGAGAGAGAAAAAGGATTATCTTTGCGACCAACTATGTGGAAATAAGTTTGATTTTATAATCTATATTTATTTCTTTGCAGAGTTAGAAATTAATTAGTTTTTTAAATATTAATCTAAAATTTTAAAGTTATGTCTGATATTGCATCTAGAGTAAAAGCAATCATTGTTGACAAATTGGGTGTTGATGAAACAGAAGTTGCTGTTGAAGCTAGCTTCACTAACGACCTAGGAGCTGATTCATTGGATACTGTTGAGTTAATCATGGAATTCGAAAAAGAATTTAACATCGCTATTCCAGATGATCAAGCTGAGAACATCGGGACTGTAGGTGCCGCTATTTCTTATATCGAAGAAAACGCTAAGTAATTAATTAACCCAGAACCTTTTTTATGGAACTTAGAAGAGTAGTAGTAACTGGTCTTGGAACCATTAACCCGATCGGTAATAATATTGCCGAGTATTGGGAGAGTTTGAAGAATGGTGTGAGTGGTTCGGATAAAATCACTCATTTCGATGCTTCAAAATTCAAGACTCAGTTTGCTTGCGAAGTTAAAAATTTCGATCCGAAGGATCATTTCGATCGTAAAGAAGTTCGTAAACTTGATGTTTATACACAGTTTGCTTTAGTAGCTGTTAAAGAAGCCATTGAGGATGCGGGTTTCGATTTGGAAGCGGAAGATTTAACAAGAGCCGGAGTTATTTGGGGTTCTGGAATTGGCGGTATTAAGACTTTCTTAGATGAAGTTACAGGATATGCAAACGGGGACGGAACTCCTCGTTTCTCTCCTTTCTTTATTCCTAAGATGATCTCTGATATTGCTGCCGGTCATATTTCTATGAAATATGGTTTCCAGGGACCGAACTACGGTACAGTTTCTGCATGTGCTTCTTCCACTCATGCTATGATTGATGCAATGAACTATATCCGTTTGGGTAAAGCTGATATTTTTATTTCAGGTGGTTCAGAAGCTTCAATTAATGAAGCAGGATTAGGAGGCTTTAACTCGATGCAGGCCCTTTCAACTAATAATGAGGAGTATAAAGAAGCATCTCGTCCATTTTGTAAGACCCGTGATGGTTTTGTAATGGGAGAGGGAGCTGGTGCTCTTATTCTTGAAGAATATGAACACGCTAAGGCTCGTGGTGCTAAGATTTATGCTGAAATTGTTGGTGGAGGGATGTCTGGTGATGCTTATCACTTGACTGCAACACATCCAGAAGGACGTGGTGCCATCAATGCGATGAAAATGGCATTGAACGACGCAAACATGCAACCCGAAGATTTGGATTATATCAATGTTCATGGAACATCAACTCCAGTAGGGGATATTCCAGAATTGAGAGCAGTACAATCCGTTTTTGGTGAACATGCTTATAAAATGAACATTAGTTCCACAAAATCAATGACAGGTCACCTCTTGGGAGCTGCCGGTTCAGTTGAAGCTATTGCTAGTATTTTAGCAATTATAAACTCTACTGTACCGCCAACTATCAATCACAGAGAACAAGATCCTGATATTGATGAAAAACTAAACTTAACTCTACACACAGCTCAGAAACGCGAAATCAGAGCGGCTTTGAGCAACACGTTTGGTTTCGGTGGACACAATGCTTCAGTAATTATTAAATCATTTACTGAATAATTTGTGATTAAATCTATTATTCAATCCATAAAACTTCGATTCTTGCCTAAGAGGGAGTTTTATGGATTGTCTTTTGATCTTTTGGGATTTGTTCCTAATAAGTTTGAATTGTACGAACTTGCATTGGTGCATAAATCAGCATCCATTCCAAGTAAGGATGGAGTTCCTATGAATAATGAGCGTCTCGAATTTTTAGGTGATGCCATACTAGGATCTATTACGGCTGATATACTTTACAAATACTTTCCCAATAAGAGTGAGGGATTTCTTACTCAAATTCGATCTAAAATTGTTAGTCGTGAATCTTTAAACAGATTGGCGCTTAAGATTGGATTGAATAAGCAAGTCATGTCGAATGTGAATCTGAATAATAATAAACATATTTATGGTGATGCATTCGAAGCCTTGGTCGGAGCAATTTATCTTGATCAAGGGTATTCTGTAACTAAAACTTTTATTGAAGATAAAATCTTTCGTAACTACATCAATATTGAAGAAGTTGTTACTGTAGAAACAAATTTTAAGAGTAAGCTTATTGAGTGGGCTCAAAAAAATAAGAAAGACGTTGTTTTCGATACTCGTGAAGATGGATTAGATAAGGAAATGAAGTTGCCTGTATTTATTTCAGAGGTTGAGGTTGAGAGTAACATGATGGGGACAGGAATTGGTGCTTCTAAGAAGGAAGCTCAGCAAATGGCAGCAAAAGAAGCTTTATTGCGCCTTGAGGAACCTTTGGTAGCTACAGCATAGATGGTAGCTAAATTTTTATTCTGCTCGCAGAGCAAAAGAGGATGATAGTTAGCTATCATCCTCTTTTGTGTTTTTTAGGCTCTAGACCCCTTTGTTGTTGGGTGTTTTGTGCCTTTTGTTGCTTTGTTGTGTTTGTTCTAAAATGAAAAATAATGTAGCTTTAAGAGGGAAAAGATTAAACTATGTTTAAACTTTCTGGAATTTAAAGCGAATTGATATGGCAAGGATCAAAGCAGTACTTTTTACATCTAGACAGTATAAAGATGGAACTCATCCAGTAATGATTAGAGTTTCTCACAGGAGAAAACTTAAGTATTTCCCAATGAAGATATCAGTTCTTAAAGATCATTGGGATGAAATGGAAAACCTCTTAGACGTAAAGGTTAAGAATTTTTCACAACTCTATAAACGCAAAAACATAGAGATTAGAAAGTGCCTACTCAAGCTTATGGAAATTGTTAACGATTTAGAGGCATTGAATCATTTATATACAGTCGAAGATATTGAACAACGATATAATGTTGGATCAGGAGCACTTTTCAATGTATACGCAAATAATTTAATACAAGAGCTCGAGAGTATTAATAAGATGGGAAATGCCAGTGCGTATCGAAGTGCATCTTCAGCTCTTATTCGGTTTATGGGTAAGGAATCTATCAGCTTCGAAGAAATAGATTACACCCTCATAAAACAGTTTGAAACCCACATGATCTTTAATGGAATGAAAACTAATGGAATTTCATGTTACATGCGTACGATTCGTGCCATTTACAATAGAGCTATAAAAGAGGGATTTGCAAAAAGAGAAAACTATCCATTTTTACATTATAAAGTAAAATCTGAGAAAACACAAAAACGAGCACTCACTAAAGAACAAATCATACAAATTCGGGATCTTGATCTTAGTTCAGATCCAGGCAAGGAACAAGCTCGAGATTTGTTTATATTTAGTTTCTATTGTATGGGGATATCGTTTGTTGATATAGCTCATTTAAAGGTTCTGAATGTGTTTAACGAGCGCATTAATTATTCCAGACAAAAGACCTCTCAGAAATATACTATTGCTCTCGTGGCACCTGCATTAAAGATTATAGAGAAATACTCCGACTTAAAAAATCCTAGTGACTACGTGTTTCCTTTATTAGAACAAAATCATGCAGAAATGCATAAGCTCTATGCAGCAAGAGCGACCAGAAATCGTACAAAATTAAAACAGGTAGGGAAGATCTTAGAATTACCTATTACACTCACACCATATGTCGCTCGTCACTCCTGGGCAACTATAGCAAAACGTTCTGGTATACCAACGGCAATTATCTCTGAAGGGCTTGGTCACACAACAGAAAGGACAACACAAATCTATCTTGATAGCTTCGAAAACGAAGTTTTAGATGCGGCCAATCGACTAATAACTTTATAAGGATTTTCCAATATTAGTCGTTAATGTCCTATTAGGTAAATTGTGTTTTTCATCTTAATGTCTTTTGTGAGAGAGAGCTTATCTTCTGTCTTTAAATTCTTTATGATTTAATTTTACAATAAATTATTGACTTGTGATGAAAATTGAATTAATTTAGATGAAAAGAACTTTTCGTATGATTAAAGAAGTTAATTTCATCGCTCTTAGAAATGAATTGTCACTTGCAACCATTGCTTTTGAAAAAGATATTGACACATATAAAGTCTATTTTAATTCACATGAGAATTATGAAGATTTTAAAAATTACCTAAGTCAATTGTATTTCGAATTTGTAAATGATTTGAGGTCGTATATTTCTCAATTAAGTTCTGATTCAGAAAAGATCATTTATTTGAAGATGTTACAGCATATTTTTGAATTGCTTAAGGAACAGATTGGTGATCAGCCAAATATTGAACAGTTACCAGGAAATACAAGAATTGTTTCCAAAGTAAACTCAACGGTTTCTTGCGTGTATGTCGATCCCAATGATTTATCTCGATTGGTAAAATATTTTAAGTTTCAAAAGAAGATTATTAAAAAATTGATTAAGCTGATAAAGAATTATAGAGAACAATATTCTAATTGCTTGAGTTCTATTTGCACAAAAAATAATTCTAATAACGACTGCGATCAAAGGTCTTATGCGAGATTTATGCGTTTAAAAAATGAGATTAGTGGTATTGAATCTATTCCTGATAAAATTGATTATCTCAAGAAAACAAGACGTCAATTTGAATCTGAATTTATTAAAAAGGGAGATGATTTTTATGGAAGTCCTTTAAGCCTATATTTTGAAACTACATTGGATTGTTTGAAAGACCTATCTCATTTAAATGAAAAATCATCAATTAAAACTTCAAATATTAAATGGAAAGCGAATACTGCTGATTTCCTGGAATTAGCATTAGCTCTTGATCAATCAAATAGTTTCGAAAGAAAGGATGGAGGAGAGCTTTCGAGAAAAGAACTTATAAGTCAGCTATCCTGTTTTTTTAATATGGATCAAATATCAGAACATGAAAGTAGGATCCATAAGATTTCTACCCGCTTAAATAATACTTCCTTTCTTCAAAAATTAATATCAGCAATAGACATTTTTTCTCTTCGTGATAAGAACTAAATTTTGATAATCAGATCTATATTTTTGGTTTATGATTAGTAGTGTTTGGTTTAATTGGTTGAAAATCAGATGACACTTCAGGGTAAGTGACCCATTGGTAGAAGCAGTTCAGTGCACCTTAAAGTAAATTGAATAATGGAACAAAAATATTGTTTCCTTAAAAGCTTTATTATTCCTCATTCACAAGATGTTTCAATAAAATAGTTGAATTTTTTTTACATGACACTTACCCATTAATAAGTAAAAGCCTTCCTAAACTTGTTGTAGCCATTCAAAGCTTTGGCAAAGACGAATCAGTTCTTTAGACTATTGGACTTTTCGACTTTTTAACTCTTAATCTTTGATCGTTATGCAACAAGAAAAAGAATTAGTAAAAGTTTTCTTAGAACTTGCGGATAAAATCAAATCTGTAGAAACCCAACTCAAACAACTTTCCCTAAATGAGAGAAACCCATTAGGAGATACCTATCTCGATACCGATGAAGTTTGCACCTTACTCAAGATCTGTAAACGCACGCTTCAAAAGTACCGTGATGAAGCCACAATTTCTTTCATTCAGTTTGGAGGCAAAACCCTCTACAAAACTAGTGACATAAAAGAAGCACTGGAAAAGAACTACCAGCCCGCATTAAGCTCTTAGTCCAATCTGGTCACAGAGCTTGGTTCCTGAGCCTGCCGAAGGACGAAGTGCAATTCCTAATTCATAATTTCAAATCGTTTGCTATGCAAACTATGAACATCCCCATAGAACTCTTAGTCTTTGCCCTTTCCAACAGGAAGGTCAATCCACTACGACTTTTCTTGTACTTGAAAAGCCAGGGCTCGGGTTATGTCTTCTGGGATGAGGATCAAAGAGAAAAAACACGCTTGGCACTAGAAATAAAGTCACCGAAAACACTTCTGTCCAATCTCGCATGGTTGTTGAAGAATGGCTGGGTGATAATGAATTCCAAACGCGAATCTGTAAGAGTCGTGAGCTATTTAGTTCTGGCTAAAAAACTCAATTTTCAATCTGCTACCGGTGCCATATACGAGCAGCAGAATTTCAATAACTTCCGCCCATTCATCTATGCAGCGGTGGTCACCTATTACCTTCATTACAAAGATAGGATAGCAAGGCAGTCGGCACGAAAACAAGGGCGTACCACTTCGAATTGTCGCTACCGTGATCTTCCAGCAGATTATCTGGCTAAGGTTCTGAATTTAGGTAAATCCACCATTGTCCGTTACCGACAAAAAGCATGGGATGCAGGCTTTATAAAGATGAAACATCGATTTAAACCCTTGCTCTTGCCAATCGAGGAACTCGAGTTTTGTCGCATTTATGGCGATGAGGAAGCCTGGCAACTGGTCATTCACAACAACCAGGTCAAAATCCAGCTTTCCAACGCCATTAGCTCATACATCTGTTTGCGCACAAAACCCAGTCTGAAAAAGCATATCCAGGCAAGGAAAAAAGTGGACCCGATAAAAGAAGGGTTTTAAAGGGAATGCTGCCGCAGCAGCATTTCCCTTTAAAACCCCAAATCGGAAGATTTGACGAAACCCGGTGAGCCTGTCGAAATGTAATTTGTAATTCCTAACTCATAATTATTAGCCGTCATTCGTAATTATTAATTCGTAATTCTTTCGTTATGCAAACAATAAAAACTTACCTCGACAACCTATCCAAGCAAATTAATATCCTGATAGGTTTCTTTTTAGAAAACGAATCTTTATTATCTCCAGGCCTCATCCGAATCCTGGATCAAGCACAACTCGAGCTCAAAGATCTTTTAGACCTCAAGTTCGAACTCGAGAGAAAGGTGGCCCTGTTCGAAGCCATCGAGACAGTGATCAAGCACCCTCGATACTTCATGTCAGATTCACCTAAGAAGCTAGTTCAGTCCTATTCTCAGGAAAAAGACTTCCGACGCTTCTCACCAGTCCTAAATACTTTTATGGTCTACGCCAACGACATCGCAAAAGAAATGCTCAGCGCTAATCATCAGCTCGTCGATACTTTACCACCACTATATCAAAACATCTTAACTAGAAGTAGAAGGAATAGGAGAGAGGGCTTTTGTAACATCCTGCATAAGATCGTTTATGAACAAGCCTATCCTGACAATCTTACTAAGGTGTGCCATCGTATAATTAGGCTAATCGCAGAACAGTGTAAGAATAGAGATGCATTCGAACTGGTCAGCTTAAGTTTTAATCATGAAATTTAATTACGTAAACTTGACAGATTTGATAGTGTTATTTTTAATTGGAAATTTTAATTTTGTGTAATTGTGTAATTGTGTAATTGTGTAATTGTGTAATTGTGTAATTGTGTATGAGGATATAGGAAATAATGGATAATTGGTGAACATATACCTGGAAATTTCCTTTGTGTATTTACTTTTTCAGAACTTAAATAAGAAATAATATCAATAATAGAATATAAATATTCGTTTTAGGATCAAGGCGAAAAAAGAAAATTCTTATGATAATATAGTGGAAGCTTGGAGAAAGTTATTTTATTCCCTTCAAAAAATAAAATGAAACTCAAGCGACATTGCAGCACCTATGATGAATTGTTATCTTTGAGTTATTACCTACAATTTAATATTGGATAGGATGAAAAAGGAATTAGACCGCAAATTCAAATCAAAGAACATTAAACCAACTGCCATGCGACAGTTAGTTTTACAGATTTTGATTGAAGAAAAAACAGCAATCAGCCTGCCCGAATTAGAACAAAAATTTGAAAATGCTGATAGGGCAACTTTGTATAGAACTCTAAAGACATTTCAAGAAAACCAACTTATTCATTCGATTGAAGACGGTACTGGTTCCCGAAAATATGCGCTTTGCGAAGATTTTTGCACCTGTGAACCTGAATATTTACATATACATTTTTCATGCAATAAATGTGGGAAAACTTATTGTCTCAAAGATTCACCTATACCGCAACCTGATTTACCAGATGGATTTGAGTTTTCCAATGCAAATTTTGTTATTAAAGGTATTTGTTCGAACTGCAAGGTTTAACTTTGCAACCCAGTTGCATGAACTTTAGTGTATCTTTATCATTGTACTTTAAAGAAATGATGAATTTGCAAATGAAATATATAGCAGTAATATTATCAGTGTATGTAATGGTTTTAACAGCCATGACTTGCAATGATAATATTACTGCCGATACAAATTCTGCTTCCTTTGAATTGTCAAAACAAAGCCCAAATCAGACAAATGATGTTGATTTATGTTCCCCATTTTGTTTTTGTCAATGTTGCCAAACCCTATCTTTTCCCTCATTGTTTAATATTTCTTTTATCAATTTAGTAGAAATTACTTTAGATATTAAATATAAAGAATTTACATTCCCAAGCCCTGTTGCCTCTATCTGGCAACCACCCAAAATATAATTCATTTATACTTTCTTAATAATTGAGCAACACGCTCACGTATCATTTTCTTGATATGAAACAGCGTGTATAACAGTTTTTTTTATGGTTAATATCATATAGGTAAATGCCTTATCATTAACCATATTCACAACAAAAACTTAAAGAAATCAAATGATAAACAAAATAATATCTTTTTCAATAAAGAATAAGGCACTAATATGGCTGATGACTATTGGTCTGATTTTAGGTGGAATATATTCCATGAACAAAGTGCCACTTGATGCTATGCCCGATATAACAAACAATCAGGTATTGGTCATCACAACTGCGCCCAATTTAGGCACAGAAGACATTGAACAATTTGTTACCTATCAGGTTGAGTTGGCAGTAGCAAACCTGCCTGATGTTACAGAAATACGTAGTGTTTCTAGATTTGGGCTTTCGGTTGTAACTATCGTTTTTAAAGAAAGTGCAGGGACATATCTTCCACGACAATTGGTTAGTGAAGCATTAACCGAGGTGAAAGAAAAAATTCCCGAAGGTTTTGGAGAACCATTTATGGCTCCTATCAGTACTGGATTAGGCGAAATATATCAATACACGCTTGAAGTGCAGCCTGGTTTTGATACCGTTTATGATGATATGGAACTTCGAACCATGCAGGAATGGATTATAAAGCGTCAAATGGCTATGTTGCCTGGTGTTGTGGAGGTTAACTCTTTTGGTGGCAGGGGAAAACAATATGAGGTCTCAATAAATCCTGACAAACTCAGGAGTATGGGATTGGCTATGTCGGATATATTTGAAGCCCTTAAAGACAACAACCAGAATACGGGTGGGGCATATATTGAAAAAAACTTTCAGGCTAATTTTATCAGGGGTGAAGGATTAATGAGGTCGATTGATGATATCAAAAATACTTTAGTCGCAAACATTGACGGTCAACCAATATTTATAAGGGATGTAGCAGAAGTCAAATACGGTAGTTTTGTCCGTTTTGGCGCGTTTACAAAAAATGGGAAAGGTGACGCTGTCGGTGGCATTGTGATGATGCTGAAAGGGGGGAACTCGAACGAAGTGATTAAGGCAGTAAAAGAACGGATGGCCTTAATACAAAAATCACTCCCTGAAGGTGTGATAATAAAACCTTTTCTCGATCGCAGCAAGCTGATAAAAAGTACAACTTCGACTGTTGCCGAGAACCTTTCTTTGGGAGCGTTAATTGTAATTTTTATTCTGGTGATATTCTTGGGAAATCTGAGAGGTGGCTTAATTGTAGCTTCAACCATTCCATTGGCATTATTATTTGCTTTTATCATGATGAATCTTTTTGGGGTATGGGCAAACCTGATGAGTTTAGGAGCTCTTGATTTCGGAATATTGGTCGATGGTGCAGTCATTATAGTTGAAAGTATGATTTTTCACCTTCATAGGAAAAGCTTTATAGGAACAAAGCTGGAACAACAAAAACGTAATGAAATTGCCTATAATTCAGCAAGCAAAATGATGAATTCTGCATTTTTTGGACAGCTAATCATTTTGATCGTTTTCATACCCGTTTTAGCCTTGCAAGGCGTTGAAGGTAAGATGTTTATTCCTATGGCTATGACATTCGGCTTTGCTGTATTAGGTGTGGTGGTATTATGTCTTACATACATTCCTATGATGGCAGCCTCATTTCTTCAACCACCTAAAACAAATAAAAAATCATGGGGAGATAAATTTATTGGAAAACTCGAAAAGATATACAGCCCTGTAATTGATTGGGCACTTAATAAAAGCCGTATTATAATTGCAATTGCTCTGGTATTATTAATCTCAGGCGGTTTTTTGTTTACGAGAATGGGGGCCGAATTTATTCCAAAACTCGATGAAGGTGATTTCGCTTTTCAGGCGTTTTTAAAGCCTGGTACCTCATTAACCGAAGTGACAAAAGCCTCCACCCGGTTGGAACAAATTGTCTTGGAGAACTTTCCTGATGAAGTAGAAAGTGTTCAAAGTAGAATTGGGGTGGCAGATTTACCCATGGATCCTATGCCACTTGACATTGCTGATATTTTTGTGATATTGACCCCAAAAGATAAATGGACAAAAGCAGAATCAAAAGAGGAATTAATTGATAAAGTCAGGGAAAAAATCAGTGTATTGCCCGGTATCAATTATGAGTTTACTCAACCTGTTGAGATGCGCTTCAATGAATTGCTGACAGGTGTTCGTGAAGATGTCGCCATAAAACTTTATGGTGATGACTTGGATATACTGGCTGACAAAGCTAAAGAAATTGCCAGACTTATTACGGGTATTGAAGGTGTCGCAGGTGTAAAAGCAGAAGCCACAAGTGGCTTGCCTCAGATTACAGTTCATTACGACCGCAATAAACTTGGTCGATACAACTTGACTATTAAAGAACTGAATACCATTGTTGAATCGGCTTTTAGTGGTGGGGTTGCAGGAAGTATTTACGAAGGTGAGCGAATGTTCGACCTTGTTGTTAGATTGGACGAGGAGCACCGCATAAGCATTGACGATATCCGGAATCTGTTTGTAAATCTACCCGATGGTAATCAAATACCATTAAAAGAAGTTGCTGAAATAAGTTATCAGCCGGGTCCGATGCAAATTAGTCGTGATAATACGAACAGGCGTACCTATGTAGGGATTAATGTAGAAGGCAGGGATGTCAAGTCGCTTGTAGAGGAAATTCAAGCTACTTTAGATGAAAAATTGGAGCTACCTACGGGTTATTATATTCGATATGGGGGTGCTTTTGAAAATCTAAAAAGGGCTTCAAAAAGATTGTCTCTTGTAGTTCCGCTTGCTTTGGCATTAATTTTCATGTTGGTGTTTTTCGCTGTTAGATCGTTCAAACAAACCCTCATGATTTATGTAGCAGTACCTTTTGCCGCTGTTGGAGGGATATTTTCCTTGTATTTAAGAGATATGCCTTTTAGTATTTCTGCTGGGGTAGGTTTTATTGTCCTGTTTGGGGTGGCTGTCCTCAATGGATTAGTATTGATTAGTGGTTTTAACGAACTCAAAGCGGAAGGCAAGTTACACATTAACGAAATTATTAAAAAGGGGTCTATTAGACGAATCCGACCAATACTATTAACCGCTTCAACGGATATTTTAGGCTTTTTACCAATGGCGGTATCAATGTCTGCCGGTGCAGAAGTACAACGGCCTTTAGCTACCGTTGTGATTGGGGGGATGCTCACGTCAACTCTACTTTCACTGATTGTGCTACCGATTCTCTATAAGTTTGTTGAATCTAAAGGGAAAAGAATAAAGCTTCCTAAGCCTGGTACAGCTGTATTATCTATGCTATTTATATTAGCAGGTGTAGGCTTTTCTGGAAATGCAAAGGCTCAGGATTCAACCTTAACGTTGAAGATGGCTATTGAAAGGGCTAAAGAAAACTACCCTTCTATAAAGGCAGCCAGTTTGGAAGTTGACAAACAAAAAGCACTTAAGGCTACTGCTTATGATTTAGGCAGGACATCAATTTACACAGGTAAGGAAGAAGTGGGAAATGGCATGCCAGGAGTTCAAAACCAATTAGGAATTGTTCAGTCGGATATCGATGTATTTGGTATTTCTTCAAAAAGTAAATTAGCCAATGCCCGAACACAACAAGCTGTATCGGGACAGAACCTTACCGAATATTCATTGGCTCGTGATGTGAGTATGGCATGGTACAATGCCGTCTATGCCAAACAACAATTTCAGCTTTTCAAACAGCTTGATAGCTTGTACGCTAATTTCCAGAAAGCTGCGGAGTTAAGATACAAGACTCAGGCAACTTCTAAAATTGAATATCTTTCAGCATCGGCCAAATACAAAGAATTACAGGTAAATATTAAGAAAGCTGAAAGTAACTATTATGCAAGCTTGCAAATTCTAAATCAATACCTTTTATATCCTACTGAATTTGATGTTAACATTCTGAATTTGGAAAAGCATGTTTTTGATATTGTTTCTGGGCAAAATTACCTGAATGGAAGTCCATTACTGAATTATTACTCAACTGGAATCGATGTTGCAGAATCAGCATGGAAAGCAGAAAAGTCTAATTTCCTACCTAAATTAGACTTGGGATATAAATTGCAATCAGTTGACGGCAATTCAGGATTTTATGGATGGGAAGCGGGAATATCTGTTCCACTATTGTTTTTTTCCCAATCCGGCAAAACCAAAGCTACAAGAATAAATTTCCAGATTGCTGGTCAGCAATACGAACAAAAGAAACTGGAAATAAAAGCTGGATATAATCAACAGATTAGTAGATACCTCACTTTACAAGAAGTTCTCGATTACTATCAAAAGGAAGCTTTGCCATTGGCTGATGAACAAATTCAGGCATCCAATCTGGCGTATCGCCTCGGTAGTATTGACTATGTTCAGTTTATTCAGAATATGGAAATGGCAATCAAAACAAAACAGGATTTTTTAAAGCAACAGGCAGAGTATTTTGAATTGTCTGCCCAACTGAAATATATTACTGGTAAATAATCAATAAAATAAGATAATGATGAACCGACCATGTACATTTTATCATCCAAATTTTACATACAAAAGGGTGATTAAATTTCATGGGAGTTCCATCTGACAAATAGATAAAATAGAAACAGATGAAAACAAAAATATTTATAGCATTTATTGCCATTGCAAGCTTAATGTCGTGCAATTCCAAAAATAAGGATAGCCATCAAGATGAAGAACATGAAGAGAATAGTCCCGAGGGAGTGGTTATGTTAAATGAAAAACAACGGGAAGCCCTTGATTTAAAACTAGGAGTTTTTTTGATGCGCAATTTAACAACGGTGGTAAAAACTAACGGGCAATTGGAAGTTCCGCCATCTAGTATTGCTGAGGTTACGGCTATAGTTGGAGGTAATGTAAAAGAGATTAAAGTATTTCATGGTGATAAAGTAAGTAAGGGACAATTACTTGCAGTCCTTGAACATCCCGATTACATAGCCCTTCAAGAGGATTTTTCTGTGATTGCCAATAAACTTGAATACTTAGAACAGGAATATGTACGACAAAAAGAACTGTTTGAAAACAATGTTGGTGCAGGTAAAGATTACCAACAAGCAAAAGCTGAATACAATACCGCAAAAGCAAGATATGAAGGTTTAAAAGCACGACTGAAATTATTACTTATTTCTCCTGAAAAAGTTAAAGAAGGTGAAATCTCAAACACTATAAACATTATATCTCCAATAAGTGGCTATGTAAATGAAATTAATATTAATGTAGGCACTTATGTGGATGCAAAAGACAAACTGATTGAAATTACCGATATCACTACAATTCATGCCGATTTTATGATTTATGAGAAAGATGTCCATCTTGTAAAAGAAGGTCAAAAAATTCTTTTTACAGTTTCGAATCGACCGAATGAAGAACTTACGGCAACAGTCTTTGCAATTGGGAAAGAGTTTGAAACGAATACAAGAGCAGTCTCTATTCACGCTCGTTTGGAAAAAAATGTCGGAAATCTTATTCCTGGTATGTATATCAACGGACGTTTGCACACTGATGAAAACTATACCTTAACACTACCTAATGATGCAATAGTTAAGGAAGGAACGAAATCATACATATTCATACAGGATAAGGAAGCTCTTGAAGAAATCGAATATGATGAACACAAAAAAAGTGAAAGTCAAGAAGAATATAATATGGATGATGATGATAATAAAATGGCTTTCAGAATGAAAGAGGTGATAACCGGGCAGAAAGACGATGGTTATACAGAAATCCATTTGCTTGATTCTTTAGCTGATGATACTCAAATAGTGATGAATGCAGCCTATTATCTTTTGGCAGATATGAAAAAAGAAGAAACCGGAGATGATGATTAACAAAAAAACATAACTATCACTAATGAAATTAATGAAAATGAAAGAAATAAAAGCATTTGTGCGACCAAACAAAGTGAATGAAATTGTTCAACAACTTAAAGACAATGGCTTTGAGAACATGACAATTTCTCTTGCTGAAGGAACAGGGAAATTTCAAGATGAAAAAGCATTTGTTTCAGATAAATTTGCAGTTACAGACAGTCCCGTTGCTAAAATTGAAATAGTAGTCTATGATAGCTTTGTGGAAAAAGTTGTTTGTATTATTTCAAAATACGGTAAAACGCTCAATCCTGGAGACGGATTAATATATGTGTCTAATGTTGATAGTGTACACCGTATAAAAACAGGACTTGAAACGATGTAAAATAATCGCAGAATGAGCAGCAGGTTGTCCTAATATTTTGGTCAACTTGCTGTTTTAATAATTCACATTAAAAACAAATCGACAATGTTTAAGAGTACGTTCCATATTTCAAAAATGGATTGCCCCTCCGAAGAATCCCTTATCAGGATGAAACTGGAAGGGCTTCCCGTGATTAAAAGCCTGGTTTTCGATATTGAAAACCGGAAACTTACCGTCTTTCATTCCGAAGAAAGTACGGAAATAGGAAAACGATTGAAAGAACTAAATTTAGGCGCTCAATGCAAAGAAACTATCATTGTTCAGCAAGATGAATTTATTGATAATCCAAGTGTACAGTCAAAACTACTTTGGACAGTTCTGATTATCAATTTTGTTTTTTTTATAATAGAAATTACCACGGGTTTTATTTCAAAATCAATGGGTTTGGTTGCCGATTCATTGGATATGCTGGCAGATGCTTTGGTTTATGGTCTTAGCCTTTGGGCAGTAGGTTCAACTGTGATACGAAAGAAAAAAGTTGCAAAGTTGAGTGGCTATTTTCAATTGGCATTAGCCCTGCTTGGTCTTACAGAAGTAATACGCAGGTTTATTAGTTTTGAAGAAGTGCCAAATTTTCAAATCATGATTATCGTATCTGTACTGGCACTAATTGCCAATTCAATATGCCTTTATTTATTGCAAAAATCAAAAAGCGAAGAAGCGCACATGAAAGCCACCATGATTTTTACATCAAACGATATAATTATCAATACTGGTGTTATCATTGCAGGTGTATTGGTATTGTTAACACAATCAAAATATCCTGATTTAATCATTGGGGCAATTGTGTTTTTAATAGTAGTAAAGGGTGCATTTAGGATTTTAAAGTTGGGGAACTAATTATGAAATAATCGAATCTCATAGGCTTTAAAATAATTATTAGATTGACAGCCCAGTCCTAATGAACAAATAATATTTACAGAGGTGCCAAATAAGGGTACATTAAAACGCTAAATCACCACTAATATGCTAGTTTCCAAAGTTTAATGTTTTTCGTTTTGGGTTCTGTTGGGGTCACATATAATCCTCTTAAGTGTATGCTTAGGAGGATTATTTGTATTTAGGTCATTGAAGTTGCTCCATTTACGTGGACAGTGACTTAAGATATAGAGATTTAAATATTTTATATCTTGGATTATGGAAAAGGAAAGACGAAAATTTAGTAGAGAATAGATATATTAATATAATTTCACCGAAATATTTAAAGGGGGTATAAAACCCAATATATCCATAACACATTACGGAATGTAAATTATTTAATCGGTGCATTTTCATTTGATAAATTTTGTAAATCAAATTTATGTAGTGACATTATTGCTTTATTTTCTTCAATTTTATCTTTTATAAGATAATTGCTAGGAATGTTGATATTCTCAAAGGAATAATATCCAACCAATCCAAAAATGTTCTTTGTGATTGCTTTATTCCAATGTTTTTGCAATTCATCTTGTGATTTTGCCTTGTTCCAGAAACGAAGTTCATCCACTAAACCTTTGTAGTCTTCAAATTGATGCCAATAATAATCAACAAGAACGCCACTAGAAGCCTGTTCTTCTCCTCCAATAAGCCACCCTTTAAGACCAGGAGGGTTTCCAACTCCCCAATCATTCCAAAATTGTTTTTGCATATCTACACGAGTTGGAATCACCTTTTTATCAATAATCTTTCCATCAACCCATAATTCCAATTGTGCTTCAGACTTTCCAATCCATCTTCTAACACATTGAATATTATGCCACTTCCCATCTAAAAGAGAAGGTGTTTCTGTTGCAGGATATACACCCACAGAATATACATAACCTTTGTCGGCACTTGGACCTGTACCGTCATCAAAGAGCCATCTTAGTCTTCCTCCACCATAAAATTGTAAGGCAAAACTTCCATCTCTATCTCCATAATTTCTTGAAAAACCATCTAGAAGCCAATTACCATGCCACCACCAACCAGTCGAAGAATAAGGCTCTTCGCTGGAGTTTGACCAATTAGTTAATTGATCTTCGTTTTTGGCCCATTGATTAACATCTTCCTGCTTTAATGGGAATGGATCTTGTGGCCAAGGAGTCGGCCCAACTGGAAATGAGTTATCTGGTTTAATCCACATTTCAAGTGTAAACTCACCTACACCAAAAGTAGAAGGCAGATTAGCAATGTTAGCATACTCATGCTTTCCTGTTTCGTTTTTTGTAAAACGTAAAGACTTAGTTTGATTATTCTGAGCTGATATGTTATTTACCAATAAGGAACATACACAAAACAATATGATTGAAGCTAATGTTTGTTTTAAATTATTCATAATTTAAAAGTTAAACCTAATGGTAGCGCAAAAGGTATTGATTAATCTTTTTTAAACTGTAATAGTTATTGCGAAATATAACCCATGATATTAAATCATGGGTTTATATTCTCTCTCAAATCAGTTATTTAACAATACTACTTTCCCAATTTCAGTTTTAGATTCAGCAAATTGATGAGCCTCTGCCACCTCATTAAAATTAAATACTTTACTATTTACTAATGGTCTCAATTGGTTTGAAGTAACCAACTTGCCAATTTCTTCAAGAATGGAGCTATGATAATCAAGTCGAATATTAGCCATCATTGGTATCCATATATTAATAGGAAATACGCTAATACTTTTCTGAGCAGCTTCCGATAAATCAACTTTATCCCATAAGTAAGTCGAAACTAAGCGTCCGTATAAAGCTGTAGCTTTAAGAGATATATCAAAATTGGGTCCTCCCACTGTGTCAATAACAACATCAAAGCCCTTGCCTGATGTATATTCATTCACATAATCGCTTACTAATTTGCTTTTATAGTTAATGGCGAAATCAGCTCCCAATTGCAATGCTAACTCAACATCTTTATCGTTCCCAACAGTAGTATAAACCTTTGCTCCCAACGATTTTGCAATTTGTACCGCAATAGACCCAACTCCACCTACTCCACCATGAATTAGGACAGTTTCTCCTTTTTGTAATTTTGCTTTATCAACAACAGCTTCCCATGCAGTTACGCTAATCATTGGTAAGGCGGCCAGTTCCATCAAACTCAAATGATCAGGAGCAGATGCAAGCAATGTTTCGTCTATAGCCATTAAGTCGGCTAATGCACCTTGTCGTCCGCTAAGGACCCCTGCAAAACCAATAACTCTTTGTCCAACTTTAAATTTTTCTACATTATTTCCGATTTTTACAACTTCACCAACTACATCCGTATGTAATATGGCAGGAAATTCCTGTATAAAAGGAAGTAAGCCTTTTCGAATCATCAAATCAGAAGGATTAATATTTGTACCCTCCACTTTAACTAAAACTTGATCATCAGTAATTTCGGGATTAGATACTTCTCTTACCAGAAACTGTGTATGATCTCCATAACTTTCTATAACAACTGCTTTCATAACTTTAAATTAATTTCCATTTATTACACAACAAAGGTATGGATCACCCAACCTCCAAACAAGTACTTACAGTTTTGTGATGTACCACCAGTTAGGTAAGTATAGGCGTCTTTATTATCTTTGCAGCTATGAAGGCTAAACTGAAATATTTTATTGAAGTAAAGGGTGAGTACTACAATTGCCCAATTGAGTTAACCTTATCTATGATTTCTGGAAAATGGAAAGGGATTATTTTATGGCATTTAATTGGAAATGATACTTTGCGCTTTAACGAATTAGAAAAAGCTATTCCGAGCATCTCCCAACGTATGCTTACTAAAGAATTAAGAGAAATGGAAAAACACGGGTTTATTTATCGGAAAGTATATCCCCAAGTTCCACCAAAAGTGGAGTATTCGCTTAGTGATTTAGGAAGATCTGTAATCCCAATTATAAAATCGCTAAGTGAATGGGGTAGTAATTATGCTCAAAATTGTGGGAAGATATATATCAAAGAATAACTTAATTAGCAGTTACGAAATTGAATAAAAACTTTTACTAACACGCGTTAAAATAATTTGGCGTGCTGTGGTTTGCTTAGGTCATAGCTTTTAATCAAGTTTAGTGAAAATTGAAAACGGTTGTGCCGAGGGAAGTCAAACTGTTCATACCACCAACCGTTAATACTAATTGAGTTCAATAGTCAGTCTAAATTTCTAAGGGTGACAAATAAGGGGACGTTAAAATGTTTTTAATCCCATAAGTCGTTAATAAACAGAGCTTAAATTCTTTTTGTCGGGGTTCTGTTGGGACTACAGTCTAAATCCTCGTATGTCCTTCTTATAAAGATGGATTAAAAAGTACGTCTAATAATACATCTGATGCAAGTCAGGATGGAACAGCGGTTGTGAGCGAGTTGGGTAATGGACAGGTCGAAATTCATTGTTTTGGTAGTGAATTGGATACCACATTTACTATGAATTATTTTCAGAATAACGATAGTATTATGCTGTGTCATGACGACGCTGCTTTCGAAGAGATGTATGGCCATATGATGGGAAGTGGTAGTTCAAACGGTGGAATGATGGGTGGAACAAGCACTGGCCACTCAGAGTGGATGAACCACATGAATGAAGAACATGCTTCTGATGATTTACACTTTGGAGGTTTTGGTATGAGAAACCAGACATTCGATTACACTATTAAGGGAAAAATCAGAGATTTTCAATTCCAGGGATTAAGACAGCAAACAGACATGTAAATCAAGGGATTAATTCATAAAAAGAAATCACTCTTAAATTTATTAAGGGTGTTTTTTTATATCATGAAGTATAAATCATTTTTGAACAGAACAACTATTAAAGAATAGAAAATTTAAATTATTCTATTATCAATGTGAGCTTGTCTAAATAGTTTCCTTATTTTGTTTCTTTTGAAATACCTTTTTGTGGAAATTTGCATAAAATGGTATAACACATTTTAAATTTACTGTATGGAACAATGTAAAATCAACATTAAAAATATGGTGTGTCCTAGATGCATCATGGCAGTTAAGACGGTTTTTGAGAAATTAAACCTGCATTATATTGATGTGGAATTAGGTTCTGTTAAATTGAACTACGCTTTAAACGAAGAACAAATCTTAAAGCTTCAAATGGCATTAGAGGAGATAGGATTTGAGCTTTTGAGTGATAAAAAAACACAATTGATAGAACAGATCAAAAATGAAATTATAAAAATTGTTCACTATCAAGATCAACCTGAAAAAATTGGACATTTAACTGAGCATCTTCCTAAAATGATAGGGCATAATTATGCCTCTTTAAGCAAGCTGTTTTCAGAGATTGAAGGACATACAATCGAAAAATATTTGATTCTCCAGAAGATAGAAAAAGCAAAAGAATTACTTCTATATCAAGAGTTAAATATAAGTGAGATTGCATATCAGTTAAATTACAGTTCAAGTCAGCATTTTTCTAGACAGTTTAAATCTATAACTGGATTAACACCAAGCGAGTTTAGTAAAAATAAGAATATTGGACGAAGCCCAATTAATGAAATTTAATAACTGTACGTTTAAAATTGTATACATTTTTTATAAAATTATACACATAGCTTGTCTAAACATTTTCTAGTTTTGTGTTATAAATTATTCTGATGTTAAAAAAAATCACACATACATTATTAACCTTAGTAATATTTGTTCTTACAACAGGTATGACTTTTTCCGCACATTATTGTGGAGGTAATGTAAAAGATGTGTCTTTTTTATCAGTAACTCAATCTTGTTGTGAAAATCCTGAAGGATGTTGCCATGACGAGGCTTATACGATTAAAATTGAAAATGATTTTTCAATTTCATCATATTCCTTTGATTTTACTCAATTTGAAATTGTATTGCCAATTTTAATTGAGCTAATTAAGGTAGAAGATCCAATTAAGGCTAAAGTGTATTCTTTGAGAAACACTATTCCGCCACCCAAAATTCAAACCATACTTTCAAGTTTGCAGACTTATTTACTGTGATTTATCATTCAATTTTATCTATATGTTAACTAGATTTAGCTATCTTGTTGATATGTAATGTAATTTATAGTTGAGTAATAAATCATAATTGAATAACTATGCTGAATAAATTCATCCGTTTTTTCCTCGAGAATAAACTGGTTACATTTCTGGTACTTACTATTTTTATTTCTTGGGGTATTGTAACATCTCCGTTCGGGTGGGATACAGGTATTTTACCTAATGATCCTGTTCCTGTTGATGCCATTCCTGATATTGGAGAGAATCAACAAATAGTATATACCGAATGGCCAGGTCGTTCGCCTCAGGATATCGAGGATCAGATATCTTACCCATTAACAACTTCACTACTGGGAATACCTGGTGTGAAAACCATTAGAAGTAATTCCATTTTTGGTTTATCAAGTATCTATATCATATTTGATGAGGAAGTGGAATTCTATTGGAGTCGAACCCGAATTTTAGAAAAACTAAACTCGCTTCAATCAGGTACTTTGCCTGATGATGTTGCTCCAGCTTTAGGTCCTGATGCCACGGCTTTGGGTCAAATTTACTGGTATACACTTGAAGGTCGAGATAAAGACGGAAATCCAGCAGGCGGCTGGGACCCTCATGAATTGAGAAGTCTTCAGGATTTTCAAATTCGTTATGCTTTAACATCAGCCTCAGGCGTCGCTGAAGTCGCATCGATTGGGGGGTTTGTAAAGGAATATCAAATTGATATTGATCCACATGCCATGAGAGCACATGGTGTGAATGTGGCTCAGATAATGGCTGCTGTAAAGAACAGTAACCTTGATGTTGGTGCTCGTACCCTTGAGTTCAATCGCGTTGAATATTTGGTGAGAGCCTTGGGGTATATAAAAAATCTTGAAGATCTTGAGAAGTCAGTTGTTACAGTTCGTAATAATGTACCGATACGATTGAAGGATGTTGCCAAAATCAATTTTGGTCCGGCAACTCGTCGTGGTGGTCTGGATAAGGGTGGAGCAGAAGCCGTTGGTGGTGTTGTTGTGGCACGTTATGGAGCCAATCCTTTGGAGGCGATTGATAATTTAAAAGCAAAAATTGCTGAGATTACACATGGTTTACCATCTAAAACATTAGAAGATGGAACGGTTTCGAAAGTAACCATCGTACCTTTCTACGATCGTACTGGTCTAATTAAAGAAACGCTTGGAACCCTTGAAGAAGCCATATCGCTGGAACTTTTAATCAGTATTCTGGTTGTGATCGTTTTGGTTATGAATCTTCGAGCTTCATTTTTGATCTCTTCTTTATTACCACTTGGGGTTTTAATCACCTTTATTACCATGCGTCAGTTTGGTGTTGATGCCAATATTGTGGCTCTTTCGGGTATTGCCATTGCAATTGGTGTGATGGTGGATGTGGGGATTGTCTTTACCGAAAATATCATTAGGCATATTGATATGCCAAAGAATCTAGGAGCCAAGGGCAAGCAATTGCTGAATGTGGTGTACGAAGGTACAGTTGAGGTTGCAGGTGCTGTGATTACGGCTCTTACAACGACTATCGTCAGTTTTCTACCTGTGTTTGCTATGGAAGCAGCCGAAGGAAAACTCTTCAGACCCCTTGCCTTTACAAAGACTTTTACCATGCTTGCAGCCCTTTTGATTGGACTTATTATTATTCCAACTCTGGCTCATTTAATTTTTTCAATACGAGTAGATAAAAATAAGTATAAGAAAATCTGGAGTATCTTTTTGATTGCAGCAGGTCTGCTTATTGCAGTTTTTTCAGGTTTTTATATTGCCATTGTGATTTCTGCCTATGGATTAAATAGTTTAATGACTGATAGATGGAATGAGAGTAAAAAATATTTAGTAAATGTTATCAATATTGCCATTACAATTGTGGTGATTGTGTTCTTCCTGACTAAGGCTTGGATGCCAATGGGTGCGCAATACAGTATGTTTGCTAATTTCATGTTCGTTATCCTGATTGTTGCTTTGATTTTAGGATTGATGTCAAGCTTTGTATATTTCTACTCAAGAATTTTAACTTGGTGTTTAAGTAACAAATGGAAGTTCTTGAGTCTGCCAATCTTAATAGTTCTATTCGGTGTAACTAGCTGGCAAGGTTTTGATAAGATGTTTGGTTTTGCACCAAATTTTGTGAAAGAAATGGCCCTTTATCAGAACTTGGATAAAAAATTACCAGGTATTGGAAAAGAATTTATGCCATCATTGGATGAGGGGTCTTTCTTACTGATGCCTACAACCATGCCTCACTCGGGTATAGCAGAAAACCTTGAGGTTATTCGCATCCTTGATAAAAAACTGAATAACATACCAGAAGTAGAATCTGCAGTGGGAAAATGGGGACGTGTGAATTCTGCACTCGATCCTGCCCCAACCTCTATGTACGAGAATGTGATTAATTACAAATCAGAATACATTCTAAACGAGGATGGGCATAAAATGCGTTTTAATGTAGATCGTGATGGCGCTTTTATTTTAAAAGATGGATCGGTTTATAATCCCAAGGAAGAAGGATTCCGTTTGATTGCAAAGGAAAACTTAGTGATTGACAAAAACGGTGAATATTTCCGTCAGTGGAGAGATAAAATCAAATCACCTAATGACATTTGGGATGAGATTATCAATAAGGCTACGATACCTGGTTTGACCTCAGCTCCCAAGTTGCAGCCTATTCAAACTCGATTGGTGATGTTACAGACTGGGATGCGTGCGCCAATGGGAATTAAAGTTTTTGGACCTGATTTGGAGAGTATTGAAAAAGTTGGCTTCGAATTAGAGAAACTGCTTAAACAAGTGGAAGGTGTAAATGGCATGTCTGTTTTTGCAGATAGAGTGGTTGGGAAACCTTATCTGGAAATGGAGATTGACCGGGATGCCATTGCTCGTTATGGTTTATCCATAAAGAATATGCAAGCGGTTATCAGTTCTGCCATTGGTGGTATGAAATTGACCTCAACAGTTGAAGGGCGTGAACGTTTTCCTGTGAGATTGAGATATGCACGTGAATACCGTGATAACCCAGAAGCTTTAAAGAAGATTTTGATTCCAACACCAACAGGTGTTCAGATTCCTTTGGGAGATTTAGTTGTATTCCATTATGTTCGTGGGCCTCAAATGATCAAATCAGAGAACACTTTTCTTGTTGGTTATGTGATTTTCGACAAAAAAGCAGGCTTTGCTGAAATCGATGTGGTAGAGAATGCTCAGAAATATCTTAATGAAAAACTAGAATCTGGTGAATTTATGTTGCCAGCAGGTGTCTCTTATGTCTTTACAGGTAATTATGAGAATCAGATTAGAGCGACCAAGCGTTTAATGATTGTGGTTCCTGTATCACTAATGATTATTTTCTTGATTCTCTATTTCCAGTTCCGATCGGTTGTTTCGACCTCGTTGATATTTTCTGGAATTATCGTTGCGCTTTCAGGAGGATTTATCATGCTTTGGCTTTACGGTCAGACATGGTTCTTAGATTTTTCTTTGGGAGGAATGAATTTTCGGGACTTGTTTCAAGTTCAGACCATTAATCTGAGTGTCGCCGTTTGGGTTGGTTTTATCGCTCTCTTTGGTGTAGCGACTGACGATGGGGTTTTGATTAGTACTTATATCAAGCAATTGCAAGAAAGGAAGTCTGCACAATCGGTAAAGGAAGTTCGGGAATTGATTATCGACGCAGGTTCAAAAAGAGTTCGCCCAGCTATTATGACGACGGCTACGACCATCATTGCACTTTTACCTGTACTTACTTCAACAGGAAAAGGTTCCGATATCATGATTCCGATGGCAATTCCACTATTTGGAGGTATGACCATTGAGGTATTAACCATGTTAGTAGTTCCTGTACTTTATAGCATGTGGCAGGAAAGAGGTATAAAGAAGCAAGATTCCATAAATCAAGAATAAGAGCCAAATATTTCTCCCCCCGATCCCTGAGCGGAGTCGAAGGGTAGGAGGAGTCCCCGAGGAACGAAGGGGGAGGTGGTTTTTAAATTGTTTAAAATTTACAACACGTAAGTGATTAGAAAATGAAGATAAAAAAACATTATATATCGATCTGTTTCTATCTGTTTCTATTGTTCGCGATCCCTATCTCAGGATTTGGACAAAGCGAACTTGGGAGCTATTTGGAAGAGGCTGCAGAAAATAATCCCGGACTTAAAGCAAAGTTCAACGATTATTTGGCAGCATTGGAGCGTGCACCTCAGGTAAAGGCATTGCCTGATCCGCAAGTGGCATTTGCCTATTTTATAAAACCTGTAGAAACAAGAATGGGACCACAGGAATTCAAATTCTCGGCCTCTCAAATGTTTCCCTGGTTTGGAACATTAAAGGCGAAAGAGAATCGTGCGATTCAAGCTGCAAAGGCTAAATATGAGGCCTTTGAAGAGGCTAAAGCAAAGTTGTTTCACGAGATACGAGCTACGTATTACAATCTCTATTTTAACAAAAAAGGCATTGCCATTAGTCTCGAGAATATAGATATTCTTCAGTCTTTTAGAAAGATGTCTGAGATTAAGTTAGAGGCAGGACTCGTATCTGCACTCGATGGTTATCGCATTGAGATTGAAATGGGGGATCTTGAAAACCAGCTGGCTTTACTTAAGGATAAGCAGTTTGTTTTGGAGGTGATGTTTAATAATTTATTGAATAAAGACAGTAAAAAAGAGATCTGGCTTCCGGAAGAATTATGGCGTACAGATTTGGCATTAAACAGAGAGGCCATATTAGACTCTATTCAAAGCAATAATCACCAACTTTTAAGCTTAAGTTTTCAACAAGAAGCTTTAAGTTTCAAAAAAGAGGTAGCCAGGAAGGCAGGAAAGCCTAATGTCAATATCGGCTTTGATTATATCGTAACAGGTAGGGGTGATATGAATTTACCTGGAACCGATGCTTTTGTTTTTCCTAAAATCGGTTTAACGATTCCTCTTTATCGTAATAAGTACAAGGCTATGGTGAAAGAGGTGGTTTTTCAGGAAAAAGCTAAAACTCTTGAACAGGATAACAAAAGCAATATTCTTGAGAGTCTTTTTGAAAAGGGATGGAAAGAATACCGTGATGGAGAAAGACGCATCCATCTTTTTCATTCACAACTCGAATTGGCCAGAAAAGCTTTACACTTATTAGAAACCAACTATGCGACTGGGAATATGAATTTCGAGGAAATCTTAAGAATGGAACGCAAAGTCTTGAAATATAATTTAGAATTAGAAAAAGCTAAAGCAGATAAGCAAGCAGCTGTTTCATTTATCTCCTATTTAATGGGTAACTAATTCCGAACCCCGAGTGGAGTCGAAGGGTGGCAATAAATTAATTAAAAATAAAATACGATGAAAAGTATAATCAAGAATATTAAAGAGAATTACAAGTTAGTTGTTGGTGTTCTAGTTCTAGGCTTGTTTCTAGGCTGGTTAATGTCAGGCGGCTCGGGTAATGTAAATACATCAGAACAGGGGATTGAGAATCATGAAGATCATAATCATGAGAGTGCAGATCCTCAAACCTGGACCTGTTCTATGCACCCACAAATCAAGCAGGATAAGCCTGGTTTGTGTCCAATTTGTGCAATGGATTTAATTCCATTAAAAAGCATGCAGTCAGGAGGAGATGATGTGGATCCAAATGAAATCGTCATGTCGGAATCAGCAGCGAAGTTGGCTTCTATTCAGACTATAAGAGTAGAAAAGGGAACCCCAATTAAGACAATCAATCTTCAGGGAAAAGTTCAGGTTGATGAGCGAAATATTTCAGAATTAACGGCACGTTTTGGTGGTCGTATCGAGAAGCTCTTTGTCAATTATACGGGGCAACAGGTTCGAAAGGGAGAGAAACTTGCCAGCATCTATTCTCCGGCATTGCTGAGTGCGCAGAAAGAGTTGTTAGAAGCAATTAGTTTTAAAGAAAGTCGTCCAGGTTTATATACCGCTGCTAAAGGCAAATTGAAGCTTTGGGATTTAACAGATACGCAAATTGCAGCGATTGAAGAAAAAGGAGAGCCTCAGGTCTATTTCAATATTTTATCACCCATTACGGGAACCGTAAGTATGCGACACGTTGCTTTGGGAGATTATGTGAAAGAAGGGAAGGCCTTATTTAAAGTCGTGGATCTTTCAAAGGTTTGGGTGATGTTTGATGCTTACGAGAGTGATCTGCCTTGGATTAAATTGGGAGATAAAGTCAATTTTAATCTGAAGAGTTTGCCAGGGAAATCTTATACGGCAAAAGTGACTTATATAGATCCTTTTATCAATGGGAAAACCCGTGTGGCTAAGGTTCGCTTGGAGGCAAAAAATAAGAATGGTGTTTTAAAACCAGAAATGTTTGTTCAAGGTGTTTTGGAATCAAAAATTGCTGGAAACAGCAGTGAAATCATGGTGCCTAAATCAGCGGTTTTATGGACAGGGAAACGATCAGTGGTTTATGTGAAAATTCAAGATCGTGAATCGCCTTCATTTCTATATCGTGAAGTTGTTTTAGGACCGGAAGCAGGTGCCTATTATGTGATTTCAGAAGGCTTAGAGGAAGGTGAGGAAATTGTAACCAATGGCGTGTTTAAAATCGATGCTGCTGCTCAATTGGTTGGTTTACGAAGTATGATGAACCCGGATGGTGGTGCTGCTCCTGTAGGTCATAATCATGGAGATATGGGAATGGATCAATCCAAACACAAAATTGAAAACTTCGATGTAGATGTGAAATTTAAAAAGCAATTAACAGCATTTTATAATGAATATTTAGTGTTAGCTAAGGCTTTTGTTACTTCTAATTCATCGGAAGTGAAAAAGGTATCACAGACATCATTGTCAAAATTGGGAGGCATCGATATGAGCTTATTAAAAGGTGACGCTCATATGTCTTGGATGGCGGATCTAAAAATACTTGAATCCAAATTGAAAGTAATTGCATCTAAAATGGATATTGACCTTCAACGAGCTGCTTTTGCAGATTTTAATCTGACATTTTACAAAAGTGTGAAATCTTTTGGTTTGAATAAAGTAACAACATTCTATCAATTCTGTCCAATGGCGAATGGGGATAAAGGAGCATATTGGTTAAGTAATTCTGCAGATATCCAAAACCCTTATTTTGGTGATGCAATGATAGGATGTGGTGAGGTAAAAGAAACCATCAAATAGTGATTTCTAAGTAAGGAAGGAGCAATTGCTCCTTCCTGAATTATAAACTAAAAAAGATATCATGAATATTATAAAAGAAGCAAATCTCCAAATTCGGAACAAAGAGTTGATCGTACATTCAATAGTTGGTCTGTTAATTGGTTTTTTTATTCTGCACCCAATAAGCATGCTTATTTATGATTTTGATACAAATGGGACAGATTATAATTTAATTAGTTTGGGAAAAACAATTGCAGAAAATATTTCTCACACCTTTAGTTTGCATATGATAGGAATGTCTATTGCCTTCTCTGTACTTGGAGCTACTATTGGAGCTGGCTCTGGGTTATATTATAGGTCTTTAAAAAAGAAGAATGGGCTGCTTCATGGAAAAAGGAAGTTGTTACAACAAAGTATTCCTACACTTATAAAAAATGGAGAAAGTGAGTTCGTTGAATTTAAATCTTCTCTCAGACACGATTATCGACAAGTTAAAACCAATAAAAACCTTGAGGGAGTAATTCTAAAATCAATAGCTGGATTTCTTAATGCTAATGGTGGAACTTTAATTATTGGTGTAGATGATGAGAGTAATATTTTGGGATTAGAAAATGATTATTTAACTCTTAAGAAAAATAATAAAGATGGATTCCAACAAAGAATAATTACGATAATCGCTAATGCTTTTGGCCGCAATATATGTTCTTATGTTCATATCTATTTTCATCGAATTGATGAGAAAGAAATTTGTACTGTTGTTATAAAACCATCTGAAAGACCAGTTTATTTAAATGAAAATAACCGAACTGTTTTTTACTTAAGAACAGGTAATGTAACGAATCCTCTCACGACTAGCGAAACAGTTAGGTATTTACAATCGAGTCAAACTTTAAAGAGCTAAGATTATGAAAGCAACTGCAATAACAGTTTTATTAGTATTATTTTTTTGTTTTACAGGATTTTCACAAATCAAATATGAGGGTAAAATGGATTCGAAATACAAGTCTATTAAATTGGAAGATGGATCTTTTAAGTATGTGAAGTATGATAAAAAGAATCAAACGATTTACATATATAATTTGAATAACACACTTTGGAAAAAAGTGAAGCTTCCACTACCTGAAAATCATTTCTTAGATGAGGTCAAACTTATCTCCCAAAAAACATTCAATAAGGACGAAGAAGTTGAGCTTGTATATTCTTGCGTCGAATATACTATGTCAGATAATTATGAAGATCCTGCTGAAGAATATTTCAAAATCAATTTTACACTCAATGTAATCACTGAGAGTGGTGAATCTTTGTTAAGGGTTGAAAATAGTAATGAAATGGAGATAATTACAACTGAAGGAGGAGTCAAAATGCTTGTTTATAAGCATGTTAGTGAAAGGTTTAATAATGGAGATGAAACACTAATTTATAATTTGCCTTAATTATATAGTTATGGAGAATGATTTAAAAATAATTGAATTCATCGCAGAAAGCAATTTGACAACTTTTGAAATAACATCTCTATACACTCTTTTTTTTGGTATAGATGGGGTTGTTGATATGTTTTGCTATCAAAATATAATAGAACTAAAATATAATTGCACTAAGATAAGTAAAGTTGAAATGTTTCAATTTATCGTGGATCTAGGGGTTAATCAAGAAAAATTTAAGCCAAGAGAATTACATGATGACTTCTTTTTAACTCTAAAGTCGTCTGTGTCAAATTTCTATTAAAATGTTTTGTTTGGGTGCTAGTTTACTATAGCTAGCAAAGGTTAGGTTAGTTTTTGAAGAGTGGGGACCATAATATGGTTTAAAACTAATTTTGGTCCCCTAATTTTCTCTACTATAACTTAAAATAAATTCATCCTTAGGAGTGACTTAGGGAAATAATTTATTGAATCTAAAATGATTTGATTCTCATATTCTGATTGTGGATGGGTAGTTGTGGCAAGTCTGTGAAGGGTTATTTGTATTAGAAATTGACACCATGAACGATATATTCGCAATAGTAATTTTATCTATTTCCTTTTTTCAGGTACCCTAGGTTTTGACAATATAGCTTGATAGAAATCAAACTGGAAAATTGTCTTTGAAATAATAGCCAACAAATTTAATATGCCAATAGGCACATGTTTAGGTGCAAGGTGTTGGTAGTCAGATGAAGATTTAGTGTTGTGGGGTTGTCAGTTTTATAGTTCCAATTAGGGTTGGATACCCCTTGACTTGATTGAAAATTACTAAAATTCACGCTATGAATAAAGAGTTCAAAAAAAATCATGAATGTTGTTCAGAGGAAGCAAAAAAAACAAATTCTTTTCAAGGAGTTTTCTATTGCCCTATGAAATGTGAAGGTGATAAGGTGTATTCCAAAGGAGGGCAATGCCCAGTTTGCAATATGAACCTGATTTCTGTGAACAAAAAAAATAATCAGGATCATGTTCATCATCAAAGGAACAATAGTGAAAATCTTGATATATCCAATGGTACATATTTTTGTCCTATGCGTTGTGAAGGAGATAAGATGTATGCTGAACCCGGTGATTGTCCAGTATGTGGAATGCACTTGGTTGCTGAAAAGGAAACTGGATCTAGTGATGACAATGCATATCAACAGATGAAGAAAAAATTTCGACTTGCTTTAATTTTGAGTATTCCTGTTTTTATTATTGCGATGTCTGATTTTTTTAGTTTTCTACAGTTAGATTTAGTTGCTTCTAAATTCTTTTGGGGATGGGTTGAATTTATTTTAGCGACTCCAGTTGTCTTTTATTCGAGTAGAGAATTTTTTATCCGTGGTTGGAAATCGATTCGAACCTGGAATCCGAACATGTGGACTTTAATATCAATTGGAGTCGGTAGTGCATATATCTTTAGTGTATTAGCTCTTCTAATTCCGGATATTTTTCCTAATCAATTTAAGGATTCTTTAGGAAATGTTCATTTGTATTTCGAAGCTGCCGCAGTAATACTCACGTTGGTATTGCTTGGTCAAATGCTCGAGCTAAAAGCTCACAGTAAAACCAATGCAGCAATAAAGGCCTTACTCGATCTGTCTCCTCCGATTGCTCATAGACTTAAAGATGGAAATGAAGAAGAAATTCCACTTGAACTGGTTCATATCGGTGATGTTTTAAGGGTTAAGCCAGGAGAAAAAATACCAGTTGATGGCTTTATTATTCAAGGTGAAGCTGTAATAGATGAAAGTATGATAACTGGTGAGCCAATTCCAGCTGAAAAAAGTAAAGATGATAAAGTTACTGGAGGTACAATAAATGGTAAAACATCTTTCGATTTTAAAGCTGAAAAGGTTGGTTCTGATACGCTTTTATCTCAGATAATAGCGATGGTAAATGAAGCCAGTCGTTCAAAAGCACCAATTCAGAAGTTAGCTGATATAGTAGCCAAATATTTTGTAATTGTTGTACTTGCTATATCGATTTGCACCTTTATTATTTGGGCAATATTCGGTCCTGAACCTGCATATGCATACGCATTTATTAATGCGGTTTCGGTTTTGATAATTGCGTGCCCATGTGCATTGGGATTGGCTACTCCAGTCTCTATTATGGTGGGAACTGGGCGAGGAGCGCAATCTGGAGTATTAGTTAAGGATGCAAGATCAATAGAAGAAATGAATAAAGTCGATATTTTAATTGTTGATAAAACAGGAACTTTGACAGAGGGAAAACCGACCCTTAAAACTTATCAATCATTTAATAAATTAAGGAATTCGGATGTATTGCAGTTAGCTGCTTCAGTTGATGCACTAAGCGAACATCCAGTGGCGGAAGCCATTGTGAAAGGTGCCATTAATATTGATATTAAGCCATTACCTGTTACCAAGTTTGAGTCGCTAACAGGAAAAGGGGTCAAGGCATTTTGTCAAGGAGTGAACATTAGTCTTGGAAATCAAAGATTGTTAAGAGATCATAATCTTAAATTGACAGATTTACAGGAAGAGCTCGTTAAGCAAAAGCAAACCGAAGGCGAGACAGTTATGTTTTTAATTGCGGAAGATCAATTGGAAGGTATAATTAGTGTGTCCGATAAATTAAAACCATCATCTAAGGAAGCTATCAAAAAGCTTCAAGCAATGAATGTTAGGGTTGTGATGTTAACAGGTGATAATGAGAATACTGCGAGAACAATATCCGATGGATTGGAACTCGATGAATATGTTTCTGATTGTTTACCTGAGGATAAATTCAATAAAGTAAAAGAATTGCAAGAACAAGGTCATATCGTGGCTATGGCGGGTGATGGTATAAATGATGCTCCTGCACTTGAGCAAGCCAATGTTGGTATTGCTATGGGAACAGGAACTGATATTGCCATGCAAAGTGCCGAGATTACTCTTGTGAAAGGTGATCTTAATGGTATTGTTCGTGCAAGAGATTTAAGTATTCGTGTAATGCGTAATATCAAACAAAACTTATTTTTTGCATTCATATATAACGCTTTGGGCATTCCTATTGCTGCAGGTCTTTTGTTTCCATTTTTTGGGGTTTTATTAAGCCCTTTAATCGCAGCAGCTGCTATGAGTTTTAGTTCAGTTTCAGTTATTACAAATGCTTTACGCCTTCGAAAATCATAAACGAAGATTATGATTTTTAGAATAATAACTTGACTTAGATAGATTATGAAATCTCTAGCATTCACAAGGATTACAGTACTGCTTATTCTTGAGTTGGGATCTAGGCTTACTCAGAATACATGTGGGTAAAATGGTCTACGAATAAGGAGTATTATCTAAGAAAGAAATAATAAACTCAAAGAAACACGACCACGATGATGAAAAACAAAATGATGATTATCACAATCATTGATAAAATTGAATGAATCATGACGAAATCAAATCGAAAAAAACTAGAAAAAAATATTTCCCATAAAAAGGGCAAAGCACAAGGATTAATAATCCTTGGTTTACTGGTATTCCTTGCTGGTATAATTGTATATGGTCCAGTGTTGAATAGTGATGATAAAATGGATTATTCCTCATTTGAGGGGGAAATAATTACCGATAGTATGGTTTGTATGCTAAGAGGAGATATAAAGAGTAGACCAACCTTACCGATTGAAATTAACAGTAAAACCTATTGGGGCTGCTGTCAAAATTGTTTAGGCAAATTAATGAGGAATGAGAACAATGCATTATTCGCATTGGATCCGTTCTCGGGGCAAAGTGTAGATAAAGCTGATGCCATTATCCGACAGGATCCTCAGAATAACAAAAGAGTATTTTTCTTTAAGTCGAATGAGACTTACAACCAATATTTAAAAATAATTAATAAAAAGTAATGTTATGTACAGAAAAATGTTAAGTCTAATCTGTTTTTCCTTCTTAGGAATAACCTTAAGTGTAGCGCAAGATGTAACTGAATCTTTTAAGGTTTCAGGGAATTGTGGAATGTGTGAAAGCCGTATTGAAAAAGCAGCTTCATCAGTGGATGGGGTTACCAGTGCAGATTGGAATAAAGAGACAAAGATGATTGAAGTCGCTTTTGATAGTTCTAATACTGACATCCATAAAGTGCATATGGCTATTGCAAATGCAGGGCATGATACTGAGATGCACAAAGCAAAGGATGAGGTGTATAGTGCACTTCATGGGTGTTGTAAATATAATCGAATTGATCTTTCTCAAAAGGATAAGAAGAAAGGTCATAAACACGCTAAGGATTCTCATAAAAATGGAAAAACTCATGATTCTCATTCAGGTTGCGGTCATTCTGGCGATCAAAAGAGTAATTCAGGCTGCTAGTGTTTAAAATTATTATTAACGATAAAAAATAGAAATTATGAAATTAAAATTAGTAGGATTAATCGGTTTGTTTTTTGTTAGTACTTTGAGTTTATCTGCTCAAACAAAGAACGTTAAGTTTAAAGTTTTTGGTAATTGCAGTATGTGCGAGAAGCGAATAGAAAAAGCTGCTCTTGCTGTAGATGGTGTGACTATAGCAGATTGGAATAAAGAGACTAAGATGATTGAAGTCGCTTTTGAAAGTTCTAAAACGGACATTCACAAAGTGCATATGGCTATTGCCAAAGCTGGGCATGATACGATGATGCACAAAGCTAAAGATGAAATTTATAACGAGTTGCCAGGATGTTGTCAATATGAAAGAGCACCTGAAAAAGAAGAAGACCATAGTGGTCATAAGCATTAATGGTATTTATATTCCCGGACTTTAATCCAAAAGTTCGGGAATTCAATGCAGAACAGAATATCTTTTGATTTTTTTTAATAAAAAGTATCATACACAATGGACGAATCTCACTTAAATAAAAATCAAAAAAAAACAAGCTGGGTTGTTGTTTTAACTTTCCTGACAATGCTTGTTGAAATATTTTTCGGTATTACATCTGGCTCAATGGCACTACTTGCAGATGGAATTCATATGGGGTCTCATGTACTTGCTATTGGATTAAGTTGGTTAGCATATTTAATAGTAAGAAGGGTTTCTAGAAAAGGTAAATTCACGGGTGATAAGAATAAAATTCTTTCTTTATCTGGATATAGTAGTGGATTAATGCTTCTAATATTTGCGATAGTAATCATGGTAGAAGCTATTGAACGCTTTTTTTATCCTGTATCCATAAATTTTAAGGAAGCTATCTTTGTTGCAATTATTGGTCTTATTGTAAACATTATAAGTGCATTTTTATTGCATCATGACCACGAGCATTCAGATCATAATATTCGAGCAGCATATCTTCATGTTATTGCTGATGCACTTACAAGTTTATCTGCTATACTGGGATTGACAGTAGCCATGATTTGGGATATTCCATTTATTGATACAATTGCAGCCATCTTAAGTTCACTGGTAATTATAAAATGGGCAATTGGATTGCTTAAAGGCTCAGGAAGTGTATTATTGGATATTGAACAAAAGCATCATTCGCATGGGCATCATCACTAAAAGTGTCCAGAAGATTTTATCCATTTAAATTAAGGTTAATAATGCTTAAGTAAACGAAATTGAAATAGTATGACTTGGCCGGTTTGGAAAGTAATTCATGGTAAGTGGGGTTCGACTGAAGAAACATTAAAAAAGGATCTTCAAAAAGGAGGTTTTACCATTCAAAAACGATTTTTGATCTCAAAAGATTCATCTGAGAAATTTGGGATTCAAGCAGAAATTTGGATACTTGATTCCCACGATTATATTCAGTATTCTATAGATGCATTCTATAATGATCTGGGTATTTGGAAATTAAAGATAATCCAGCTTCGAAATGATCTAATTATTATAGAGGCAGACAAATCAGATGCCTCAATTTTTATAAATATGAATCCTAACCAAAAGGATTTACACAAGATTATCGACGAGAAATTAATTAAAATCGTATTAAAAGTATAGCGTCATATTCATGCATATTTTTAAGAGTGTCTTATGTTAATATGATTTGCTAGGATTAAAATAGAAAAGACGATAGAATGTCACAAATTATTTAATATCCCTAATTCTTCTAATTTTCTAAAAAAATAAGATTCACTCATTCCAATTTTTGTAAGATCCCATTCTAAATTGTTTTTCAGCAGTCTCGTATCTTTTATATAATTCTCGTACCTCAACAATATCATCGAGGGCTGAGATGGCTTTAATACCCTTTTCAATTGTATCGGTAAGTCTTCCATTTTTTCTAATTTTTCCCTCAGTAATTTCTCTACATATTTGTTCAGATCGTTTCTGAGTATCTGATCTGATTTTGTCTTTTCCAATTTCAAAGCTTCTTGATTCTTCTTTTTCAGATTCTCTAAATTCGATTGATATTGTATTTGTTCTTTCTTGTTCTTCTTTAAGATTATTTTCAGTTGATTTTCTAAGTCGGATAAAATTATCTCGTTCGATATTTTCAAGTTGTTTAGATCGTTCTGGTAGATCTTTTCTTCTTTCTGAAATTCGTTTAATGTTATTTTGTTCTGTTCGTTTAAGTTCTCCAAATTCTTTTCTAAGTTCTTCTTTGTTTTCTTCAAAATGGTTTGACACTTCATTCCATTTTTTCTGCTCTTCCAAAATTCTGTCAAGTACACTTTTCTTGTATTCGATAGCGCTGTCAATGTCTTTAATTTTTGAACTTCCTCCGCCGTTAATTTCTTGTTGTTCTCTGTGAGCTTTCTCAAGTTCTCCTTTTTTATTATAATATCTTGTTTCCAAATTTCCACTTGTTTCTCTAAGTTCTCGCTCTTTTTCTTCAAGCTCACTTTCCTGTCCTCGATATTTTTGTTGTATTTCTTCTCTTCTTTTATCTTGTACTCCTCGCAATTGTTCTCTAGCTCCTTCTGTATTTCTCTTAACTCTTGATGTTTCTGATCTAATTCCATCTTCAATGCCTCTGTAGTGTTCAGATTCCAAACATCGTTTAATTGATCGTATAAGGTTGTTAATTCGTACTGATCTGCACGAGATTGTTTCTTCGAAAATTCGTCTTTGGTCTTTATCAATAGGTGATATTCCTTCTGTAGATGGAGTGGCAGATTGTATATATTCAGTGCTTGATTCTTCATAATTGTATAGCCATTTAGTATGGGATGTTATTTTAAATGCTTCTTCAATATCTTCTCGTGAACTTTTGGGGACTAGTACTTGTACCGTATCGATTCCTAACCGATGGTAATTTTGTATTTTCTCAATATTTGGTTTGTGATTTGTCACGAGCTCAATAAAGAGTATTGGCTTTCCTTCGATATCAAAGAAACTGACATCAGGTTTCTCTAAAAGATATCTATCTTTTCCATCTTCATTTTTTCCATATTGTATTTCACCTTTTTTATCTTCGTAAAAAGGCATGTTAATCCTTACAGTATGGGCAGTAATGTATTTTGATTTAGCTAAGAGATTTTTGACTCCTACGCATCCTTTGGGTGGATATTTGTATAGTGTGGGGACTTTAATACGTTTGATTTCTTGTAAGACTGTTTTAGCGAATTTTTGCCTGTAGTCCACATCTGAATATGTACATTTTCTCTCTATCTTGACATCAGTTACATCGTGTCGGAAAAAAGATTTTCTATTCGCTATTTTTGTTTTTACCGCTTGCATAGGATGATCGCAGCCCATACAGTAATAGCCATTCCTTCCGCTTGGTACATCTTTAATATATACCACCTCACGTTTTATATTATGAGCATAAACATTATCTACTAGTTTATTCTTGTCATATTCAGTCTGCATAACTGTTTTATTCTCGTTGTATTGAATTTTTAATTTTTTGTTTGTTAACAAATATAGTACCAATACAATTCTGTTCATGGTATATTGGAATTAATTATGCTCAGAAACTCATTAGCATGACATTAGTATCTAGAAACAGGGAAATAAGGTTTTCTATGCAATCTACTGTTAAAATTATAATAATGAGATGTCATAAAATTAAAAGCCACAATTGTGTGGCTTTTAATTATTAAGATAATCTAACTTGTGTGACAAGCATTGCAGCAATAATAACAACCATCTGATTGTTTGTAAGTTTGCTTAGCTTTTTTAACTGCATCACTACAATTTGAATAATCTCCTACATAATGTCTATTCTCAGTATCGGGCATATGAGAACAGCCTGATTTGTGCACTTCATGATCTCCATTTGATTGTGCATTCTTGTTTACATAGTAATATGCCATACTTTTAAAATATTATTAGATGTTTTTATCTAAGTTCCAAAGGTCTAGATAACTTACCTACTCATAAAAAAGTGAAATTGCTTTACTTCTCTTTACGCACACCCTTGAAAGGAGTACCGTCCTTTTTTACATCCATAAAGCGTCCAGTTTCTGTATCTCTTTTGACATATTGATCCGTTTTAGGATTATGTGTTTGAGATCTTTTTCGGACGGCTCCATTTCTGTGTCCATCACCTTTGGGTGGGTTTGTAGCCATATCTTAATATTTATGGTTTCAACAAGTGAAGTTGCTTACTTCAAGCAATTGTGATTTCTTTTTTACTTTCAGTCAAAAGTGATATTTTTGTGTCGCTAAAAACAAATGTCTTAAATGACTAAACAGCAGACCGACACAATTCCTTCGGTCTGCTATCACTTCCCAAATTCCCTGCCACAAATCAACAATACTATGTTATAATTTCAAATAATTGTTAAGTGTCCATCGCTTGGGGATGAACAGATGATTAATGTGATATAAAAAAAAATATATTACTATAATGTATTATCAATTTTTGTCATGTTTGCTTGTGTAGTCATGACGTCTTGTCATTATGTGTTGGTGAAGATGTTTATATCTTTTGTATATAGTGAATTAATTTCGTCGTACTTCGAGTTTGTTTAAATAATTTTTTAGATTTACGTTTATTTTATTTGACAAAATAATTGTAAGGGTAATGGCAAAAGACGGAACTAATAGACTGCAATCTATGGCACAATTTTCATTGTTTGCCACATCTTATTTGCCGCTGTTTGTGTTATTGATAGCTAAACAATTCAATTCTAATTACAAATACTTTCACTTTGGAGGGGTAAATTCTGAAGCTTTTGAAATCTTTCTTACAAAATTTGGCTTATCAGTTATTTTAACCTTAATCTCCATAATTGGATATGTTGGATTCCTTTTTACAGTTTCAAATTTGGATCGTGATGTAGAAAATGGTTTTTCAGTCAAGGTAAAAGATATACGAAATAAAAACAGCGAAGCAATTAGCTATATCGCAACTTATATTATTCCATTTGTTTTTTTAGAGTTAAATAACTGGTTTGAGCTGTTTTCAATTCTGTTTTTAATATTAATTATTTATAGAATTTACATTAACTCTTCCTTAGTTTTAATTAATCCTGTATTGAGTATAAAATATTCTTTATATGAAGTTGATTATGAAGAAAGCAATGCAACAAGAACAGGGTTTATTATTTCTAGAGATAAATATCTTCAGGAAGATGAAAGAATAAAAATATACGAAATTGGTCATAAAATGTATTACTCTAAAACAATAAATAATGATTGAGAATTTACTTGAAACGATTCAGGATCTCACACCTAAGAACCTGCAATTATATTTTATAACTAGGGTTTTGAAAAAAGGGTTGAAAAAATCGGCAAAATCAATGGATAAGTTTGACTATAAGTTATATCGAGTAGATGTTAATCCTGATATAAGAGAACATTTATATGACTTGACAGTTGATCAGTTAGAGTTTATGCATAAAAAGAATTTTGAAGTCTCAGATTATGATGTGATCTCCGATGATACTCAGCAAATTTTCACTTATCAGATGAAAACGAAAGCTTTATCATTTGCTGATGTCATTTATAATGTTCTACCCAAAAAATCTAAAATTAAGACAATTCAAAATATAGAATCTATTGTTCTTGATGAGGAGATGTGGGCTTATTGTGTTGGTTTTGATAATGAGGGCGAATGGATATATACGTTTCGTAAAATTCTTTCAGGGAAAGTGGCTATTGATGAAAAAAAGGGGAGTAAAAAAGGAAAAATGAATTCTATTCGTACTTACTTTAGTACTAAGAGCAATAAGTTAGAGTTATTACATGGTGAAACAGTAAATTTGGATAAACAAATTGATTGTGTTTTCTGGGAAGATGCGTTCTATATTTTTAAGAAAACTCAATTTGAACAAATTGTTGGATTAGCAGAAGAGTTCAAGAAAGTTGCCGAAGATGTTGTGGAATCTCTTAAAAATTCTAATATGATTGAAGGCGTAGAGTTAATTTCTAAAGAAGTGGCGGAAACACCATCAATTCATAAAAAACTTGTTCGTTTGCAGAAAACTGGAAATGCAGATAATATTACTACTGAATCAATTGCTCTAATGCGTCAGGTGGGTAAAGAATTTAATCTTGAGTTAAAGTGTAAGGATGGTAAAATTCAAATTGAAGACAAAAATGATATTGATGTAGCATTAAAGTTATTGTGTGATTATTATAAAGAAGGAAAAGTATCTGGAAAAAATTATGGTACTTATGCTGGAAAACAATTGCCTGTGAATTGAATTATGTAATTCCTAATCCTAGTCGTTTTATAATATGGTCGATTCTAAACTGTAACAATTTTCTGTTGCTAACAACTATTTCTTAAAAGTAATATTTAGTTTTCGAGTATAATAAAACATCAATTGAAGATTCGTATAATAAACTGTTAGTGTTTTTTTAGGCTTGACAGCGTTTAAAGTTTGAAAAGGAAATATGGCGTTCTCTCCTCGGGCTGCTGCAAAAAGCTCGCCAGGGGTTTCCAAAATCCTATTGTCTGCTCCACTGTTTTTAAACCTCATCCTTTCTATTTTTTATTGAAATAGGTTCCACTGCCAACAGGTATTTGTTACCTAAAGTTGCTAACTCATTAGAATACTTTCGGGGTCTCACTTTTGTTGAGGCTCCGAATAAGTTTTGAGCTCAGTTCTATTATCGCAACCCTGTCATACTTTTCGCGCTCCGCCCTTCGTCGTTCACAGCAATTCCCGGCCCTTTTGTCTCGTGGCTGTTTATTATTTAAGTGTATATGATTGTTAGGGTAGGGGTGTATAAAGATTATCTATTTTTATCAAGCAAAATCCACCAGTCAAAAGTGCCTCCATTGCTCATTTTAGGCTCGCCTGCTAGGTCGGCCGCTATCGGTTTTTGTCATCTTTTTTGAGAGGCCACGGACAGTACTTGCTCTTCGTAAAATAATGCTATCTCCGCCACTGGGAATCTAATTAGTAAAATGATAATTTATAGATTCCCATTTTCTAAAAGGAGAGTCCACCGCATATTTTAACTCAATCGCAAGCCCTTTACCTACACACCTGGGCAAAGGGCAATGGCTATTCTAATATGTTTCATGATTAGTATTGATTAGATGAGGATATGAAACATAGCTGGACTTGCCCTCCACCCAGCTACAACCACCCAGCCTCAAAAAAACCGCCAAAAACCGCTGGCTGGCAATCACAAGTGCCTTGTTTTACTTGTCAGTCACGGCCTCCCACTCGCAGGCGGCTCGCGCCTTTTATGAAGCCTCGGCGTAATGACCACCAACTAGCCCCACCACCACCCATTTTTAATGC